>JACPPM010000017.1 GCA_016191015.1 Acidobacteriota bacterium | reverse complement strand
AGCCTGAGTGACGGGCCTAGCGCAGATGCAACGCTCGTCGTGGCACCGAAGCGGTCGAGATTTCTTTCTGTCAAGAGATGCCTGCCCTTGTCGACTCGTGTGTGGGACGGCTTTTATAAGCGACCCGAGCACGCCGCGCCCGGCGATTGACCGAGCAGTTTCCGGTTTTTGAATTTTGAACTTGGAATTTTGAATTGCCCAAATCCGCGGCTTAGCCGCGGATTTGGGTGAGGAATGCGATGTTGACCGGCTCGGCTCGCGACACCTATAATCTCTCCTCCGTGTGGGAGGGTTGATCATGAAGGAATGGTGCTGTCGTGTGGTCCCGTTGATCCTGCAGGTGTCGACCGCGTGGGGCGCTGGCTTCTACCTTGAGGACTACCGCGGGACCATCTGTACGGTACGGGGTGGTGAGGTGAGGATCGCCGAGGTCCGCGAGGGGTCGCGGATCGCGGCACCAAGCTTCGCGGATCCTTCGTTCGAACCCGGCCCCGATGGAACCGTGATGGCTGCGCTCGAGACAGGCTGGGGTGTCGAGGTACTGAAGATCGACACGAATCATCAGACCTGGTCGATCGCAGATCGAGTGCGCGGGGCGGACCAGCCGGTTCTCAAGGATGGAATTCTTTTCTACGTACGGGGTGTGCAGGGAGGAGAGCGGGTCTTCGGCAAGCCGACGGGCGGACGGGCGGAGCTTCTTGGGGGATTCCCGGAGATCGGTGGATTGGCCGTCACGCAGGTGAGGGGACGCTACTGCGTGGCTTTCGGAGCCACGAGCCGAGGATCGAGAGAACAGATCATGCTCGTCCGAGGCCGGCCCGGTGCATGGGAGGCACCTATTCCTCTCACGGAATCGCGGAAAGATCGCTACTGGCCGTCGATTGCCGCTGGCACCGATGGGCGCCTCATCGTTGCCTGCGTGGGTGCGGACGCTGCCGAACGCAGGATTTGTATTCTGACCGAGCAGCCCGATGGCGCATTCCAGGAGACCTCGATTCCTCCCGGCGGTGAGGTCGCATCGTCGCCGGAGCTGCTGGGAGGCCCGCATCCAGCCGTGTTCTGGATTGCATCCGGGACGCACGGTCGCCGCGTGCTGGTGTCCCCGATCGGCGAATCTTTCGACGTACGCGTCGCATCCTACGACGCACCTGCCGGAATCCTCACCCGCGTCGGCCGGCACATCTATGGCGGGGTGGGAGTAGATCTGGACGCCGACGCGCTCGACCCGCTCCGTCTGCCTGGATACGCGCCGGGGGCCTCCTCGGCACAGGCGTCCTACGACGCGGTCAGCTTCGATCGCTATGTGGGCTATGGGGACAGCATCATGCAGGGTGACACGGATCGCGGCGACAACCCGGATCGTGCTGCGTTCTATCCCCTCTGGCGAGACGAACTGAACCGGATCTACGGCTACGCCGAAGTGTTCAACGACGGGAAGGGCGGTGAACAGACAGACGAGGGCGCTTCGAGAATAGACAAGATCCTGACCGAACAAATGCCCGGGATCGTCTGCTTTATGGAAGGCACCAATGATGTGACCGGAAGACGAGGAAACTACACGGCCACTCGCACCACCGCGAACCTCCTCACGATGGCCCAGAAGATAAGGGCGATCGGCGCCACTCCGATCATCTCGACGCTGATCCCGCGCACGCAAATCGACGTCTTCGATCCGAAGAACAAGAAAACCAGACAGTGGAATCGGTCGATCCGGAAGATGGCGAATGAGAACGCGATCGCGAAAATCGGTATGTACCGCATCTTCATCAAGAGCCGCAACTGGCAGTCGGACCTGATGAAGGATGACGTGCATCCCAGCAAAGAGGGATACCAGCTCATGGGTGAGAAATGGCTTGAGGCGATACAGACGTATCGGCCGGTGGTCACACCGTGAGTTTCAAGTTCAAAGTTCAAAGTTCAATGGACCTGGCAAGTCCTCGGCTCTACTATCCCTGTTTCCGAAACTTTAAACTTTAAACTTTAAACTTCACCTGCGATGGCTCGACCGCGCGTGACCTCTGGCGGTGGAATCGCCGCCCTGACCTATGTGTTCCGCAAGGGCCGCGAAGCGGGTGGGTTCCTGAAGCTGTACCGCCGCCTGCGGGCACGCAACGCCTGCAAGACCTGCGCGGTCGGCATGGGTGGACAGAGCGGTGGCATGGTCGACGAGGCCCGGCGATTCCCCGAGGTCTGCAAGAAGTCGATCCAGGCACAGACCGGCGACATGGCCAGGTCGATCCCGGCGAGCTACTTCGAGCGCACGCCGATCGCCGTGATGGAATCGCTCACCTCGTTCCAGTGCGAAAAGCTCGGGAGGCTCACTTTCCCGATCATCGCCCGGAAGGGAGACGCACACTTTCGGCGCATCTCATGGGAAGAGGCGCTGGGGTTGGCAGGCGACGCCATCAGGGCATCGCCACCGGAACAGGTCTTTTTTTACTCATCAGGTCGTTCGAGCAACGAGGCGGCCTTCCTTCTGCAGCTTGTCGCACGTGCATTTGGGACATCCAACATCCACAACTGCTCGTTCTACTGCCACGCCGCCTCAGGCGTGGCGCTCTCCGAAGTCTACGGATCAGGCACCTCATCGGTCGTGCTCGCGGACCTGCAGCGCGCCGACCTCGTCCTTCTCGCGGGGGCCAATCCGGCGAGCAATCATCCGCGCCTCATGAAACAGCTCGTCGGGCTCCGCCGCCGCGGCGGCAAGGTCATCGTCGTCAACCCGCTGCGCGAGCTCGGGTTGACCCGTTTCCGCGTGCCTTCGGACTGGAGGAGCATGCTCTTCGGTTCGAAAATCTCCGATCTCTATCTCCAGCCTCACGCCGGCGGAGATGTTGCCGTGTTCAAGGCACTTCTGAAGGGGATCGTCGAGCTCGGGGCCGTCGATTCCGAGTACGTCCGGGATCACTGCTCGGGCTGGGAAGAGGTGAAGGCGGACGTCGAGGCCACGGAATGGGACGTGCTTCTCTCCTCCTCGGGCCTGACAAGGGCGGAGATCGATGCCGTGGCGGCCGCGATTGCTGCGGGGCGTCGAGGAGTCTTCCTCTGGGCCATGGGCCTCACGCATCATGTCCATGGAGTCGACAACGTCCTGGGATTGGCCAATCTCGCATTGGCCCGAGGCTGGCTGGGTCGCCCCGGCGCGGGTCTGCTGCCCATTCGCGGTCATTCGAATGTCCAGGGAGTGCATTCGTGCGGACTTTCCCCGGTCCTCAAGAAAGCATTCGCGACACGGCTGGCAGAAGCCTATGGCATTACGATTCCAGAGGGTCCGGGGCAGGATACATACGCATCCATGGTGGCATCTGACGAGGGCCGGATCCGCGCCGCCGTGCTCCTGGGCGGCAACCTCCTCGCCAGCAACCCTGACTCGCGCTGGGCGGCAAGCGCCTTGCGCAAGATCCCGCTCACCGTCTCGCTGACCACCAGCATCAATGTGGGGCACGTTCAAGGCCGCGGGCAAACGGCTCTCGTCCTCCCGGTTCTGGCCCGCGATGAGGAGTCGCAGCCGACGACACAGGAGTCGATGTTCAACTACGTGCGCATGTCTGATGGCGGTCGGCCGTCGGTGGGTGGGGAGATGAAATCCGAAGTGGACATCATTGCCTCGCTCGCCGAGCGGATCCTGCCGTCGGGCCGTTTCGACTGGTCCGAGGTCCGATCGCATCGCGCTCTCCGGCGTGCGATGGCCCGCATTGTGCCCGGATACGAACCGATCGGGGCGATCGACGAATCCCGCCGGGAGTTCCAGGTTGAGGGCCGGACATTCCATCAACCGCAATTCGCGACCTCGGACGGGAGGGCCCGTTTCCACGTCACGCCGCTGCCCACATTCGCACCGGCTGCCGGCGAGCTCCGGCTCATCACCCTGCGATCCGAAGGACAGTTCAACACGGTCGTCTATGAAGAGGAGGACCTCTACCGTGGGAATCGGCGACGGGATGTGGTGATGATGGCCGCCGGCGATGCGCGATCGTTGGGAGTCGGCGAGGGAGATCGGGTGGTCGTGACCACCTCCGCGGGCCAGCTCGACGCCTCCGTCGCCATCATCGACATTCGCCCCGGGAACCTGGCGATGTACTACCCTGAAGCGAATGTGCTGGTTCCGAGACAGATCGATCGGCGATCCAAGACCCCGGCTTTCAAGTCGGTGATGGCCCGCGTGACCAGGCCCGCTGGAGTTTCAAGTTTCAAGTTTCAAGTTTGAAGTCGGGGGCAGGAGGGACCGCGGTTTTTCGGCGGAGTTGACATGGCGAGAAGCCTGCTGCTACCGTTCGCGGCGTTCGGCGATTTCGCATCGAGAGAGGATGGAACATGGCTCTGGTTCTGAATGGAAGCAGCCTGACGATTGAGGGCGTGGTTCGCGTGGCGCGTGACAATGAGGAAGTGATCCTCGCTCCGGAGGCCATCCAGCGGATCAGGAAATGTCGCGGGATGCTGGAAACGAAGATCGAAGCACACGAGATCATGTACGGGGTGAACACGGGCATAGGCGAGTTCTCCGAGGTTGTCCTGACGGATGAACAGGTCCAGGCATTCCAGCGGTACTTGATCTATAACCACGCGGCCGGGATCGGCGAGCCATGTCCAGTTGAACATGTGAGGGCGGCGATGTTGAGCCGAGTCAACGTGCACGCGCGGGGCCACTCCGGATGCCGCCCGGAGATCACCCAGACCTACGTCCAGATGCTCAATCGTGGCGTCACGCCGGTTGTGTGCGAGAAGGGCAGCGTGGGCGCGTGCGGAGATTTGGCGCCGATGAGCCAGATCGCGCTCAGCTTGATGGGCGAGGGCGAGTGCTTCTATCAGGGTGAAAGGATGCCCACGCGGGCGGCGATGGAACGTGCGGGCATTCCGATTCCCGGGTTGCGCGCTCGGGATGGTCTGGCCGCCATCAACGGCTCGAACCTCATCACCGGCATCGGGGCGCTGTTGCTCTACGACGCCGAACGATGGATCAAGCAGGCCGAGATCGCAGCCGCCATGACACTCGAGGCGCTGCACGCGAATATGAAACCGTACGACGAGAGGCTTCACAGGCTGCGCGGGTTCACAGGTGCCATCACCTGCGCCGCCAACCTGCGGGCCGTGATGGCAGGATCGGACCTGGTGACCGGCAAGCTGAAGGTGAAAGTCCAGGATGCCTATTCAATGCGATCGACCCCGCAGGTGATCGGTGCGTTGCGGGATTCGATGGCCTACGCGCGGAAGCAGGTGGAAATCGAGCTCAACGCCGTGGCTGACAATCCCATCTTCCTGCCGGACGAAAACGCGGTTCTCACCGGCGCCAACTTCCAGGGTACGCCGGTCAGCATGCCGATCGATATGATCGCCGCGGGAATTACCATGATCACCGTGCTGTCGGAGCGTCGCCTGAACCGGCTGCTGAATCCCGCCCTCAGTGTCGGGTTGCCGGCGTTCCTGACCAAGGGGGCCGGAATGTTTTCGGGACACATGCTGAGCCAGTACACCGCGGACATGCTGATCGTCGAGCAGCGCATCCTGAGCACGCCTTCCTGCATCCAGTCGATCCCGGCGGCGGCAGATCAGGAGGATTTCGTCAGCATGGGGATGAATGGCGTGCTGAAAGCGAAACAGATTCTGCGTAACGCGCGCGGTGTGCTGGGCATCGAGCTCATCGGGGCCGCCCAGGCGCTCGACTTCCGCGCGTTCAACCCGGGGCACGGGACCAGGGCGGCCCACGCCGCCGTCAGGCGCGTCGTCGACCATCTCGAGGAAGACCGTCCGCTATTCACCGACCACAACAACATGGCAGCGGCGGTCGAGCGATGCGAGGTGTTGAATACGGTCGAGGCCACGACCGGCCCGCTCGGGAGCTCATGGGGTTCGGCGGGCTCGCCGCGCGAGACCGCTGGGGGCGCATCCCTCGTGGCGAGCTCCACCCAAGAACCGTAGGGCGGCGGCCGTTCGGCCTTACTCGAGATAGCCGAGAGTCTTCAGATTTTCACGATCCTCAGCCGGGAGATCCGGAGCCTCGCTCCCGGCGCTTCCACGCCGGGGATATGGGTGCTGGCGGTGGAGCTCCTGGTAGTCGGCTTCGGCCCGGTCGAACTGCGGCAGGATGGCCTGGACATCCACGGTCCGGTCTGTGCCGTCGGCGATGTCGAAGCAGTACCGGGAAGCGAGGTGGAGGCTCTCCGCCAGTTTCTGATCATCGATGAGCGTGTAATAGCGGGTGCCGTCGACGATCGCATGGCTCTGGCTGGCATAGAGGTAGAGCCTGCGTGCTGGGATTGGCGAAAGAAGGGAGGCGGTGCTGCCGGGGGCCTGAGGCTGCCGGCCGAGCACCCCGCCGACGAGGGTCGGATAGATGTCCATAAGACTCACCGGGTCCGTGACGACTCGCGCGGACTGGCCGGGAAAGCGAAGGATGAGCGGCACCCTGGTGGAGGTGGTGAAGCTGAGCATGCCGTGGTCGATGAAAAGGTTGTGCTCACCGAGGTCCTCACCGTGATCGGCAGAGATGATGACCACGGTGTTTCCCCTGTACCGGCGTTCGATGACCTGGAGGATCTCCGCGACGGCCTCGTCGACATATCGGATCGTGCCGTCGTATAGAGCGATCAGGTACCCTTCGTAGGGCGTGGCCGAATCGAGGATGGAGCGGGCATAGATCTGAGGCCGGATCCAGGTTGCCGGAACGGTGCGCAAATCACGACCCTTCACCGATGGATCGTAGTGGATGTGATTCGAGGGCGGGACGAACGGCGTATGAGGTTCGACATAGTGGACCCAGAGAAAGAAGGGCTTGGGCCGATCCTGCCCGAGAAACTGGAGGACGGTGCGGTTGATGAATGCCGTGGATGCGCTCTTCACGGGCGCCGCGCGCCACACCTCCGTGTAGGTATCGAATCCGCGTGCAAAGTCATAGGCGCGGCTCAGATTGGCGTTATCCACAACCGCGGTGGTGCGGTACCCGCTGCGATTGAAGACCTGGGCCAGCGTGCCGAGGTCGGAGGGGATGTGGTCGTTGGACGGAGCGACTCCGTGGATGAAGGGGTGGAGCCCTGTCATGATCGTCGCGACCGACCCCGTCGTCTTCGGGATCGTGCAGAACGCGTTCCTGAAGACGATCGCGTCGTCTGCGAATCGATCGATGTTCGGGGTTGTGTCATGAGGGTATCCGTAGAGCCCCATGTGATCGGCCCGGAGCGCGTCGATGGTGATGAGGATGACGTTGAGGCCTGATGGCCTGGGGTGGGAATCGCCCGGGCGCCTCCAGATGACGATCGCCGTGATCACCGCGGCGCCACCGAGAGCCAGCGCTACGAGGGACCCCGCGCGCCCGGTCATCCTGGAGATTCCTGGAGCAGCTCCTCTTGCGGCGGACCGCCGACGGGCGGCGTGGGCCTGACACAGGATTTCAGAATCACGATCGTCTGATCGTCATTCCTCTCGCGCCCGCCGGACCATGCGTCGATTTCCTGGAAGATGGCGCTCCGCAGCGCCTCGGCCGATAGATCGCGATGGTTCACGATGAAGCTCGACAGCCTTTCCTCGCCGTACTCCAGCCCATCGGGGCTCCACACCTCGCTGATGCCGTCCGAGAAAACGACGAGCACGGCCCCGGGCGTGACCGTCGCCCGGGCCTCCTCATACTCCGCGAAATCGAAAGCGCCCAGGATCGTGCCCCCACGCGAGAGTTGCTCGGTCGACCCATCGGGTTGCACGAGGATCGCGGAGTTGTGCCCGGCATTCGTATAACGGAGGACGCCGGTCTGATCGTCATACAGCGCCAGGAACAGGGTCGCGAAGCGGTTGGCATCCGTGCTCCCACAGAGCTGCTCGTTGATACTAGCCGCCATGCGCGCGACCGCGCCATCCCGGGCATCGCTCACTCGGCGCCCGGCGAGGGAGAACCCGGGATCGGTGCCGCCCGCTGCCGACAGCGATGCGAAGGCTGAGGCGCCGTTGGACAGGAGCGTTGTCTGTGCACGAAAGGAGGCCTGGAGGTTGGACATGACGAGCGATGCCGAAATCCCCTTGCCCGAGACGTCGCCGAGGCCGAAGACCATGAGACCCGGGGAGATGAGCACATAGTCGTAGTAGTCGCCGGCTACTCCGCGGGCCGCCCGGCACTCAGCCGCGACCTCACCCGTCTGAATGTGCGGCACTTCACGCGGGAAAAGCTGAGCCTGGACCTCGGCGGCAATCTCCACTTCCCTTTCCAGTTTCTCGCGCTCGACTCGTTCTTCAAGCAGGAGCTCGATGTTGGCCGACATATGATTGAAGGCCGTGGCGAGCTCGCCGAGCTGATCGTGGGACTTCACACGTGCGCGGTGCGAAAACTCCCCACGCCTGATCAACTCCGTCGCCTGGTGCAGCTCGTGTACGGTCCCGGTCACCGCCCGTGTCATCCAGATCGCCGCCAACAGCGCCACGATCTCCAGAACCACGAACGAGATCCCGATGGCATTGAAGCCAATGCGGAGCACGCGGCCAAACTCACCGCTCCCCAGGATCTGCCTCGTCGCGTCAGCCCATGTCCAGCCGAAGACAAAGTGACTTTTGGGATGCGTCGCGCCGTTGATCCACTCGGTTGCATTCAGGATCACAGGATATCGGATTCCTGATTCCCCGGAATCCCTCGTCTGCTTCTCATGCATTTCCGGTGATCTCGCTATGGACGGATCAGCCTCTCCTCGTATGGTAATACCCTGCTCGTTGGCTTCGACCTCCCCGCGCCACGGGTACAACCGGATGTCGGAGACCTGGCGGACGCGTTCAATCCATGCCTCCCCCAGCGGCACCTCCAGGTGCACCACGGCGGAACGACCCCCGGTGTCGGCCCGCACCACAACTCGAACGCTGGGGATCTCGGTCGTGTCCGGGATGTATGTCAGACCACTCCACTCACTCCTCCCACGGAGCCAGCCCGGGAGCGCCTCGCGGAGTACCGGCGACACGGCCCGCGTCGGCGCGACAAACTGTGGGGAGCTCGAATGCGAGGAATCGCCACCGCTGGTCGTGATCCATGCCGCCAGCCGCGAGCCCGGCAACGATCCCTGCATCTGGGCGATCCTCTGCTCGACCCATGCCTGAGTCGTCGCGGTGTCGCCTGTGAGCCCGGCAAGCTCGCCCGCTATGTCGCGCGCGCTCGCTCCCGCGGCCTTCTCCACCATCATGATCTGCACGGCTGCGATTCGGGCCATGGCCTGAGACGAGCCGGTGAAGGCGGAGAGGACGCCGAAGAGCCCCAGCAGCAGGATCGGGGTGACGCCGACGAATAGGTACGTGATCATCAGCCGCCGCCGCACGCGCCAGAGCAGCCGCCGGGCGATCCAGCGGAGAATCCGGAAGCCGTAGTAGAAGACCGATGTCGTGATGAAGACGGCTGCCAGCGCCGCGGCGACTTCGCCGGCGTCACGCAAGGCTCCATAACCCGGGAGGATGGCAGCGAGGACGGCTAGAAGCACCCCCCCGACCGCAACGCGGGCCATGATGCGGCGCAACAAACTCGGGCGCGAAGACGCCGTCAAATCGGCCGAAGGGTGCCCCCATGTGAGCTTCCTCCTCCTCAGCGCGGCACTCACCAGCCCCTCCGTCTTGCTCCCATACGCACTCTATTCTACGCCAGTCGGCCCCGATCTGTTTCGCAATACATCCGTGATCTCGGGCGCAGCCATCGTTGTGTTAGACGTCCAGGCAGACACGAAGGTTGACGAACGATCTCTTCTGCCGGCTGCGGCTCTTCTTCGCAATGTAACGGATCTATCGGCTATCCCGTCTCTAGATGCGTACGGGATCCCGGAGGCGCAGTTCACGGTACGTAAGGAAAGATTGGAATCTCAAAGAAGTAGGAGAAAATTCGAATGTTGAAGAAACGGATTGGGTTATTCGTCGTCGCCATCGCGGTCCTGGCCACTCTGGCCTCAGCCGTTACCATCGGCCGGCCGATTCTGGCAGCAGGGCACGCTGCATCACCTTTTCTCTCCGGAAGCCCGGCAAGCACGGTCCTGAAGTGGCTCCTCGATCTGCACGCCAGACTCGACCTGACTGCCGACCAGGATGCCGGCATCAAGGCCATCTTCACGGATCACAAGACGGAGCTCGTGTCGATCGGGAAAGGGGAGAAGAGCGCTCGCATGGCCCTCCAAAAGGCCATTCGCCATCCGTCGGTCAATATGGGCGCCATCGAGGCAGCTTCGGCCGTGATCGCGGATCTGGATGCGGACCTGGCGGTCGAGCGCGGTGAGGTGTATGCGGAGGTGTGGGCGCTTCTGACGGAGACGCAGAAGACCGCGCTGACCGAGTACATGGCCGAGACGCAGGCGCGGCTCATCCAGCAGATGCAGTCCTTCGCCAACAACCCTGACTTCTCAGCACTCGGCTTCGATCGACTCAAGCTGACGGCAGGTCAGAAGGCGGCGATCAAGGACGTGCTCGAGAGTCATCGGAAGGACCTGAAGAGCCTGGCCGGCGCGGAGAAGAAAGCACGGATGTCCCTATTGAGCGCAATCCGACAGCCGTCCGTGAACGAGGCTGCGATCCGCGGGGCGTCGGCCGACGTCGCGGCGCTCGACCTCCAGCTCGCCACCCACCGGGCTCAGATCTACTCCGAGGTCCGGGCGCTCTTGACAGCGAAGCAACAGGCCGAGCTGGATAAGATCCTTCAGGAGAATACCCAAAAGGTGATCGACCAGATCGAGATGGTCATCAGGATGATCGAAATCCTGCTGTGATGGTATGATCTCAGCGGTCGCACATGCGTGGGTCCTACAGCGATGGAAAATCGGGGGTACGTTGTCCGAAGCTGTAGGACCCACGCAGGCCGCTCTTGCCGACGACCGGCTCCTGGCCGGTCGCATCCTCGAGGGGGAGGATGGAGCGTTCGAGGTACTGGTGAAACGGTGTCACAAACAGGTCGCTCGGATATCGGGCCGCTTCTTCCGGCGCCCGGAGATTGTGGAAGAGCTTACCCAGGAGATTTTCGTAAAAGCGTTCATCGGGATGAAGAGCTACCGGGCCGAGATGCCGCTCGAACACTGGATCAGCCGGATCGCCGTCAACGTCTGCTACGACCAGCTCCGGCGAAAGAGACAACGCCCGGAGACGGTGATCTCGCAGATGGTCGAGGAGCCCGGCGAGTTCTACGATCGCCTGCAGATGGAAGACGCCGGAAACTACTGGGAACGGGAAGACGTGCGGCTTTACGCCGAACAGCTTTTGGCCAAGCTGTCGCCGGAGGAACGGATCGTGCTCACACTGATGGTGCTCGAGGATCTGCCCGTGGCCGACGTCGCCAAGCTCACGGGTTGGTCGGTGGCGAACGTGAAAATCCGTGCATTTCGCGCTCGGGCGCGGCTCCGGAAGCTGGTACCCGAGTGAGATCACCGAGGAGGTGAAAAATGCTATTCTGGAAAGGGCACAAGAAGCTGACGGCACAGGAAGGAACCCGCAGCGGCCATCGTGCACTCAAGCGGCTGCTCCAGGCCGCGGCCTATGGACCTGAGGACGTGCCGGAGCCTTCGCCCTTCTTGATAACCCGGATCAAGGCTGCTGCTGCCGAGGCAGGGCGGCGGGTGACCGCCCACCCCGTCGGAGCTGCTGCGTGGCAGATGCTGCCGGCCCTGGCGGTCGTCCTGGCCTTGCTGACGGCGTGGAACGGGTACGAGAGTGTTCAGTTGCAACGGGCGCAAGAGGAGGCGTTCGCGCGCCTCATGGTCGACACGGATCACTCCGGCAGTGCCGAAATACTGCTCGCGGCCGTGCTGACGGGCGATGGAGGGGGCGACAGGTGACGACCTGGCGGGCACGCCTCGCGGTCCTGGCCGTCTTCGTCGCAGGGTTCTTGTGCGGTGGAGCCGCCGCAAACCTGTACCGCCTGCGAATCGAGAACGAGATTGTGCACTCACCGGACGTCATGATCCAGGTGGTCCTCTACAAGATGGGGAGAGAGCTCGAGCTGACGGATTCGCAGAAGGAGGAGGTACGCCAGGCTCTGCTGGACGCCCGGACAGAGATCCTCCACCAGACCAAGGACGTCCTGCCACAGTTCAAGAACATCTTCGAGAAGACTCAGGGCCGGATCCGAGCGGTCTTGACACCGGAGCAGCAGGAGAAGTTCGACCGCGTGATTGCGGAACGCCGGTCCTTCATGCAAGAGATGGAGAGGAAAGCGCAACAGCCGTAGCGTTCGGTTCGTCCTGTCCGGCTGCATGCAACGAAGCCGCCGAGCCTCTCGCGCGCCCTCCCCGGGAGCCGGCGCCCCATCGAATGGTGGGGGTATCCACCCCGCCGTGTGGTGGTGGGCACCGGCAGCGAAAGCGATCACACTCTGTGCGGATGTGACGATCGTGACCAGGGCGGGTGTGAACGCACCTGCGGAGGATGTGCCATGAAGTACACAGGAAGAGCCATCAGCGCTTCTCTCATCGGGATCCTGATGGCATCGGGGATCGTTGGGCTCCTTACGATCCTGAATCGGCCCGGCAGCCGCACTGCGGGGGGTGAGCCCGTCGATGGAAGGACAGTCCGGATCGTGCAACGCGAGCTCTGGATCGACGAGACGCTTTTGGATCTGTCGGAAATTGGTGAGACCTGGGATGATGCGACCGCCTCAGGTGGTGGGTGGGCGTCTGAAGACTCGGCCGCAGGAATGATCCAGCCCGACATGGGTGCCATCAGGCCGTATCTCGAGGAGCTTTCACGGGCTATCTCCGGGCGAGAGGAAGAGAGCGCCGGAAGTCCCGGGGCTGAGAACTGAGGTCTCGCCGTGGACACCGATCGGTGGCGAATAGAGTGGATCTGTCGTGCCCGCCGTGCCGGTTGACAGTTCCAGAACGCCGTCATATCTTCGGCCCATGGAAGTCCCGGTGAGCGTGGGGCTGGACACCCGCGCACTAACAGTTCTGTGGAAGCTCCGATCGCTCGATCAGAGCACGGGTCAGCTTTCTCGACCTGTAGTCACTTCCGACGCGCCCGGAACGGATCGATGACCGATCTGCGGCCCATCAGGGTGCTCGTTGCCGATGGTCACCCGGTGACTCTGGAGGGGCTGGGAGCGATCATTCGCGGCGATCCCGGGATGACGCTGTGCGGCAGCGCGTCGGACGGCCGGCGCCTGGTCGAGATGTACCGCGAGCTGGTTCCCGACGTGGTGGTTCTGGAGCTGAGGCTGCCGGCGGTCGATGGGCTCGAGGCGACCCGCGCGATCATCGAGGAGTTCCCGACGGCTCGCGTCATCATCCTCACATCCTCGACCGGCGAAGAGGCAATCTACCAGGCCATGAAGGCCGGGGCGCGGACAGTCTTGCTGAAGGACTCGCCGGTCGGAGAGGTACTGGATTCCATCCGTGCCGTTTACAGCGGGGAGCGCCGTCTGTCCGCGGCCGTCGGCAGCCTGCTCGAACAACGCCGGCCCGGAACGACGCTCACTCGACGCGAGATCGAAGTGTTGAAGCTCGTCGCCGACGGCCTCACGAATCGCGAAATCGGAGGCCTGCTCGGGATCGCAGAGAGCACCGTCAAGTGGTACGTTTTGGAGATACTGGGCAAGATGGGAGCAAGCGATCGCACCGAAGCCGTGGCGGCCGCTTTTCGTCGGGGCTTGATCAACCCCGAGTAGACACGGCGATTCCCCCGTGAGGCTGCTCGCATGCGGCCCGTTCCGGTCCCGACCCGTTTGCGGTAGCGGCCTTGGTCCCCATCGAACGCTCCCAGTATCTTTTCGGTGGCGACCCAGGGAACACACACGCCGGACCAGCGCCGATGTAATTGCGGTAGCTCGACCACTTGTACCGCTCCGCAGGCAAGCACGATGCCACGGGCTACGGAGACATTTCGCGACTTGCCACTAATTTGATGTAGCTGTAGAATTGAAAGCATGATGAGGACACAGATACAATTGTCCGATGAGCTCTATCACAACCTGAAGAAGGTGGCGGAGGCCAAGGAATGGTCCTTGGCGGAGGCCGTGCGACGAGGCGCCGAGTTGCTTTTGCGAGCGTATCCATCGCCCTCGCCGGCCCGTAAATCGTGGTTTCCACCCAAGCCCCGCCGTCTCGGGTGGCGCGGGCTGGACCATGCCGAAGTTCGTGAAGCGGCACGGGTCGATGCAGAGCCGGTTGTGCCATCGCGTTGACCACAATGACCTCGATCGACTCCAATCTACTGCTCTATGCCTACAATGCGGACAGTCCTTGGCACCAGGCGGCGTTCGCCTTCATTTCAGGACTCGGTCTCAGGGAGGATGTTGCCGTGTCCGAATTTGTGCTGATGGAGCTTTACACACTCCTTCGCAATCCATCCGTGGTGCAACGACCCCTATCACCCAAGGAGGCAACGGGGGTGATTCAGGCGTACCGTCATCATCCTCGCTGGGCCTTGATCGGTTTCGATCCCGATAGTGTGGGCCTACATGACGAGCTGTGGGAGATCGCGGCGCATCAAGGGTTTCCCCGCCGTCGCATCTACGACGTGCGTCTGGCGCTCAGCCTCCGGCGTCAGGGGATCACCGAGCTCGCCACGGCGAATGTCAAGGACTTCAATGACTTCGGCTTTCTGCGCGTGTGGAATCCGTTGAAGGACCGAACCTGAGGACGAGGTGCTTCCGCCGAGCAGCACCCATGGGAGTGTGATCGCGCGTGATTGGTTTACAGCTCGGCAGTCGAGGTATGCACGATCTTGCGCCGCTTCGTCATCGCGATGGCACCGAGAAGAGATCCAGGAAGATGCCGATGGTCAGGACGATCATCAGTAGATCCCTCTCGAACGTCTGGTTGATCCGGAATCTCTCGTCTCGGTACATGGTCTTCAAGCGTTCGACGGTGTCCGGATTGAAATATCCCTGTCGGTTCACCTTTTCATAAGACAGCAGATCGTCGATCCAGTCGATCTGGCGGCGCAGGAGGTAGTGTCTTACAAGTTGCGTGTTGACACGAAATGGCAAGAATGCGAGGGGGCAAGATCTTCCGAGCTCCTCTCAGGAACGCAGGAGGAGAGGAATGCAGGAACGGAGCGCTCGCCTCGGACAATCAGGGTGGCTCGGAAGAACCGTCGTCTATCGGATAGATCAGGTCCCAATACTCCCGCCTCTGCACCGAGCCTGTGTTCACTTCGAGCAGGTGCCCGGGATCGAGGCTGAGAATATTCCCAACGCGGCGGAGCCGCAACCAAACAGCCAAGACCCAGGCACGCTGCAAGACCCTTCCGAGCACCTCTCAGGAAAGCAGGAAGTTAGGAAGGCAGGAAGGGGTCTGTTCGTTGCCACCCTGAGCTCCGGAGATGACTGCTCCGTTCCTGCATTCCTCCCTTCCTGCTTTCCTGAGAGGGGTTCGGAGGATCTCACCCACTCGAACGT
>JACPPM010000069.1 GCA_016191015.1 Acidobacteriota bacterium | reverse complement strand
GAACTCTGCGGTTTCCGGGACTTTGCCGTAGCCTTGCAGAAGTCGCCACGTTGGCTTCCACTCTGCGCGATTCCACGGTAGAATGCGCGACCATGTGGGCCGGACATACGTCGTTCCTGGGAGCTCTGATACTCACGGCTCCTTTCTTCGCCGGTGGACCTCTGTTTGCCGAGCGACCTCCGGACGCGTTGAAGACACTCGCTCAAATGTCATCGCGCGCCGCAGAGCTCACCTCCTACTCCGCGACCTTCATCAAGCAGGAGAGGCTGGGGGACGTGCTGGCCCCGGAGGAAGAAATCGAGCTCGTCGTGGCAAACCCCCGAGAGATGCGCATGCGATGGGTGGGGGAGCGCTTCAAGGGGCAGGAGATTGTTTTCGACGGCACGAAAGGAGTGATCCGCGGTCATCGCGGCGGCCTCCTCGCCTTCTTCACCTTCACCCTCAGCCCGACCGATCCGCGTGCCGCCTCCGGCAATCATCACCCGATCACCGATCACGGCATCGGCAAGCTCGCCGAACGCGTCGCATCGACCATCAGCGGGGCGGCTGTCCTCAAGACGGCGCTCGAGGAGTGCGCGGGATATATGTGCATCCGGATCCGGGCTGATTTCGAAGACACCGAGAGCGCGCTGGCCACAGTCATCGTCTGTGTGGACAGGCAGACAATGCTGCCGGTGGCCCTCGAGCTCTACGACCCGCCCGACACGCTCTACGAACGATACGAGTACCGCGACCTCAAGATCGGCGTCGCAGCTCGACCTGATCGCGCCGGATTGTGAGATAGCCCGTGGCGTCGCCCGGACCGGTGGGCTGGCCCCACGCACTCGTGTGTCTTCTGCTCGTGGCTCCACTCTGCGGGGCGCAGGATCATCCCCTGCTCCAGGTCGAGGCGGCGACGACACTGGAGCGCGGCGTTCTCCGGGCCGAAACAGGAGTCGCTCTCGTCGAGGATCTGTCCCTGCCCCTCACCGGCCTCAAGGTCCGTCAGGTGAGACTGTTTGATACCGGGTTCTCGTACGGGCTGGCTGACAACGTCGAGATCGAGCTGCGCACGCCGATCATTCTCCTCGACACGAGCCGCCACGTGTGGGATTCGGGAGACGTCGATCTTTCGTTCAAGGTTCGGCTTCCGCGAGCCCTCGGAGCCTCGGCGCTCGCGTTCCGGGCCGGCATGATCCTGCCAGAAACCAGCGATACCTACGGGCTGGGCAACGACCAGATAAGCGTCCGTGCCGATTTCCTTGCGACATGGCTGCGCACTCGATATCAAGTTCACCTCAACATGGGTGCCATCATCCAGGACGACCCGGTCACCCAGCGATCGCAGAACGACCTGCTTCGCTATGGGGTCGCGATTATCTACAATGGTAGAATAAGCCCCATGATCGAGCTCTCGGGCCGGGCTGGGCCTGGTGGCCCCGGAACTGACGATATCCACAATCTCCTGGCCGGCCTCCGCGTGCGTCGCGGCCGTATGTGCGTCGATGCAGGTCTCAGCGCAGGGCTGAACCGCGACAATCACCGCTATGGAGCGATCATCGGTGTCACGTGGGAAGGACGCGTTCGATGAGAGAAATAGTGGGCTCCATGACGCGGACCAGCCGCCACCAAACGGGGCGACTGTGCCGCCTGCACCGGCTGAGGAAATGCAAAATCCCAAGTGCAAGATGCAAAGTGCAAAATGAAGCAGCGGGTCGACAGTTTTGCACTTTGCATTTTGGACTCTGCATTTTGCACTCACGAGGAACTCCTCGTGATCTCATTGCGCGAGAGGTCTTGCAGTTTCGTCTCAAGACCTGCCAGCCTGGTCCCTAAGCGCAGCGGACTATGGGTCCATTGGCGTCGTCTGAGCCGATCACACTTCGCGTCGAGAAGCTGGTCCAGGGCGGATACGGTCTTGCCCATCAGGGGGGTCAGGCCATCCTGCTGCCCGGGGTTCTTCCGGATGAGGATGTTGAGGTCAGGAGGATCCATCGCGGGAAGAACGCGGCCTGGGGTGAGGTCACCCAGGTCCTGACGGCGAATCCTCACCGCCGCACCCCTCCCTGCCCGTACTACGGCGTGTGCGGCGGGTGTGATCTCCAGCATGCGGAGTACGGGTATCAGGTCGAGCTGAAGGTTGAGGCGCTCCGCGAGACACTCGCCCGGATCGGCGGCCTCGACTGGCGCGAGACAATCCCGGTGACACCGTCGCCTGAATTCGGCTACCGGATGCGGGCGCAGCTCAAAGTCGCTCGCGTCGCCGGGCAGGTCCGCGTCGGCTTCTTTGCGCGGGAGAGCCACGAGATCTGCCCGATCGATCGATGCCTCCTTCTCCCGGATCATGTCAACGCCTTCCTGCCGATTCTCGTCGATAGATTGAAGCGGATCCGCGGAGTCGAGACCATCGACATTCTCACCGGTACTGCCAACGACCTCTACCTGAGAGTCCAGATCAAGGGCACACCGAAGACGAGCGTCGTCGATCAGCTCCTCAGTACTCCCGGTTGTGCCGGCGTTCTCGTGACTGGTGCCGGGGGTCATCCAACCCGCGTGGGTCGCGAGTACGCTGTGATCGATGTGGGCCACGACGAGTATGCGGCCTCGCCGGAGTGCTTCTTCCAGGTGAATCGTCATTTGCACGCGTCGCTGATCGAGTCCCTCGAACGCGAACTGCCTGCCTCGGGAAAGATGGCTCTCGATCTCTACTGCGGTGCCGGGTTTTTCACTCTCCCGCTGGCGCGCCGATTCGACCATTGCATCGGTGTCGAAGAAAACGCGGCATCCCTGCGTCTCGCTCGCGTCGCCGCACGTGCCCGATCAAACATCCGGCTGGTGGCAGGCACCGCGGAGAGCTTTTTGACGCAGCTGCCCGCGGATTCCCGGCCCGATCTGGTGCTGATGGACCCGCCCCGTGGAGGGATCCCGGAGTCGGTTGCTTGCTGGCTCCGGGAGCACCTCCCTCAGAACCTGGTTTACTTCTCGTGCGAACCGGCAACCTTCGCCCGGGATCTGCGCCGGATCACCGGAGCCGGCCGGTATGAGCTGGTGTCTCTGCGCGCCTTCGACCTCTTTCCGCAGACGCACGACATTGAAGTGATGGCGCGCCTGCGAGCAGTGCGCACGGCACCGTGAAGCACCCACTCCTCTTCCCTGCCCTGGGGCTCCTGGCCGGCACGTGGCTCGTCCCTCCCGGTGCTCCTCCCTGGCTGCTCGCACTGGCGGCCGCGTCGGCATTCGCCGCGGCCTGGATCGCCTTGCGTCGCCGACACGATCTTCGCGCCGTTCTCCTGGTGTCGCTGGGCCTCATCCCGTGCGGCGCCTTCAACCGATCGATCGACGATCGGAATTACGAATCACGACTGCTCCCCGCGGATCTCCTGGCGCGGGCCAGCACGGAGTACGTCGACGTCGCCGGCAGCGTGATCCGGCTTCCGCGTGCACGGATGGTGGGAGGAACCGAGCTGGACATCGCCGTCGGAGAGTTGTCGCTGGGCGCCGAGATGAAGCTGGGCTGCGACTTCAACGCCCGCATCGCGGTGCCGGCGAGTCAAATCGGCGAAGCTCTTCCCGACCTCCTCCCCGGCGATCGCGTCGAGATGTCGGTCAAGCTCTTTGCGACGAGCGGTTTCAGGAACCCTGGAGCGTTCGATCAGGCGAGCTACCTGAAGACAGAATCGATCCACCATCGTGGGTACACCAAGAGCCCCGCCCTCGTTCACCGCACCGCCGCCGGCTCGCCTGGCCTGAGACGATCCGCAGCCCTGATCAGACGCGATTTTTCCCGCCGGCTGACGGCGCGGACGCCCACCTCGCCTGGCCGGGCCGTTGCGGCAGCGCTGATTCTGGGAGAACGTGAGAACCTGGGTCCGGCCGTGCACGAATCGATGCGCCGCTCGGGACTGTACCATCTGCTGGCAATCTCGGGCGGCAATTTCGCGATGTTCTCGCTTTTGCTCTTCATCCTCATGCGGACGCTCCACGTGCCACAGCGCCCGCGGATCGTGCTTGTATTCATTGCCATGCTCTTCTATGCCGCGATGGTCGAGTTCGAGCCATCTGTGATGAGGTCGTTTGTGATGATCGGCGTGTATCTAGCCGGTCTTTTTTTCGAGCGGGACCACCAGTTGACGAATGCTGTGGCGATCGCTCTCTGCGTTTCGCTTGTCGCCAGTCCGGCCGTCGTCGCCGACTACGGGTTCCAGCTGACGTTCCTGGCGACCGGGTTGCTGGTCGCCTTCGCCCCAGCGATCAGCCGCCTCGGGATGAAGGAGGGCTGCCGTGCGGGCTGGTTGAGGAACATGACAGCCGTGAACATCACGGCCTCCGTCGGACTCGCGCCCTACCTGGCCTACTACTTCAATCGCGTGACGCTCGCCGGCCTCCTCCTGAACTACCTCGCCATCCCTCTGTCCGGGATTATCATGGGGATCGGGTTTGTCTACTACGGATGTAGTTATCTCGCGGCTTTCATCACCGTCCCTACAGGCCGCCTGCTCGAGATCGGGGGTCAGGCATTTCTCCGCCTTTCCGATGCGACGCCTTTTCCATCGATACTATCCTATCGAATCGCGCCAGCGCCCTGGTGGCTGGTCGCCCTCTTCTATGTTCTCCTGGCCTCGACGCTCCTCACGCGCGCGTGGAGGTCTCTCAAGGTGCCCCAGAGCATCCTGATCGGCGCCGGGTGGGTAGTTCTCATCGCATGGCCGATCTCGTCACGGACGGACGCACTCCGATTCACTTTCATCGACGTCGGCCAGGGCGATTCTATCCTCGTCGATTTTCCGCGCGGCCGACACATGCTCATCGACGGCGGCGGCAATTACGACGACTCGTTCGACTTCGGTGAGAAGGTCCTGTCGCCGTATCTGCTGCGGCGCGGCGTCACCCGCATCGATTATGTCGTGATCTCGCACGCCCATCCCGATCACATTAACGGCCTCCGCTCGATCGTCTCGAACTTCGATGTCGGTGAAGTGTGGGAAGGCATCAACCCGCTGGGCGATCCATACTCCTCCAAATTCAGGCACTCGCTCCCGGACGGGCTTGCGATCAAGCAGGTCACGCGTGGCGATCGGATCGAATGCGACGGGGTCACGGTCGAGGTTCTTCATCCGTCCACGACCACCCGCCGACCGGTCGTGCTCAACAACGATTCCGTCGTTCTGCGCTTCACCTACGCGGGCAGTGCTGCGTTACTCCCCGGTGATATCGAGAAGGCGACCGAGGCTGACCTGGTTGCGTCCGGGCAACCGCTTTCGGCGATCCTGCTCAAGAGCCCGCACCACGGAAGCCGCACCAGCTCGACTCAAGAGCTCCTCGCCGCCGTGCGCCCTCAGGTCGTCGTCGTCTGCGTGGGTTCTCGGAATCGCTGGGGGCTGCCGCATCCCGACGTGCTCGCCGGCTATCGGGGGGCAGGCGCCCAGGTGCTGCGGACTGACCTCTCCGGAGCGATCGCGATCGATATCGACGAGCATGGATGGCGGCGCGTGTCACCCTAACGCGGCGGAGCCGCAACCAAAAAGGTTGCGTCTCCGCCGCGCGTGAGAGCGTCCGGCCCGCTTCGCGGGCCTGGAGCGTGGAGCGTGAGAGCGTTCTTCCGAGCCACTCTGATCCGTCCGAGGCGACCGCTCCGT
>JACPPM010000068.1 GCA_016191015.1 Acidobacteriota bacterium | reverse complement strand
GGCGTGGTCCCATAGTGTCTAGGAAGTTGAGTGTTGACGCAATATGGCAAGTAATTTGAGTCGGCTAGATCTTCCGAACTCCTCTCAGTAAAGCAGGAGGGGAGGAATGCAGGAACGGAGCGGTCGTCTCGGCCGATCGGGGTGGCTCGGAAGAACGCTCTCACTCTCCACGCTCCACGCTCTCACGCGCGGCGGAGACGCAACCTCTTTGGTTGCGGCTCCGCCGCGTTAGGAGAGGGCCTGCGACGCGGATTGATGCGGCGTCGTGCGGATTCTGCTTCTGACACACACGTTCAATAGCCTCTGTCAGCGGTTCTTTGTCGAGCTGGCGGGGCGAGGACACGAAGTTTCCGTCGAGCTCGACATCAACGATCGGGTGAGCGAAGAGGCGGTACGTCTGTTCGACCCGGAGTTGATTGTGGCGCCGTATCTGAAGCGAGCGATACCTGAGCGGGTTTGGCGAGACCGCGTGTGCCTCGTCGTCCACCCCGGCATCGTTGGGGATCGGGGCCCGAGCGCGCTCGACTGGGCCATCCTCGATGGCGAGGAGGAGTGGGGCGTGACGCTGCTCCAGGCCAATGCTGAGATGGATGCGGGGGATGTGTGGGCGAGCCGGCGATTCACGATGAGGTCGGCGACAAAGAGCAGTCTCTATCGGAACGAAGTGACCGAGGCGGCAGTGGACGCGTTGATCGAGGCTGTCGGGAAGCAAGCCGGCGGCGGATTTCGCCCGGCGCCGCTGAGCTCGCTTCCCGCGCGGGGGCGACCGAGGCCGCCGATGAGGCAGGTTGACCGTCGGATCGATTGGGCACGCGATTCGACGGAGATGGTCCTGCGCAAGATCCGGGCGTCGGATGGCAGTCCGGGAGTCATCGACAACGTCCTTGGCGAGGAGATGTATCTCTTCGATGCGGAGGAGGAGCGCGAGCTTCGCGGGAGGCCCGGCGAGATCATTGCCGCGAACGAGGTCGGCGGCGGCATCGGTGGGGGTATCTGCCGGGCCACGGACGATGGGGCGGTGTGGATCTCGCAAATCCGGATGAAAGCGGCCGGCGATGAGCTGCCGCTGAAACTTCCGGCCGCGATGCTTCTGAGAGAGCGGCTCAATGGGATCCCGGAGGCGCGCGGATCGCGTCTCCACGAGATCCGATACGAAGAACGCGATGGCATCGGGTACCTCCATTTTCCGTTTTACAACGGAGCGATGAGCACGACGCACTGTGTCAAGCTCCGGAGCGCGTTCCTGCAAGCGTCCGCGGGTGGAGCACGCGTTTTGGTGCTGATGGGCGGGCCCGATTTCTGGTCCAACGGAATCGACCTGAACGTCATCGAGGCGGCCGGGAGCGCCGCTGAGGAGTCGTGGCGGAACATCGAAGCGATGAACGACCTGGCGCGAGCCATCATCACGGCGACCGGTCTGGTCACCATTTCGGCGCTCCAGGGAAACGCGGGCGCGGGCGGCGTTTTCCTCGCCCTCGCCGCCGACCGCGTTTACGCCCGTTCGGGCGTAGTCCTGAATCCTCACTACAAGGCCATGGGCAACCTGTACGGCTCGGAGTATTGGACCTATCTGCTCCCGCGACGGGTCGGGGAGGCGATGGCCATGGAGCTGACCGAGCTACGTCTGCCGATTGGCGCGGCCGCGGCGAAGACCATGGGGCTCATCGACGATCACTTCGGACGCGACGTGCCGGAGTTCAGGCGGCGGGTCGAGGAGATCGCAACCGGGCTGGCGCATGATCCGGATCTCGACCGCACCCTACGGGAGAAGGCGATGCGCCGGCAGGCCGACGAATTGCGCAAGCCGCTCGAGGCCTACAGGGTCGATGAGATGAAACACATGCGCCTCAACTTCTTCGGCCTCGATCCCAGCTACCACGTAGCCCGCTACAACTTCGTCCATCGAGTGCCTCACTCACGGACGCCATTTCACCTCGCGAAACATCGCCTCCCTGGATGGGGCCGGAGGTCGTAGCGAATCATCGCGCCTGGGCTCGACTCTGGCGATTCCAGTGTATCCCCAGTTCACTCTGGGCGTCAGCTTCGAACTTTGAACTTTGAACTTTGAACCCGATAGCGCCTAGTTGTGCCACGGCACGTACTTGTAAAGGCTTTCGGGGAGGAATTTCACAATGTCGTTGATCAGGACGAAGCCCATGAGGAGGATGATGAGCGCGAAACCGAACTGAAGGATGCGTTCTTTGATCCGCAGGCTGAGGTCGCGTCGCGCGGCGGATTCGATTCCCAGGAGAAAGATGTGTCCGCCGTCGAGGACGGGAATCGGAAGCAGGTTGATGATACCGAGTTGGAGGCTGATGGCCGCGAGGAAGCTCAGGAACTCCGACAGACCCGTCCGGGCGATGCTGTAGGATATGGCTGCGATGTCGAGCGGGCCGGAAAGGTTGCTGATCGGCATCTCGCGCTGGAAGTATTTCCGTAGGACCTGGAACACCAGTGTCGAGAGCTCCCAGCACTGCTTTCCCCCTTCCCCGATCGCCCGGGGAAACGGATAGGACCTCATCACGGTATCCTGTGCCGGGCTGATACCGATGACGCCGATCCCTTTTTCGTTCTTCGGCGTGATGCGTTTTTCGAGAAGATCGGCACCCCGGCGGATGCCAAACGCCATCTCAATGCCCGGATGTGCCCTGATCAGCGCGCTCACCTCCTGGAACGTCGTCACCGGCCTCGAGTCGATTGACACGATGACATCTCCTTTTTGGAGCCCCGCCCTGTCTGCCGGCATCCCATTGCTCACGCTCTGGATCCGGGTCGGGAACCGCGGCGTGAATCCAGCGTATCCGATGCTGTATCTCGTCTTGCTTGTCGTGACGATCGACACCGGCACACGGGTGTGTTCGCGTTCGACTGCGATGCCCATTTCCTTGTCGGGGCTGGTCGAGATCGCCATCTCGACGTCGTTCCATGTCGCCACCTTCCGCCCCTCGATCTCCACGACCAGGTCGCCGATCCTCATCCCGGCCTTTTGCGCAGGCGAATCCTTTTCCACGTACCCGATCAGAGGCGGCTGCTCGCGATAGGCCGGCTCTTCGACCCCGATCATGTAGGCGATCGAGAAGAGGCCGACGGCGAGGATGACGTTCATGACAGGTCCCATCGCGTATACGAAAATGCGCTGCCATCGTGGGTGCGAGAGGAACTCGTCGGGCTGTCCCTTCGCGTCCTCGTTCTGCTCGCCCGAGAGCCGGACGTACCCGCCGAGCGGGATCGCGCTCAGCCTGTAGTCCGTGTCTCCCCACTTGAAGCCGAAGATGCGCTTTCCGAAGCCCATCGAGAAGACCTCGGCCCGGATTTTGAGCAGCTTGGCGGTGATGAAGTGGCCGAGCTCGTGGATGACCACGACGATCGTCAGGACGACCAGGAACGAGAGCGCCATTCCGAAAACTTGTTCAATCCTATCCATATAACCCTTGGTGTTTAAAGCGTACGGTTCAATGTTTGCGCGCGGGCCTGCGCCGAGGTTGCATCGGGATGGATCATGCCGGGTGTGCCGCCGGTTTTCCCGCGTGTGTCGTCACGTATCGCTCCGCCGCCCGACGCGCCTCGGCGTCGACTGCGAGGAGCTCATCGAGAGCCGCGATCGGACCGGACTGAACCGCCTCCATCGCCGCCTCGATAGTGGCAGGAATCTGGAGGAACCCAATGCGGTCCTCCAGAAAGGCCGCGACGGCGATTTCGTTGGCCGCGTTCAGGACGGCCGGGGCTGTTCCACCCTGTTCGATGGCTTCATAGGCCAGCCGAAGGCAGGGGAATCTGGAGGGGGAGGGCGGATCGAACGTCAGCGCGATCCGTGAGGAGAAGTCCATCCGCGGCGTCTCGCAATCGAAGCGCTCCGGATAGCTGAGGGCATACTGGATCGGGCTGCGCATATCGGGCATGCCGAGCTGAGCGATGAGCGACCCATCGACCATTTCGACCATCGAGTGGACAATGGACTGCGGATGGATAACGACCTTGATGCGGTCCGGAGGCATCTCGAACAGGAAATGGGCCTCGATGACTTCGAGTCCCTTGTTCATGAGCGTGGCCGAGTCGATCGTGATCTTCGGGCCCATCTGCCAGGTGGGATGCCTGAGTGCCTGCTCGGGTGTGACCGCCGCCAGGGCATCACCCGGAGATTCGCGGAACGGTCCTCCCGATGCCGTCAGAACTATGTTCTTCACCTCATCTGGCGATCGACCGTGGATGCACTGGAAGAGCGCCGAGTGCTCGCTGTCGACCGGGAGGAGCTTGCACCCGCGAGCACGCGCCCGATCAATCACCAGTCTCCCTGCGACGACGAGGGTCTCCTTGTTCGCGAGCGCGATGTCCTTGCCGGCGTCAATCGCCTTCAACGTGGGGAGAAGCCCGGCTGCACCGACGACGGCTACCAACACGATTCCTGCGTCTGTCCCGGCCGCGGCCGCGCACAGCCCCTCCTCGCCAATCCCGATGCCGATCCCGGGGAATCGTCGCTCGACCGCCCGCGCCGCCGCCTCATCACCCACAGCGACGAACTGCGGACGAAACTCCTCGACCTGTCGGCACAGCAGATCCACGTTCCGCCGAGCTGCCAGCGCCGTCACGGCAAACCGGTGCGGATGGCTCGCCACCACCTTCAGCGTGCTGCGGCCGATCGAGCCTGTCGATCCAAGGATTGATATCTTCTTCAAGGCGTCCGGGCTCCCATGTAGAACCAGTAATAGTAAACAAGGGGTATATTGAAAAGCAAGCTGTCGCAGCGATCGAGCAGGCCGCCATGGCCGGGAATGATCGCGCCGGAGTCTTTCACCCCCGACGCGCGCTTGAGGAGCGACTCGGCGAGATCCGAAGCCTGGCCCGACAGGGCAATGACGATCCCAAGCAAGAGCGCGGTCACAGATATCCACGCTGAGGGAAGTGAGAGATGTGCGTCGATGGCTGTCACTGCCGCGTGGGTCATCGGGAACGAGACGATCATCGCAAGAATGGCACCGCCGGCGAGCCCTTCCCAGGTTTTCTTGGGGCTGAGCTGCGGGGAAAGCTGGTGCCTGCCGAAAAGCTTCCCCGCGAAATAGGCGCCGCTATCCGTGCTGAAATTGATCGCGATCAGGTGAGCGATCAGGAGATCGCCCGCCTGGAGCTCCCGGAGTCCGAGGAGCGGTCGCCAGAGGATGGCCGGATAGGCAGAGGCGAACAGGACAGTCAGGAGGCATTCGAGACGTTGCGGCATCTCCCGCTTCTGCCACATCGCGAAACAGAGGACCCCCAGGAGCAGGCCGGTCAGCACAGGGCCTTCGTACTTCGGGTAGAAGTGGAGGAGGTTCCAGGTCAGGCCACCGGCGACAGGAGCCAATTTGCTACCGATGTAGTACTTCTTCTCCAGCATCGTGGCGACTTCCCAGATCATGCCGGCCAGCATGAGGCACTGAACGGCGACGAAGAGCCAGGAGGGAGCGAATCCGACTACGTAGACCGTCCCGGCGATCAGGACAGCCGCGGAGATGATGCGGAGGGGGAGGTCTTTCAACGTGTGCTAATGAGGGAGCTCGTCAGCGGCGGGAGCGAGAGGGTGGAGGAAACGACGGTCTCTATCCTGCGGGGATTGGGTCACCGCTTCACCGCCGGTTCGGCAGTGTCGCGTGTCGAGAGGCCTCCGTAACGTCGTTCGCGGCCCTGGAAATGCACGATCGACTCGAACAGGTGGCGGGCGCGGAAATCGGGCCAGAGAGTCTCGGTGACATAGATTTCGGTGTAGGCGATCTGCCAGAGGAGGAAATTGCTGACTCGCATCTCCCCGGAAGTACGGATCAGGAGATCGGGGTCGGGAATGCCGGCCGTGTACAGGTAGCGGGCGAAAGAATCCTCATCGAGCGCCGAAAGATCCTTTCCCGCGTGTTCCGGATCACTCAGCAGGCGCCTCACGGCGTCCACGATTTCGGTCCTGCCGCCGTAGTTCAAGGCGATATAAAAGTTGAGTCCGGTGCAGGCGGCGGTCGCATCAGCAGCATTCATGAGCTCCCGCTGTACCGCCGGCTCGAGCTGCTCGATTCTCCCGATCGTCCGGAAGCGGATATTGTTTTGGAGCAGAGTGTTCAGCTCGCGCGACATGAACTCGAGCAACAATCGCATCAGCCCGTCGATCTCGGTCCTGGGTCTTTTCCAGTTGTCGACCGAGAACGCGTACAGCGTCAGGTACTCGACCTCCAGTCTGGCACAGGCCTCGACCGTCTCGCGGACCGACTGGACTCCGGCGCGGTGTCCCGCCAGACGCGGCAGCATGCGCCGCCCCGCCCATCGCCCGTTCCCGTCCATGATGATCGCGATGTGGCGCGGGATCCTGGTGAAGTCGATCTGAGAGACGATCGCTTCCTCGATCGACCCCGGTTTTACGAATCCTTCCAGCTGGGCCATAAACCTTCATTATACCACGATCGTTGCGCCGGCCGCGCGTTGGCCCGGCTCACGCGCAGGACTACGGCAAAGTCGAGGCGCCGACTCGGGCGAGGCCGTTCCGTGCGAAACCGCAGATGGCGCAGATTTCCGCGCAGATTACGCAGATTCTTCCAGCATTCAACCCACGAGAAACTAGCTCCTCACTCTCGGGCCGGCGCGATGCAATCGGCGACATCTGCGAGTCAATCTGTGAAATCTGCGGTTTCCGGGACTTTGCCGTAGCCTTGCCTTCATCCACCTCAGCCGGGTCAATCGGCCCAGATTCGTTCCCGTGCCCTGCCAGCTCGGTCTTCCTACTGGCCGTAGGCGGTCTCGTGGTCAAGGACGGCGAGCGTCCGCTGGTACAGGTCCTCGACCTCCTGGCGGCTATTTGCGATGACGGTGAGCCCGAGCTTCCCGAACTCCGAGACGGCGCCGATGAGGTGAAAGAGGACACCGGATTCGGTGGTCGGGCTGTAGTGGAGCTTGTTGATCGTCAGGATGTCGATGAGGTCTTCGGGAAGCAGCCCGCGGTAGTTTTCGGACTTCAGGTTGTCGGTGGCCCTGTAGTACTTGACGTGGCCGGTTGGCGAGTGGAAGAGCCCGGTGAGGGGATCGAGGCGTCCGCCGGTGAGAAACTGGAGGGCGAGAAACGGATGAGTGGTGCCACCCATGCGCAGGTTGATCTCGAGAGCGCTGAGCCGCCACTGTTCGGCCGGGTCGTTTCGGTAGACGAGGAAATCCACGCCGAAGCGGCTCACAACACCATACTTGGAGAGTACTTCGCCGATCTTGAGCGCCTCTTCCTGGACCCGCAACCTGTATTCGTCGCGGGCGGGGAAGTTGCATCCGAGGAACACCTGGCTGCTCGGGCCGCCGAGGATCTGATCGTGCGTGGAGATCGGGAGTACCTCACCGCGGGGGCTGATGCGCAGTTGGGCACTCGGTGAGGTCTTCTCCTCTGCGTCAATGAATTCTTCCACGATGCCGCCCATCCGCGAGTACTTGTCGAAGAACGTGCTGCGGCTTTCGGTACCGACGGCGAACTGGAGCGAGTCTAGCGCTTTATCAATGGCAGCTTCCCCGGACAGGTCCGGGTACCGGAAAAGCGCGTTGCCTTCGCCAGAAAAACTCTCGTCCAGCTTGATGACGGCACGCCTGATTCCCGGTCGCGCCCGCCTCAGCTCGATCAACGACTTGATGACCTCGTGCTCAGTCCTCAGGTCCTCGATCCCGAGCGGGTGATCGACACCCGCCTCCCGGAATGCCTTCCGACTCCCGGACTTGGTGCCGAGATGGGAGAGGTTCGGGTCGACGCCGTTCATGGGTAAGTCCAGCAGGACAGCGAGTTTCCGCTCGAGTGGCGTCGAGTTGAACACGGTCAAATAGGCGCGATTCGTATCCTGTATTCCCGCCCGGATACGCTCGATCAGCCTCGGCCGCTCGAGAATCTTCTCAGTCAACGATCTGGCCGAGGCGTCATAGGCGCAGAGGAGCGTCAGACGGGCACGGGCGTGACTCGCCGGGACCCCCGCGAGAAGCTGGAAGTAGTATTCGAGTACCAGCGGGTGCACCGGTTGCGATGTGACGTAGACCATCCGCGCCTTTGGATTGCGAAGACGGATCAGGAGAAACAGCAGGCGCTCCTCGTAAAAACTCACCCCCGCCAGCTTGCGCAACTCGCTCTGGTCGAGTGTCAGCGAAGGCACGACCACGGACGTGTGCGGCTCCTCTTCGGTCATCGTCAGCGAATCCCACACCTCCAGCAGGCGGGGCTTCAGCTTCTCGAAGGCAGAGATCTCCTCATCCAGAACCAAGTCGGATGTAAACGGCGGCTTCGGTATCATCTACGGACGGCTACTATAGCCCAGGCGCGGCCGAGCGGCAAGGGCGTGGAGCGTAGAGCGTGGAGCGTCCCTCGCGGGCGTTGAGGCGCTCGCTTGTCTTCCGCTCCGTTGGACTCGTGACTATTTGTATGGGAACCAGTACGGTTTTGGCCCGATTCGGTAGTCCATGTGGACGTGCTTTGTCTCGCGGAATTCCTCCAGTCCTTCGATTCCGAGCTCGCGCCCGATGCCGCTCATTCTCATCCCTCCGAATGGGCCGGCGTCGTTGTCGGTGAGCGGGTCGTTGATCCAGAAGGTGCCCGCCTTGATACCGTGCACGGCACGCATGGTGTATTCCAGGTTGTTGGTGTAAATGTTGGCACCGAGCCCATAGCGGCTGTCGTTCGCAAGCCGAATGGCTTCGTCGATTCCGTCGACGGCCATCACCGGAGCGACCGGGCCGAAGGTCTCTTCGCGCATCAGTTCCATGCGGTGGTCGACGCGATCGAGAACGGCCGGCTCCAGATAGTACCCCTTCGGGAATTTCGCAGGACGTGACCCGCCCGTCAGGGTGCGCGCTCCCATCGCCTCGGCCTCGGAAATCTTTCTTTCAACCTTTTGCCGCTGGTTATCACTGACCATCGGCCCGAGGTCGACGCCGGGCTGGAGCGGGTCTCCGAGACGCAAGGAGCGCGTGTGCGCAACAAGTTTCTCCATGAATACGCCGTGGATCGACCGAAATACGTAAAACCGCTCCGCGGACGTACAGACCTGTCCCATGTTCAGAAAAGCAGCCCACGCAGCCCCTCTGACCGCGATGTCGACGTCCACGTCGTCGCAGATGATGAACGGGTCATTGCCGCCCATTTCGAGTGTGGTTTTCTTGAGTCCCTGTGCGGCCAGTGTCGCGATTCGCCGCCCGGTCGCCACGCTCCCGGTGAACGCGACGCACCGGACTCTGTCGTCAGTGACCAGAGGCTCGCCGGCTTCCGCACCGTACCCCGTCACGACGTTCACGACACCATCGGGATAGTCGCGGAACGCCTCCATCAACATCAGCGTCGACAGGGGCGTATACTCGGAAGGTTTGATGACGAGCGTGTTCCCGGCCGCAAGCGCCGGGGCCATCTTCCATGCTAGGAGCAGCAACGGGTAGTTCCAGGGAACGATGCAGGCGACCACCCCGTAGGGCTCCTTGAGCACACAGTTGAACTGGTCGAGCTGCGTCGGCGCGATCACGCGCCCGATCGAGTCCCGTCCCACTTCTGCGTAGTAATCGAAGACCGCCGCCACCCATTCGACCTCGTCACGGTTCTCGCACAGCGGCTTGCCGCCCTCACGCGTGAGCAGTGTCGCAAGCCGTTCCTGGTAGTCACGCATCCACCGTGCGGATGCATGCATGAGCTGAGCTTTCTCGAGTCCGGGTACGAATCGCCATCCATCGAAGGCGCGCGCAGCGGCATCCACCGCTACGTGAACATCAACCGCCTGCGCTCGCGGCACCGTGTCCACAACCTCCTCCGTCGCGGGATTGATCACCGCGAAAGACTCACCTGAAATGGCCGCCCGGTCTTCACCGCACACCCACATCTTCGCCATGTCATCCTCCTCACGCCCTGACGATGGTGCCATTCTCCGACGCAGCCGATCACGCGGTCAAGCGATCGGCGGCGCGCGGAGTGCTGAGTGCCAAGTGCTGAGTGCTCCCGGACCACAGAGGATGGCGACCGACGGGCTCGGCAGAGCCCGCACGGAGCGTAGCACCCAGCACTCAGCACCAAGGCTACGGCAAAGTCCCGGAAACCGCAGATTTCACAGATTGACTCGCAGATGTCGCCGATTGCTTCGCGCTGACCCGAGAGTGAGGAGCAAGTTGCTCGTCGGTTGAATGCTGGAAGAATCTGCGTAATCTGCGCGGAAATCTGCGCCATCTGCGGTTTCGCACGGAACGGCCTCGCCCGAGTCGGCGCCTCGACTTTGCCGCAGCCCTGACTCAGCACTTTAACGTCTTGTGGCGTGCGGGGGCCTCCGGTAGAATGTCCACTTCTTCATCGAAACCGAAAGGAAGCAAGATGCAAGCGGCATTCAAGAACGAACCTTTTACAAATTTTAGTGACCCCAAGAACAGCCAGTCGATGCGCGATGCGCTGGCGAAGGTCCGCTCCGAATTCGGTCGGAAGTACGCATGCGTCATCGGCGGGAAGCGGGTAGAGTCCGGCGATCTGCTGGAATCGCGCGATCCGAGCAGCCCGGCGACGGTTCTGGGCTACGTGCATCGAGCCACCGAGGCCATGGTCGGCGATGCCATTGACGCGGCGTGGAAGGCTTTCCCGGCGTGGAGTCGGAAGACGGCCGAAGAGCGCGCGCGCTACCTCTTCGCCCTCGGCGCCCTCCTCAGGCGCCGCAAGCACGAGATGTCGGCATGGCTGGTTTATGAGGTCGGCAAGAGCTGGGCTGAGGCAGACGGGGATGTGGCGGAGACGATCGACTTCTGCGAGTTCTATGCACGCGAAGCAGTCCGATATGCGGCCTTCCATCCGCTCACGCCATCGCCGACCGCCGACGAGCACAATGAAGTGTTCTACATCCCGCTCGGAGTCGGCGCCGTAATTCCGCCATGGAACTTCCCGGCGGCGATTCTCGGCGGCATGACCCTCGCCTCGATCGTCAGCGGCAACACGGTCGTGCTGAAACCCAGCAGCGACAGCCCCGTGATCGCGGCAAAGCTTTGCGAGCTGCTCGAGGAAGTGTCTCTCCCTCCAGGTGTTGTGAGCTTCCTGCCCGGCAGCGGCGGGAAGGTCGGCGATCCGCTGGTCCTCCATCCCAAGACGCGGTATGTCGCCTTCACCGGATCGATGGAGATCGGCCTGAGGATCAACGAGCTGGCAGCGAAGAAGACTCCCGGCCAGGTTTGGCTAAAGCGGGTGGTCCTCGAGATGGGGGGCAAGGATTGTATCGTTGTCGACGCCACAGCGGACCTCGAGAGTGCGGCCGACGGCATAGTGGCCGCTGCGTTTGGCTTCTCGGGACAGAAATGTTCGGCATGTTCCCGGGTGATCGCCGAGGCACCGATATACGACAGGCTACTCGAGCTTGTGGTCGAACGTACGAAGAAGATCAAGGTCGGCCCAGTGGAGGATTTCTCGAATTTCATGGGACCGGTCGTGAACAAGACCCAGTACGACTCGATGCTGGAGTACATCGAGATCGGAAAGAAAGAAGGTCGGATCGTGGCTGGCGGAAGAGCGATACCGACCAAGGAGAAGGGGTATTTCATCGAGCCCACGATCGTGGCCGATGTCGCAGCGAATTCGCGAATCGCACAGGAAGAGATCTTCGGACCGGTTCTGGGGTTCATCAAGGCAGCAGATTTCGAGGAAGCCATGGCCATCGCGAACGGCACTCAGTACGGCCTTACTGGGTCGCTTTACAGCCGCGAGCGTATGAGGCTGGAACGTGCGCGGCGCGAATTCCATGTGGGCAACCTCTACCTGAACCGCAGGTGCACCGGAGCTCTCGTCGATGTCCACCCCTTTGGCGGATTCAACATGAGCGGCACTGACAGCAAGGGCGGCGGCCGAGACTACCTCCTGCTCTTCACTCAGGCGAAATCGGTCGCGGAGAAGTTCTGAGGGAGCGACCGGGACGACGGCGTCGGTGGAGCGGAGCTGCGCGCTCAGCCGACCTGCTCGAGCCCCCGGCGCGTAGCGAGGAGGGGGGGACTCTGCTTGACAGGGACGCTGTCATGAAGAAGAATTTCTGGGCTGAAATTTGCACATGACAACGCGAGGAGATGCAGACGATACTCGTAGTGGACGATGACGAGGCCCAGGTCATAAGCCTGACGCACTTCCTGGAGCGCGAGGGGTTCAAGACGGTCTCGGCCCGCAGCGGCGCTGAAGCCCTGCAGACACTCGACCGGAGCCCCTGTGACCTGGTGGTGCTTGACGTCGCGATGCCCGGGATGGACGGGTTCGAGGTGTGCAAGAGGATCAGGTCTACCGACAAGGTGAAGCACGTGCCAGTGATTTTCCTGAGCGCCAAGGCGTCGTCGGCCGATTACCGGACGGGGACCAAGAGCGGTGGCGATACGTACATCACCAAGCCGTTCCGGAACTCGCAGCTCCTCATGATGATCAATTCCCTGCTTGCCATGAGACGGCGATAGCGAAACATCCGCCGGATACGGAGCTGAGGACCGCACGACGCAAGTACGGCCGCGGCTTCAGCCCGCGTTCGCCCGGGAGCGCAAGCTAAAGCCTGCGGCTACCGGCCCGGATTGCGATCCGTGATTCCTTGACATCCAGCGACTGTGGCACAGTTCGCTATCTGGATGCGTTGCCGGATTCGCGAATCGAAGCACTCGGGCCGTCCCGTGATCGTGAGGTGTCAGTTGTGCGAGGGTGTGGAGCCTTCACGCGAGCGGCTCGGCTCCGCCGGCCTCCCTCCGGAGGAACTGGTCCAGAAGCGCATAGTAGGCGCTGCGCACCTGTTCGTTCGTGCTTTTGAGGCTGCCTGAGGTGTCGATCAGGTGGCTGGCATGCTTCATCTTGTCCTCGAGGGGCATCTGCGATTCGATTCGGCCGCGCGCTTCATCCATGGTGAGCTTGTCACGGAGGGCCAGGCGCTTGAGCTGCACGGTCGGATCGCAGTATACGACGATCAGCTTCTCGTAGTTCTTGTGGCTCCCAGCCTCGATCATCAGCGCCGCCTCGACGACGATGAGCCCATGGAACCCCGATTTCTTGAGCCAATAGATGCGGTCTTCCTCGGCCTCGAGGATGAGCGGGTGGAGCATGTGGTTCAGCCTCTCTCGCTTCGATGGATCGGAGAAGATGATGCGGCCAAGTCGGCGGCGGTCGATCTGCCCGTCCGCCAGGAGGACCTCGGGTCCAAACTGCTGAACCACCCGCTGCCACCCCGGCTGCTCGGGTTCTACCACATCCCGCGCAATCTGGTCGGCATCGATGAGGTGGCAGCCCAGCCGGCCCAGCTCCCTCATCACCACACTCTTCCCGCAGGCAATGCCGCCGGTGAGCCCGACTCGCATAACCGACCCGCTCATACCCGGCACCGCCTCCGGTACGCGTCAACGACGTTTCGCATCAACATGGCGATCGTCAGCGGCCCCACACCGCCAGGCACGGGAGTGATCTTGCCGGCGACACACAGTGCTGATCTCCACTCAACATCGCCCACAAGCGTCCGCCCTGTCTGTTCTATCACTCCCCGCTTTCTCTCCAGCTCCTCCCCCTCGTAAAACCGCTCCAACTCCCTCCCATCCCTGACTTCGTTGATTCCCACGTCGATGACCGTTGCACCCGCCCTGATCATCTCCCCCTTGACGAACCCGGCGCGGCCCATCGCAGCCACCAGGATGTCCGCCTCACGGGTCACAGAGCTGATCTCGTGCGTCTTCGAGTGACACACGGTCACGGTTGCGTGCCGGTTGAGGAGGAGTGCGGCGACTGGACGCCCGACGGTGCGGCTCCGCCCAATGACGCAGGCGCGCGCACCTGCAATCTGAACACCGCTTCTCACCAGGATCTCGATGATCCCTGCCGGTGTACACGGCGTCAGGCATGGCTGGCCCAATGCCAGACGCCCCACATTGACCGGGTGGAATCCATCTACGTCCTTCGCTACATCCACCTCTTCCAGCACTCGATCTGTGTCGATTCCCGACGGAAGAGGCAGTTGCACGAGAATCCCGTCGACGCCCTCGTCGGCGTCGAGCTGGCGGATTTCCTCGAGGAGGTCGGCGGTTGATATCGTGGAGGGCAATCGGAGCGTCGCGGAATCGACCCCCAGAGCCGCCGCCGTCTTCGTCTTGCTCCTGACATAGACCTCGCTCGCAGGGTTCTCCCCAACGAGCACGGCCACAAGCTTTGGGGCCCGGTACCCCGAGCTGAGAAGTCCTTGGACCTCCGCGGCGACAGCCAGACGGATCTCCTCACCGATCTTCTTTCCGTCCAGTATCGTGGCGCTCATGGCTCCTGCGCGCCTAGTCTACCAAAGGTCGGAGTTTAAAGTTCAAAGTTCAAAGTTCAAAGCGCTCGGGCATGCCACGGGGTCCGGTGGGGACCGGGACGGGAAGATTCGACCCAACCCTCCGGACACGACCCTGTTTCGAGATCACTCCACCCGCTTTGAACTTTGAACTTGAAACTTTGAACTCCCACCGGCGTTCCTCGGACACCGTAACACCACGGATTCGTCAGTGTGTATCCCGTTCGCTTGCGACGCCGTTCTTGCCGCCCTTCTTGGCGTGGTACATCGCCTTGTCGGCACGTTCGACGACGGCTTGAGCGGTGTCGGTCCGGCGGAGGAGGCTGACTCCTATGCTCACCGTAAACCCCAGCTTCTCCTCCGGCCGTTCGTTGTCGATGATGTATCGGGCCTGCGCAACGATATTGCACAGAGTCTTGGCTTTCTTGACGGCTTGGCGCAGCGAGGCGCCCGGAAGGATGATGACGAACTCCTCTCCCCCGTATCGCGCGACCATGTCGTCCTTGCGCACGAGCGATTTGCAATGTTGGACAAGTGCCATGAGCACACGGTCTCCAACCTGATGCCCGAGCAGATCGTTGATGCGCTTGAAGTCGTCGATATCGCAGAGGAGGAGCGAGAAGGGCTCCCATGACATGCTACAGCGCTCGACCAGCCTGTTGAGATGCTGATCCAGCGCCAGACGGTTGAATGCCCCGGTCAGGCCATCGGTCATGGAAGCGTGCTGGGCCTTGGCGAGGTCGACCTGGAGCCCCTTCACATGAGATGCCAGGTGCTCGCGCTGCTGAGCGTCCTTCTCCTGCTTCTCCTTGATCGCCGTCTTCATCTGTTCGACTTCGACTTTCAGCGACTCCTTGATTTTCCGCAGGTCCTCCAGGTTGAGCATTCGTTCGAGGCGAAGGTTCCCTTCATAAATGTGCGCATTGAACTGCTCGTTGGCTCCCGTCAGCGCTTCCAGCCCCTTCGTGAGCAGCTCGATGATGTTCCGCAGCTCACCTTCCCTATCGCGGAGATAGTCCTTTTCCTTCGCGATGAAGGCAAGAATGTACTCCTTGTCATGAGCGAATCTGTCACTGATCGACCTGATGTCATCACCCGACACGAGTTTCTTTCCGAACTCGTCGATCCGCTTCTTGAACTCCTCGGCCTTGATCTCAGCAATGTCGAATGAGAACTCTTTCAGAGCGTAGAGAAGGCCGTTCATCGTTTGCAGGTAGTATTGCGTGTTTCCCCGGCACTGTTCGAGGTCCCGCACAAGCTGAGCCGGATCGGTCTGCACCCCCGTGGTTCGTCGAAAGAAACTCATCCGTAATCCTCCTCACGGCCGTTGCGACTGGTGGCACATTCTACACTAACAGGGCGCGTGGAAGCGTGATGCCTGAATCCGCGCGTAACACGCGCGGATTCAGGAATTAGAAATGCAAAATTAAAAATGCAAAAGCGGGGGAAGCGTGAGTGACGGGCCTAGCGCAGATGCAACGCTTGTCGTGCCACCGAAGCGCTCGAGATTTCTTTCTATCAAGAGATGCTTGAGCTTGTCGACTGGTGTGTGGGACGGCTTTCATAAGCGACCCGAGCACGCCGTGCCCGGAAATTGACCGAGCAGTTTCCGGTTTTTTAGTTTTGAATTTTGAATTTTGAATTGCCCAAATCCGCGGCTTAGCCGCGGATTTGGGTGATGCATCCCGTCGGTCGGGATTCCTCAGACGGCCGCTCCGTAGCGTTCTCCTGTAGAATGCATCATGTATGCTGGCCGGTAGACTGCCGTTCGTGCTCTTCGCTCTGTCCTTCTGTGCCCGCCTGCTGTTCACGGACGCGACGACCGACGACGCCTTCATCACTTATCGTTACGTGGAGAATATCCTCGCGGGCAACGGGTTCGTCTACAACGTGGGCGAGCGCGTGCTGGGCGTGACGACGCCCCTGTACACGCTCCTGTTGGCACTCGTCGGAATGATGGGCGTTCCAGCGCGCGTCGCGGGCCCACTCCTCAACATCCTGGCCGACAGTCTTGTGGCCCCTCTCCTGAGCCGCCCCGAGCCCGGGTCGCGCGAGCGCCCGATCTTCGGCCCCTTGCTCTATGCTCTTTGCCCGATCAACGCCTTCTGGTCCGCCTCGGGCATGGAGACCGGGCTGTTCTGCTTCACAATTGCGCTCGCCCTCTACCTGTACGAGCGAGAGCGTCTGACTGCGGCGTCGATCGCGTGCGCAGTCGCAGTTCTTCTGAGAGTGGATGCCGGCATTCTGGTCGCAGTCCTCATCGGACATCACCTCACGACACGCCGCCGGATGCCCTGGAGGGCGATCGCAGCCTTCGCGGGCACAGTTGCTCCGTGGATCGTCTTCGCGACCATCTACTTCGGCCAACCGGTACCCAACTCCGTAATCGCCAAAGCGGCGCTCCAGAAAACCGCGGTTACGGATGCGCTGTGGACCATCCTCGGACGGGGATTCCTCCACCTTCGCAACCCGGTCGGCATCGCGCTCCTGGGTTTCGCCATCTATGCTTTTGTGGCCGTGAGGCGATCACGGTCTTCGCCCTGGACTCTCTTCGCAATCACCTACGCGGCCGCCTATACGCTGACCCGGGCCCAGCTCCACCCCTGGTATTACCCGCCGGCCTATGTCGGCTATCTGCCGCTTGCGGGGGTGGGAATCGGAGCGGCGATCGCGCGAATCCGTCTTGAACGATGGAAGCCTCTGGCGGTCATCCTCCTCGCCGCCGGCGCCGCGGCGGGGCTCGGAATCGTGTACCGGACACAATTGAAGCAGGCTGCAACTCTGGGGGGATTCCTCCGCCGCACCGGCGCGGCGATCGGCCGGGCCACGCCGGCCGGCTCGTCGATCCTCTTGAAGGACATCGGTTACCTCGGTTACTACTCCGGCCTCCAGGTCCACGACTTCGCCGGTCTCGTCACCCCTGCCCTCATCCCCTATCGCGCCCGCCTCGATTTTGCAGGCGGCCTCCGCGCTGTGCAATCGGACTACGCTCTGGTGTCGCCCGAGGTGGCTCGGCTGCTCGAGGCCGACGAGTGGTTTCGCGCGAATTATGAGCTCATTGAAATCTACTCGAGCGGGGAATTCAGGATGCTGTGCTACGGACGGAGGTCCGTGCGCTCTGGCGAGATTCGAATTCCCCCCGGAACTCCGATTGAGATAGAATCGGGCGAGGTCATCTAAGGAGGACATCATGGGCGATAAGTCGGTGTTCGACAAGATCAAGGGCAAAGGTGAGGAGGTTATCTCACAGATCAGCAGCGAGCTCGTATCCAATCCCCTCTTCATGAAGGCGGTGGAAGGGGCGATGGACGCGAAGAAGAAGATTGACAGGACGGCCACGACAGCGATGTCGGCCATGAACTTCCCGACGACGAAGGACATCCACAAGCTTCACAAGCGCCTCGACGCGATCGAGTCGAAAATGGACGAGATCCTGGAGGCCGTTCAGTCGAAGCGCAGAAGCAGGAAGTCCGGGGAGTAGCGCGGTGGCCACCAGGCATCACGGGACGATCGCGATCACGGGCTCGCGCAGCGTGCTCGGGCGGCTCCTGATGGACCGCCTCGCGACCACGGACGCGTCGCTGGCCGTGATCGACATCGAAAGGCCGCCGCAGAAATGCCGATACTATCCGCTCAACCTTGTTGAGCCCAACACCGACCTGGAGCTCGAACGGATCTTCCGCGAGATCCGCTGCAAGACTGTCATCCATCTCGCGTACCTGTCCAGGCCGGTGTTTGATGTGGCCTATTCGCACGAGCTCCAGTCGATCGGAACGCTCAATATGCTCCACGCCGCCCGCGGCGCAGGAGTCAAACACATACTCACAGTCAGCCCGTCGGGCGTCTACGGGGCGCGCGGGAAGAACCCGAACTTCCTTACCGAGGATCACCAGGTCAAGCCGAACAAGGACTTCGAGTACATTCGAGACCGCGCCGAAGCCGACCAGGACGTCGTCGCTTTCATGAAGAAGCACCCCGACATCGCCGTGACCCTGCTCAGGATGGCGCCGATGGTCGGACCGCTGAGCGACAATTTGACGACGAGGATGCTCGCTGCCCCGGCCGTCGTCACCCTGCTCGGTTACGACCCGCTGCTGCAGTTTCTCCATGAGGACGATGCGGTGGATGCGCTTCTGCGGGCTCTCGAGTACAGGCGCTCCGGCATATTCAACATCGCGCCGGACGGGGTTGTGCCCGTCACGACCGCGCTCTACCGCGCCGGCGTGGTGGGCATTCCTGTCGCTCACCCTGTCGCCTACTCCACTTTCCACACACTCTGGGTCACGCGCCTCAACGACATCCCTCCTCAACAGCTCGATTTCCTGCGCTACCAGTGTTCTCTCGACAACTCGAGGGCCAAGGGCGAGCTGACGTTCAGGCCGCGATTCACGAGCCAGGGGGCGCTTCTGGAACACCTCGGGAAGAAGCGAAGGGCGGCGTGAAGGACCCACGGTGTGAGATGAGAGGACAAGACCATGAGTGAAAGCTCGCTAGTGGAAGACGTGAAGCAGGTGGAACCGGCCGGGGCATCTACTACGAATGTCGTGGAATTCGCGCCGGCCCCGGCCGCCGCACCTGAACCGGCCGGGACCGAGGCACCGAAGCACGCCCCGAAGCGAGCTCCATCGCACCCCCGGCGGCCTCGCCGGGTCTCGCGACCGGCTCCGCCGCGGGCGACGGGCCGGACTGTCGGCAGCGAGGGAAAGGTCATCGCGGTGAAATTCCTCGACCATAGGGAAGATCAGCCGCGTCGGGAATCAGCACCGGCCTCGTCTTCGGGCGCAAGCGCCGGATCGCGCCCGGCCTCGCTGCTGGCGTCGCTGCTGGACCCTGAGCGTCTCAAGCGGACGTACCTCGAGCTTCGCATGTGGAACCGTTCGCTCGAGGTCGATGAGTTCGGATTCGACCGGAAATACACCGAATCGCTGATGCCGGTCTTCGAGTTTTTGTATGAGAAGTGGTGGAGGGTTGAGCTCGGCGGGGTGGAACACATCCCGTCGAGCGGCCGCGCGCTGATCGTGGCGAACCATTCGGGTGTGTTGCCCTGGGACGGGGCGATGATGCGGGTGGGGCTCGAGCGGGAGCACCCTGCGCGACGGACGGTCCGGCTCCTGGCGCTCGACATGTTCGCGCTTCTCCCGTTTCTGGCCCCGATGCTGGCTCGCACCGGGATGGTGCGTGCGTGCCAGGAGAACGGTGAACGGCTGCTGAATCAGGACGAGCTCGTCGGCGTGTTTCCGGAGGGTGTCAAAGGTGTCGGCAAATACTTCAAGGACAGGTACAAGCTGGCGCGCTTCGGGCGAGGAGGCTTCATCCGGCTCGCGCTGAAAACAGGGAGCCCGATCATTCCTTGCGCCGTGACGGGATCGGAGGAGATCCATCCGGTCATTGCCAAGGCAGATTGGATCGGCAAGCCGCTCGGCCTCCCCTATTTTCCCATCACTCCGACGTTTCCGTTACTGGGCCTCCTGGGCGTCGTGCCGCTCCCGACGAAGTGGTTCATCGACTTCGGCGAGCCGATTACGTTCGGAGACCACGCGCTCGATCAGCTCGACAATCCGCTCCAGGTGAATCGTATGGCACAAGAAGTGCGCGCGGTGATCCAGAACATGTTGAATGCGAGACTGCAGCGGCGCAGATCGGTGTGGGTCGGGTAGTTCAAAGTTCAAAGTTCAAAGTTCAAAGTTCAAAG
>JACPPM010000067.1 GCA_016191015.1 Acidobacteriota bacterium | reverse complement strand
GGCCTCTTCGAGGACCGTTCATGAAAGAGGGTGTAGTATGAAGAGGGGTCCAAAAAGGATTTGATGTCGGCATCAACAACGTGCCTGAAGCCTTCATCTGCGTCTCGGAGAACAGTGGCGATGGCTTGATGGGCCTTGCGTCCCTTTCGAAACCCGAAGCTCCTCTCCGACATCTGTGAGTCGAAGAGAGGATCGAGAATCTGCAAGATGGCTTGGCCCACGATGCGGTCGGCGACAACTGGGATACCCAAAGGCCGGAGCTGTTTCGGATCGGATGCCTTTGGAATGTAGACTCTCCGCACAGGCAGCGGTTCGTAGCGTTTCTCCATGAGCTTGCGCTGGATCTCGGCGATGTGTTTTTCCCAGTCGGCTTCGAAGGCCCGAATGGTGACACGATCGAGTCCGTGCGCGCCCTTCTTGGCCCGCACTCGCCGCCACGCCGTGTAGAGATTCGAGTAGTTGTACACCTTGTCGATCAAAGAGTGGGCTTTTCGAAACGGTTTCCTTTGCCCTACCACAGGAATGGGGCCGGGCTTCGGCGATGTCTGGCCGCCTGCTCTTTCACCTGGTCCTCCGGCCGATGGGGGTTCGCTGGTTGTACTCGACGCAGCACCGGACACGAGGCGTCCTCCATCCGGAACCGGGCCGATCGCAGAGTTACCCGCGAGAGGTTCCCTCGTACCATCGCCCTGCGAATCACTTCTTGCCGGACTCCCTCCGGAGCCCTTGTCCATTCGTCGCTTCATCCTCCCACCACGGTTACTCCCCTCGGTTTCCTGCTCGTATCCAGAGGTATACTCCGCACTGCCTCTTCCCACGAGCTGGCCTTACCCGGGAGATGCTGAGTACTCCGAAGACGCAGGACAGGCTGCCCGCGCCACCGTTGCATCCGGGTCGGATTTCCCACTGCTTATACCGGTCCGTTACCTCCTCGGACCATCCGATTCGGACAACGTGAGTGTTCCCGCGGTCATCTACGGTCGCCATCTTGACCCCCGATCCCGGTAACCACGCGCAGGGACCAGCGAGCATATCCGTCTTCATCTCGCCAGAGCGGCCTCGTGCACCGTGCGCTACCCGCACGTAAAGGACGGGTGCGCCTCTCTGCCGCGCCACCTCTCGGAACGTAAGGGCCTCGCCCCTCCCTGACCACTTCGTGACTGCTCCTCGCGCACCAGCCCTGGTCCCGCCCCACGGCCCGTTGCCTGCCGCAAATGTACGTAGGAGATCACCTTCTCGACTGTCAGCTCTCCTGGGACCGCGACCACAGGGTGGCACATCGCCGCCCCCACACGGAGCCGTGAGAGAGATTCGTGTTCCGCGTGTGGGAGGTGGATGTTGTCCTGCAAGAGCAAGGCGTCATAGATGGGCGTCGGGTTCAACCTCGATGCGACCGCATAGCTGGTGATGTTGGCGACCATGAGGGGCAAGATGAGCGCGTAGTTACCGGTCATCTCGAAGATGATGATGATCGAGGTGACCGGTGCTCGTACGACTCCGGCAAAAACGGCGCCCATCCCGACGAGGGCGAACGCTTCGGGGTGTGTGTCAGAATGTCTGAGGATGAGCTGAGTCAACAGTCCGACGGCCCCACCTGCCATTCCTCCAATGTAGAGGGACGGCCCGAAGATGCCGCCCGAGGAGCCCGAGCCGTAAAAATGACGGTGCCGGCCAGCTTCGCTATGGCAAGAATGATCAGGATTTCAACCGGCAGGCTGCTCTTGAGCTCGGCGGCGAGCTGGGCGTAGCCGACTCCGAAGACGCTTGAGGATCCGGTCAGAAGAAGGGCAACGATTCCGAGGACTCCCACGGCGAACCCACCGGCTGCCGGCGTCGCCCACTGCGGCAAGCGCCGTGTTGACGTGAGCATCTCGGTAGCCTTAGCAACCCGGCATTGAATGCCACAGCGGCCAACCCGGCGAGGATTCCAAGTGCCCCGTAAAACACGAGTTTCCTTGCACCGTTCAATCCGTAGTGCGTCACCGTGAAAAGCGCGTGTTCGCCCAGAATTGAGCGTTCGACGACCGCGGCGATGACCGCAGCGATGACAATCGAGCCGAGGGGCCTTCCGGCGGAGCTGCCCAGGATCTCCTCGAGCGTAAATGTGACAGCAGCCGCCGGGGTGTCGAAGGCCGCTGCCAGTCCTGCTGCCGCGCCAACTGGAACCAGACTTCGGAGGCTCTGCCGCGAAAGGGAGAAGACGCGGCCGAGGAGCGAAGCGATGGCCGCGCAGATCTGGACGGTCGGGCCTTCGCGTCCCAAGCTCGCTCCCGTGCCGATATTGAAGGCAGCAAAGAACATCTTGTCGGGGATCACGCGCGCCCCGATGCGTCCATGGGCCAGATGATAAGCGGCTTTGACCTGCGGTATGCCGCTTCCTCGCGCTTCGGGCGCAAAACAAATGCAGGCCAGCCCCGGCGCCCAGTCCGCACGCCACGGGGACCAACACCACGAGTGGCCAATGCCACCACGTTACTAGTCCTGCCACACGATAGATGATGTGGTTCTGAGAGAAGTCGAGCAGGAGATGGAACGAGACCGCGGACAAGCCGCAGAGGCCGCCTATCAACAGTGTGAGAAGATAGATCTTCTGCTGTTCCTTGATGGGAATTCGATTGAGGAGATTCCTGGCCCGGATTTGAAATCGAGGCAAGCTGAGAGACGACACAGCCTCCTTGTCGTTTCTCATTGAATCATCCCCAGCGCACGAGGCCATCATAAGCCCCCCTGCCTCCGCCGGGCCAAGCTCCAGCGGAGAGCCGGCGGAGTGACCATGGTCGTGACAATGACCATCACCACGATTGCCGAGTATGTGGCCGGGGAGATGATCTCTTCTCCCCGCATCGTCAGACTCAACCCGATGTTCGCGAAGATCAGGCCGACCTCTCCCCTGGGAATCATCCCGATGCCCGCCGAGAGGCGATCGATCCCCTTTCCGATCACACCCAGTGCGCAGATCTGCTTTCCAATGACTGCGGCAATTGTCAGCGCGGCCGCATGCCCCATCACGCCATGCTACGCAAACGCAAGCAGGCCACCCGTAACGCCTCAGTGGAGTGGAGCGACTGTCCATCCTTGAACCAGATGTAGGCAAGTCCCCTTCCGGTCCAACGCAAAGACGCAAAGACGCAAAGCCACCAAGATCGGTCCAGAGCTTCTATGCGGCTTTGCGCCTTTGCGTTTGAAAGGGCCTCGATACAAAGCCGCTATCCCGACCTCGTCACAACCCATGCGATCACCCCCACACCACTGAGGCACTACCGCATCCCCCATAAGAACGAAGAAGACCGGAACGAGAAAAGAGGAGATCCGGTGGATCAGCTCCTCCAGGCAATGCTCGCCGCGATCCACGAAATCACGGTAGTGAAGGTCCTCGAGGATCAACCCACCAGCAAAGGCCCCAACAATGGGCGCGAGCCCGATCTTGCCCGACAGCCAAGCGAGAAGGAAACACAATGCCAGACCGAACGCCAGCAACACGCGGCGCGCCCGGAGTCGTGAAGCCAGATGAAAGAGCCTCGGCGAAAGCCACATCCCTAGGGTGAGTGACCCGACCAGGAAGACGCCGGCCTTGAGCAGGATCACGCCGGCCGCGCCGTACGAGAGAGCGCCACTCAAGTCGGCGCTGGCAATCACGCCGCTGACGACGGCGAGTACTATCAGCCCGAGCACGTCATCAATGACCGCCGCGCCGATGATGACGCGGGCTTCACCGGTTTGAGTCTGCTCCAGGTCCTGGAAGACCCGCGCGGTGATGCCAACGCTTGTTGCGCACAGGGTGGCCCCGAGGTAGGCATGCAGTGCCAAATCGTGGACGGCAGAAGCCACGCACCGACTCCCAAACCGAGGGCAAACGGTGCGATGACACCGAGCGTCGCGACGAGGAATGAGGAGAGGCCGACCTTCAGCATCGGGGAAGCCGTCGATTCGAGACCGACCTCGAAGAGCAGCAGGAGGACGCCGAGCTGCGCGAGCATGTCAATCGACCCATCGGGGTTGACCGCGTGGAACCAGGAATACCCCAAGAGTTGGAGGTTCCCCAGCACCACTCCCACAACCAGCTCACCCAAGACCGCCGGTTGGCCCAGCCTCGCGCCGAGATCCCCGCCGAGCTTGGCCGCGACTGGGATCAGGGCCAGGGCGAGGAGTATGGGCCCGACGGGGTCAGAATGGCTGGCGCTTTCCGATGCGGAGGCGAGGGCAGGACAGGCCAGCAGACCTAGGGCGGTCGACAACCACCGTCGCAGCGCAAAAGGAACCCCCACGCGAGGGTGGATCAGGATGCTGGTCTGTGACAGATGCGTGCAACTCCTCGTCCTCGGTCAACCGGTGTATCAATCCGATCCTCTTCACGAAGGCAGTCTATCGAAAATTTAGTTTGACCTCAAATCAATTCTTGTGTAAGTTGCGTCTATGCGGCTCTTGGTCCGTTTCGTCATCCCGTTGCTCGGCGTGCTGGCGCTCCTGGCGTGGGCCGCTGCGGCCCTGGTCAATAGTACCCTCTCGCGCTGGTTTGACCGGGATGTCCAACGGCGAGCCGAGTTGGCCGTGAACGGAGCGTGCACAGAACTGGTTCAACCATGGATGAATTCCGATCGATCGCAGGTGACGCGCGTCCTCTCAGAAATTTCCCGCGACGAAAGGATCATTGGGGCAGCCGCATGCGATTGCAATCTGGCGCCCATTGCGAGCAGCAGCGAGTACCCGGCCTCCTTTGACTGCAAGACCGTCGGGGCTCACGTTTGGGAAGCCGACCCTTCCTCGCCGGGCAGATGGAAGTGGAAGAGCTGGGATCAGATGTCCAGCTTGCCGGGCGGCAGCGTACACGTCAGTGCCTTTCCGGTAGCCGACGAAAAGAGCGTCCGCCTGGGTTTCATCGCGGTGGTCCAGGACTTGAGCTACGCCGATCAGAGAGAAGCGCTGGCGCGACGTTATACGCTTGCAGCGTTTGCGATGTTGGCTATGTGTGCATCGGCCTTGACCGCGCTCGTGGCGCGTCTTTCGTGGATCGCTTCCTCGAAGCTCGCATCGACAGGGAGCTGCTCCGGGCCATTGGCAACAACTATCCGTGCGCGATCATCTCGGGGCGGTCGGTCGGTGATCTGGCCCTCAGGGTGAACGGCGCCGAGGTGGCATGCCTGGTGGGAAACCACGGCAACGAATGGGAGTGCCCATCGGCTGGGCAGGGTCGGTCACGCCGCATAATCCGCAGGTTGGGCGCACATCTGAGCGAGCGCTTCGCGGGGAGCAACGGCATTAGGGTCGAGGACAAGGGATTGAGTCTCGCCGTTCACTACCGTCAAGCGGCCGACCGCGTCGCCGCGAGGAGGATCATCCATGAGGCGGTCTGCACCGCAAGAGGAGCCAAGGTGATCGGGGGGCGGTGCGTCGTGAACGTGCTCCCCTCCGACGCCTCGCATAAGGGGACGGCGCTGCGACGTCTTTGCAGCATGTTCAGAAGTGAGGCAGTCATCTATGTCGGAGACGATGTCACAGACGAGTTCGCTTTTCGGCGCACTGACGTGTCCGAGATGTTGGCGATTCGGGTGGGCGCCAAACGAGGGTCTCGCGCCGCATACTACCTTCGAGATCAGAGGGAGATCGACGCGCTACTCGGTCAACTACTGCGGGTCCGGAAGGCCGTCATGACAGCCGGGAGAAAGCCGCTATGAAACGTATCCTCGATGAGGCCGGTCACGAGGGGGCGCCTCTTCTCCGCCTCGGCATGGCCTTGGACTTCATGCGACTCCTTTGGGCAGTCGATCACAAGCTTCAGTCGCTCTCCAAGCGAATGACTCGCGCGCTTGGCGTTACTGGCCCGCAGCGACTCGCAATTCGGGTCGTGGGCCTCCTTCCGAACATCTCGGCAGGGGACCTGTCGCATATCCTCTGTGTTCACCCGAGCACCCTGACGGGGATTCTCCAGCGCCTGTTAGCAGCCAAGCTGCTGAAGATCAGGAGGGATCCAGGTGACAGGAGGCGTATGCGACTCATCCTGACACCGAGAGGAGAGAAACTCTGCGGCCAGGGGATCGGAGGCACCATTGAGTCGGCTGTTCGACGAGCACTGAAACGCATCGATCGAGATCAACTCGACGCAGCTCGCGAGGTCCTTCGACTTCTGGAGAGAGAACTCAATTCGTTGATCTGAGGGCATCGGATACTTCCTGTCGAGATCATAGCTGGGGACGTGGAAACCGGTGGGAGGATCGGCCTAGGCCAACGCGGGGACCCGACCGATCCAAAGGTCTCTGACAAAATATCGCGCATTGCAGAAAGTGGGCCGCCGGTCAGCGCGCGTCGGCCGAGATGCTCGATGGTGGCCAATGCGAGCCAGATTGAGCCCGAGGCGCGCAGTCGCTGAACCCGCGGGCGCTTCGAGCCCATCTCGAGCTTTACAAGGCGATCGTTTTTCAGAAATCATCGCTGAGCCGGGTGATGCGGGAGCGCATCGGTGTGGTCGTATCCGCCGCGAACCGATGTCGTTACTGCGTCTCGCACCACGCCGAAGCGCTGCTGGCTCTGCACGACGAGCCGGCAATCATCGATGCCCTGGGCAGGTGTGAGATACCGGAGACGATCGCGCCCGCCGAGGCCGCCATGCTGCGGTGGGCAAAGAGGGGTGCCGAGGAGCCGGCAAGCTGCTCTGAGGCTGAGGTCCGGCTCTTACGCTCTCACGGATTCGATGACCGCGCCCTCCTCGATGCTGTGCTCACCGTCGGCTACTTCGCTTTCGTGAACCGGTTGGTATTGATGCTCGGAGTAAACGTCGAGCCTGATTTCCAAGAGACCTGTCGCAACGTCGAGGTGGAATAGCGG
>JACPPM010000064.1 GCA_016191015.1 Acidobacteriota bacterium | reverse complement strand
GGCGCAGTTTCCGCGCAGATGGCGCAGATTCTTCCAGCATTCAACCGACGAGCAACTTGCTCCTCACTCTCGGGTCGGCGCGAAGCAATCGGCGACATCTGCGAGTCAATCTGTGAAATCTGCGGTTTCCGGGACTTTGCCGTGCCTTGGGCTTCTTACTTTTTACTTTTGACTTCTGTATGATCTCCACTTCGGTCATCGTGGCTGGAGCAGGCTAGGGAGGAGCATATGGCACATGAAGAGCTGTTCGCGCGACATTTCGAATCGATGACAGGGCGCTACGCAGATGCGATCGGATCGCTGTCGCGCGACAAGATCCTGATCGATGCTGTCCTGATCCACAGCGGGTCCGAAGGTGTTTATTTTGCAGACGACCAACACATGCCTTTCAGGTCATTCGCGCATTTCCTGCAGTGGCTCCCCGTGGACAGGCCCGATCAGATGATCCTTTTCCAACCCGGGAAGAAGCCCACGTACTTCCAGGTAGTACCGAAGGATTTCTGGTACGAGCAGTCGGTTGTTGTCGAGGAATGGTGGGCGCAGCATTTCGACATCGTTCCTCTCTCATCGGCCGATGAGGTGATCGACCAGCTGCCGCCGCTGCGCCGCATCGCCTTCCTCGGCGAGAGCACCGGATTCGCTGCCACCTTAGGCCTGCCGTCATCGCTACACAATGAACCGAGATTGCGCAGCTTTCTCGATTACCACCGTGCGGTCAAAACCGAGTACGAGGTCGAGCGGATCCGTGAGGCGAGCGTGCTTGGGGTCGACGGTCATCGGGCGGCGCGGGAGAAGTTCGAAAAAGCCGGGAGCGAGTGGGATATCCACATGGCTTTCCTCGAAACGTGCCGGATCACCGAGTTCGAGTCGCCGTATCCGAACATCGTGGCGCTCGACGAGAAAGGCGCGATCCTCCACTACCAGAACAGGCGCACCGCCAGCGGTCGAGGCAGCAAGGTGCTCCTCATCGACGCCGGGTGTCGAGTCGCCGGGTACTGCTCGGACATCACCCGGACCTATACGCGCGACGGCGCCTCACCTGTCTTCAAGGCGCTGATCGATGGCGTCGAGAAGATCGAGCTAGGGCTGGTGCCGGAGGTGAAGGCAGGGCGGCCATATCCGGAGCTCCATGCCGAGGCGCACAGGCGGATAGCGGCACTTCTGCGCGACACGGGTCTGTGCACGGCGTCGGTCGAGGAGATGGTGACCACAAACATTACGAACTTGTTCTTCCCCCACGGCCTCGGTCACCTCCTCGGCATCCAGGTCCACGACGTCGGCGGGCATTTCAAGGACGACACCGGCGCTCTCGCCCCGCCGCCCGACGAATACAAGTACCTGCGTCTGACGCGCCCCATCGAGGTCGGCATGGTCTTCACGATCGAACCCGGCTTCTACTTCATCCCGACGTTGCTGGATGCCGAACGCGAATCCGATAAGGGCAAAGCGCTCAACTGGAAGCTCATCGATGAGCTGACTCCGCTCGGCGGAATCCGGATCGAGGACAACATCCTCGTGACCAACGATGGAGCACGCAATCTGACACGCGGGGCGAGCTGATCCCCTCGTCGCGGAGGAACCGTCCGACGGGGTTCCGCACTCCCGGACTCACGGGACCTTTCATTCGGCAACGGGATTCATGAATAATGGTCATGAGGACCATGGCGGTGATGGAATGGCGGCGGGTCACTTGGAGGCTTGCGGTATCGGCTGCCGTTTCGAGCTTCGTGCTTGGACTGATGTTCCGATTGTGGCTGAGCGGCCAGGCGTCGGAGGGAGCCGCGACCCTCTACACAGCGCTCCGCGATGCATCTCGCCCCTTGCTGGGGATGTACCTGATCCTCGCCCTCGTCCAGACAACGCTCCGCGCGCTCCGCAACTCGGTGCTCCTCAAAGCGGGTGGTGAAGCGAGAGTCCCGCCGATGGGACATCTGACGCTCGTCTCCCTGACACGGAACATGTTCAGCGACCTTCTACCCGCTCGGCTCGGCGAGCTCAGCTACGTGGCGCTGCTGAACCGTCTCTACGGAGTGCGTGCTGAAGTCTGCGTCTCCTCACTTGCCGTCAGCATGGTCTTCGACCTCGTCGCCCTGCTGCTGCTCGTCGCTGGAGGTGTGAGCGTTCAGCTCGTTGCGGCAGCCCCCACCCCGGCGCTCACCTACTCGGCCATCGCGTTGCTCGCGATCGTGGCCATCGCCTTCGCCGTCCTCTTTCGGGGCATCGGCTTCATCTCGACCGCGTCGCGAAGGCTGGCGACGCGTATGAAGAACGCCCGGCTTCTTGCCCGCCCCCTCGATTTTCTCGATCGCCTGGCTGGTGCACTCGAGCTGACCCGCGCCTCGGGGGTCCTCTCGATCACGCTGCTGTTGTCCCTCGCCCTGCGGCTCACCAAATACGCCGCCCTCTACATGGCCTTCCAGGCCACGGCCCGTGCCGCCTTTCCCACCCTGGCCGCGGCCAGTCCATTTCAAGTCTTGTCGACTCTCCTGATTGCTGAAGCGACCGCCAGCCTTCCGATTCCCACTTTCATGAGCTTCGGGAGCTATGAGGCCGGCGGAGTGCTTCTCCTCACAACCCTCGGCTTTTCTGCCGCCGAAGGAGCGCTCTGCATGCTGGCCACACACATCTGCAGCCAGACCATCGACTACAGCCTCGGAGGGGTCGGTCTTCTGTTGGTCACCCTTTGTGCGCCGGCCACGAAGCGGGCGCCGTCGCCCGGCCCGCGACTCCGCTCTGCGCGCCGGTGGGCCCCCGCAGGCGCGGCCCTGCTGATCATGGCCGGGGCGGCCGTCATGCTCACCCACGCATACATCAACTTCAGGAGAGCTGGCGCTCTTGCCCCGGCGCCTCCCGGGAAGACGGTTCAGGCAGACGAGTGGGATCTGAGCAAGGCCGGGCAGCTTGTGAAGGGCCGTGTCGGTTTCATCGTCTGGAGCTCGAACCGTTCGGGCAACCACGAGCTGTACCAGATGGCGCTTCCGGGATTCACTACTCGCCAGTTGACTCGCAATGATCACGTCGATTATTTCCCTCGCATCTCTTCCGACGGCAAGCGCCTGGTCTTCGCCCGATCTCAGGCTCGATGGGTGTCGGTGCGCAATGAGCGGCCCTGGGACCTCTACATTCTCGACCTCGAGTCGGGCCGCGAGGCTCTCCTCGCGAAAGAAGCAAACATGCCGGCCTGGTCCGGTCCGGACAGCGTCGTGTTCCAGCGCGCCGGGAACCAGGCGATCGAACGCGATCTGAAGACCGGCAAAGAGGTCGTGATCGTGGCCGCTGGCACGGGCGGTGTGCCCGATGCCGAGTCGCTGAGCTCGCCGAGCTACTGGCGCGAGGCGGGGCAGACGGCGATCACGATTCGCGGAGGCGCCCGGATGACGGCCGTGGCCGGCCCTGGGACGGCCTTCCTGAAGGTCGGCGGGGGATGCCAGATCACATGGTCCCCGGATCATTCCTTCCTGTACTACACGGATGAGGGCGGCAAGATGGAGAACGCGTTCTTCACGTTCAATCCTAAATCGGGAGAGCGCAGGATGCTGCTCGACACGCCCGGTGACCTCAGCCACGAGTACTTCCCCAAACTCTCTTCTGACGGGTCGTTCCTGGTTTTCGCCGCAAGCGCGGGGGAGCATGAACACGATACGGCTGACTACGAAATCTTTCTGTGGAGAGTTGGGAGCGCTCCGGCTGATGCGGTTCGTATGACGTATCACACCGGGAACGATTTCTGGCCGGATATCTACCTGGCCCCAGGTACCTGAGGCGCGCAGCGCGACGGCCGAAGGTCGCGTCACGCGAGGTGGACGCAAGGCACATGCGATACCGGATCCGGGCGGCGACCCCGCCTAGTGTCTTACAAGTTGCGTGTTGACACGAAATGACAAGAAACCTGTTCACCGCAGAGACGCAGAGGTCGCGGAGAAAGATTCCCGCTCTGCGCTCTCAGCGCCTCTGCGGTGAAATGGCATACCCATGAACCCGCGGCTCTTGGTTGCGGCTCGGCCGCGTTAGGTGGACGGTTCGCGACGCAGTGGGTAGAATATCCCGCGTTGTCTGACAAGTTCTCGCGTGAGTGATCCGGAGTTGCAAGGAGACTGAGCTGTGAGACTATTCATCGTCGCGACTATCGCGATCGTCCTCGGGTGCGGCACCGGCGCCGCGGCTGAAAAGGGTAAGGACGAGAAGAAGAAGGAAGCCGAAACCAAGTTCAAGTCCGAGACCTTCTCGGGACTGGAATTCCGGAGCCTCGGGCCCGCACTGACTTCCGGCCGGATCTCGGATATCGCAATCCACGCCAACAATCCGCACACGTGGTTCGTCGCCGCAGCGTCCGGCGGGGTATGGAAGACAGTGAACTCGGGGACGACCTGGACCCCTGTCTTCGACGAGCAGGGATCGTACTCGATCGGATGCGTCACGATCGACCCCTCCGACCCGCTGAATGTGTGGGTCGGGACAGGCGAGAACAACAGCCAACGAAGCGTCTCGTACGGGGACGGGGTGTACAAGTCGACCGACGGCGGGAAGAGCTGGGAAAACGTCGGGCTGAAGAGCTCAGAGCACATCGGCAAGATCCTGGTGGATCCGCGGAGCTCCAAGGTCGTCTACGTTGCAGCTCAGGGCCCGCTCTGGTCGCCGGGCGGCGACCGCGGCCTTTACAAGACGACTGACGGCGGGAAGAGCTGGAACCAGGTGTTAAAGATCAGCGAGAACACCGGCGTCACCGATATCGCCTTCGATCCACGCAACCCGGATGTGATCTATGCGGCGGCATACCAGCGCCGCAGGCACGTCTGGACGTTGATTGACGGTGGTCCCGAAGGGGGGCTGCACAAATCCACCGACGGAGGGGCGACCTGGAAGAAGTTGGAAAACGGCCTCCCGAAGGAGGACACGGGCCGGATCGGCATCGCCGTTTCGCCGGCGCGACCTGATGTTGTCTATGCCCTCGTCGAGGCGGCGAACAAGGCGGGCGGATTCTTCCGATCGACGGATGCGGGCGGCAACTGGGAAAAGATGTGCGACTACGTCAGCGAATCGCCTCAGTACTACCAGGAGATCTACGCTGATCCGTCCAACGTCGACCGGGTTTACTCGATGGATACCTGGATGAAGGTGACCGACGATGGCGGGAAGAGCTTCCACCAGGTTGGTGAGAAGTACAAGCACGTCGACAACCACGCCCTGTGGATCGACCCGACGAACACACACCACCTGATCGCGGGTTGCGACGGCGGGCTCTACGAGAGCTACGACAGGGCCGCTTCGTGGCTGTTCATGGCAAACCTGCCGGTCACGCAGTTCTACAGGCTGACCGTCGACAACGCCGTGCCGTTCTACAACGTGTACGGCGGGACGCAGGATAACTTCACCCTCGGGGGTCCGTCCCGGACACCGACCTCTCACGGGATCATCAACTCCGACTGGTTCGTGACCGTCGGCGGAGACGGTTTCTACAGCCAGGTCGACCCCGAGGATCCGAACATCGTCTACTCCGAATCGCAGTATGGCGGCCTTATCCGCCACGATCGGCGGACCGGCGAGATCCTCGACATCCAGCCGCAGCCGGGGAGGGGTGAGCCACCATTACGCTACAACTGGGATTCGCCGCTTCTGATAAGTCCGCACTCGCATACGCGGATCTACTTCGCGGCGAACAAACTGTTCAGGAGCGACGACCGGGGCGAGACGTGGAAAGCCGTCAGCCCTGACCTCACGCGGCAGATCGAGCGCAACAAACTGAAGGTGATGGGGCGAGTTTGGAGCGTCGACTCCGTGGCGAAGAACGCCTCGACATCTTTCTACGGGAACATCGTCTCCCTGGCCGAGTCGCCGCTGAAAGAGGGACTCATCTATGTCGGGACCGATGACGGGCTTGTCCAGGCGACCGCCGATGGCGGGAACGAGTGGAGGAAGGTCGATCGCTTCCCGGGGATTCCCGAGAACGCCTACGTCTCTCGCCTGACGGCATCGCAGCACAACGCGGACACCGTCTACGCGGCCTTCGACAATCACAAGATGGGCGACTTCAAGCCGTACGTGCTCAAGAGCAGCGATCGAGGCATGAATTGGGTCTCGGTCACCGGCGATCTCCCCGCTCGTGGCACGGTGTACGCGCTCGCAGAGGACCATGTGAAACCGGACCTCCTATTCGCCGGCACTGAGTTCGGCGTCTACTTCACGATCGATGGCGGCAAGAAATGGGTCCAGCTCAAAGGCGGCCTTCCCACCATCGCCGTCAAGGACCTCGTCATCCAGGAACGTGAGAACGATCTCGTGCTGGGCACGTTCGGACGGGGCTTCTACATCTTGGACGACTACTCGGCTTTGCGGCACGTGAGCCCCGTGTCGCTGGAGAAGGAGGCCATTCTCCTCCCCGTCAAGAAGACCTGGATGTACATCCAGCGGGAACCGCTGGGGTTGCGCGAGAAATCATTTCAGGGTGATTCGTTCTTCAGCGCCGCGAACCCACCGTTCGGCGCCGTGTTCACTTACTACCTCACGGACGAGCTGAAGACGAAAGCCAAGGCACGACAGGCTGAAGAGAAGAAGCTGAGTAAGGACGGCAAGGATGTCACGTATCCGAGCTGGGACGCGCTGCGGGACGAGGATAGGGAGGAAGCGCCGGCGATCCTCCTGACCGTCACCGACGACCAGGGCAACGTGGTCCGCCGGTTGACCGGCCCGGTCACCTCGGGTTTCCATCGCGTTGCCTGGGACCTGCGCCTGCCCGCATCCGATCCGACACAACTCGAAGAACCGTCTACCGACAATCCGTTCGAATTCCAGCCGGTTGGCCCGCTTGCGATGCCGGGTACCTACCGGGTGACCATGGCGAAGCGAGTTGATGGCACGGTCACCCTGCTCGGCGATCGACAGGAGTTTGTCGCGGGGCCGCTCGGTGCCGCCAGTCTGCCCGCCACGGATCGATCCGCGCTTCTGGCCTTCCAGCAGAAGACCGCCCGGCTCCAGCGAGCCCTGCTCGGCGCAGTCGAGGCGGCCGACGAGACACAGACTCGCATCGACCACATCAAGAAGGCGCTCCAGAACACCCCAGCGGCAGATCCGCGACTGGCCGATGAGGCGCGGGCGATCGAAGTGCGTCTCAAGGACCTCCAGGTCGCGCTGAGTGGCGATCCCACCAGGCAGAAGCGCAGCGACCCGACCGCCCCGGCCCTCGCCGACAGAGTGCAGAGCGTGGTCTACGGACACTGGCTCACGACATCCTCGCCGACCCAGACCCACCGTCGGTCCTACGAGATCGCGGCGGCCGACTTCCCGGCATTGTTGGAACAGCTCCGCACCCTCATCGAGGTCGACCTCAAGAAACTCGAGGACGAGGCCGAAGCCTCGGGCGCGCCCTGGACACCCGGGCGCGTGCCTAGATGGACGCCAGAATAGTCCTGGCGGCCGCAGCGAAAGTTGGCACAGGTGATGGCGCGAGTTGCATTGCCGCTGCTTGACGGAGGATGATCGCTCGTAGCTCTGATATGCGATGGAAGGCGCTTCTGCTCGTTTGTGCCGGAGTGGTCACCGGGATCTCGTGCGCCGGGGGACGGGCGGACCCGTCGCGTGATGATGCGACTCCGGCGGAGCTCGTTGTCCGGCGGGGCGAGTTCCGAGGGCGTGTCGTCCTGACCGGCGATCTCCAGGCAGCGCGGTCGGAGAAGATCACCGTGCCGCGCGTTCCGTCCTGGCGAACGACCATCCGGTGGATGGCGGAGGATGGGGCGGATGTCGTGGCAGGGGCGAAGGTCCTAGAGCTTGACGGAGGGGCGTTCGCGGCTGACATCGAGAAGAAGAGGCTGAGTGTCGTGAAAGGTGAGAGCGAGGTGGAGCAGAGAGAAGCCGAGGCCGCCGTGCTTGTTGCCGAAAAGGAATCGCAGGCAGAGCAGCGACGGCTATCCGTTGAGAAGGCCAGAATCGACGCGGAGCTTCCACAGGAGCTGGTCTCGCGCCAAAAATACACCGAGAACCTGCTCGCCTTGATGCGAGCGCAGGCGGAGCACGAAAAGGCGGTGGAGGAGCTGACTGCGGCGAGGGAGGCCTCGGCCGCGACGGTCGAGCAGGCGATGATCTCCTTACAGAAAGCGAAACGAGACTTGCGGGATGTGGAGGAGGCTCTCGACACCATGATCGTGCGTGCCCCCCGGAGTGGAGTGCTGGTGGTTGGAGAGCACATTCGGGAGCGGCGGAAATACATGGTCGGCGACTCGGTCTGGGTCGGGCTGGGAGTGATGGAGATCCCGGACTTGGCGAGCATGATGGTCAAGGCGTCGCTCAGCGATGTCGACGACGGAAAGATTCGCGTAGGGATGGCGGCTGAGTGCACGATGGATAGCTATCCGGACCTCCGGTTCAGTGGCACGGTCACAGACATCGCAGCGGTGGCGAGCGAGGAGGGTGGCCAGTCCCTTCGACGCTCTTTCGCGGTCTCGATCGCGTTGCAGCAGACCGACACTGCACGGATGCGCCCCGGGATGTCCGTGAAGGTCGGCATCGAAACGGCCCGCCTTGCGAATGTCCTGCTCGCTCCACGCTCCGCTCTCGACCTCGCCTCAGACCCACCCCGACTCGTCCTCCTCGGCGGTCAGGCACCTGTGGACGCCGTGCGCGTCGGCCCGTGCAACGCGGCGGAATGCGTCATAGTCGAGGGAGCGGTCGAGGGCACGAAACTGGGGATGCGCCGGTGAGCCCGATCGGGGCGACCCTGCTTCGCGCCTCCCGGACGGTCATTCTCCTCATAGGCGTCGGCGCCTCTGGATGGTGGCTGCTCGGAGGGAATAGCGTCGAGGGCGATTGGGTCGAAATCGAGCGGCGGGATCTGGCTCTCACCGTCGATGTCACAGGGACCTTCAAGGCCGTCGAGACGACTCAGCTCGGGCCGCCGGGGATTCCTGACGTGTGGGAATACAAGATCTCGTTTCTCGCTCCGGAGGGTGCGGAGGTCAGAAAAGGTCAGCCTGTGCTGGGCTTCGACACCAGCGATCTCGAACGGACGCTCATGGAGGTCTGTGCGACACGTGACGCGGCTGCCAAGAAGATCGACCAGAAAAGATCCGACTCTGCTCTCCGGCAGAGGCAGGACGAACTGAGGTTGGTAGAGGCGGAGGCGAAGCTTCGCAAGGCCTCGATGAAGGCCGAGACTCCCGATGATCTTGTCGCTTCGGCGGATCTCCGTCGGGTTCGACTCGAGCTGGAACAGGCGAAACTCGAGGTCGAACACCTGACGGAACAGCTCACGATGTCTCGCGCCGCGACGGAGGCCGCGATCGCTGCGCTCGAGGATGAATTCCGCCATGCGCAGACGGAGGTCGACCGGATCACCGAAGCGATCGGGACGATGACGGTGAGCGCACCTCGCGATGGCACGATCATCTATATCGCAGGATGGCGTGAAGAGAAAAAGAAGGTCGGTGACTCGTGCTGGCTCAGCGAGAAGGTTTTGGAAATTCCCGATCTGAAGCTGATGATGGCCGAAGGGGAGGTTGAGGAAGCGGAGGCTGGCGGGCTGGTGTCCGGCCAGGAGGTCCTGATGAAGCTCGATGCCCACGCCGACGTCGAATTCGCCGGCCGACTGAAGACGATTGCAAAGACGGTTCAGAAGCAGCGCGGGCCGGCTCCACTCAAGGTCGTTCGTGTCGGGATCGATCTGAGCCGGACGGATCCGGAGCGGATGCGCCCTGGCATGCGCTTCCGCGGAACGATCCGGACAAACGTCGTCGGGGAAGCACTGGTCATCCCTGGGGAGGCCGTCTTCAGCACAACCGATGGACCGATCGCGTATCGCCGCTCCCTCTTGGGGTTTCGGATCGCGCCGCTCACGCTGGGCCGGAGAAACGCTGAGCACGTCGAGCTTCTCGGCGGACTGCGCGAGAAGGATCAGGTGTCGCGGCTCGACCTGAGAAAGAGCGCGGATTGATACGCCAACGCCGAGCAGTCCTTTCCAGCGTGGTGACGCTGGGGGTCGCGGTCGGTGTGACCGCTCTGTGGGCACTCACCAGGAATTCTGTTCCGGTCATGTCTGTGCAGGCTGGTACGTTTCTCCACAGGGTGCGGGCGGAAGGGTGCCTGCGGGCGACCAAGGCCACGCCGATCAGCGCGCCGATGGAAGCGCAAGAGGGGCTGAAGATCGCCTGGTTGGCCCCGGACGGCGCCGCCGTGCGGGCCGATGATGTGGTCGTGAAGTTCGATCCGACTGAGCTCGAGACGACGCTGGCCGATGGCCGGACTGAGCGTGCTCTGGCCGAGAGTCGCATAGCGGGAAAGAGGGCCGAGTCGGATGCCGCGGTCCGGAACCTCGACCGGGACGCGATTGTTGCCGGTCGCGAGCTGGAGCACGCCAGAGATTTCCGGAGCAGCGATCCGTTGCTCTTTTCTCGCAATCAGATCATCGAGTCCGAGATCGACGAGAAACTGGCTCTGGGGCGAAAGGAGAATGCCGCGGCGGTGAAGAAGGTGCGGCAGGAACTTTCCTCGGCGGATCTCGATCTGCTGGAGATCGAGCGCAGGCAGGCGGAGCAGAAGATCGCACGCGCGGAGAAGGGGCTGGAGTCGCTCGAGGTCAGGGCGCCGCACGACGGGATCCTCGTCCATCGGAAGAACTGGCGCGGCTTGGCGGCGCAGGTCGGCGACCTGGTGTGGCCGGGAGACCCGATTGCCGAGATCCCCCAGTCGGCCGAAATGGAGGCCGAGGTGTTCGTGCTCGAGGCGGATGCGGGCGGACTGAGAACCGGCCTCGAATCTCAAGTCACGATCGAAGCGCACCCAGGAGCGGCATTCACGGCGGTGGTGGATAAGGTGGATCAGCTGGCCAAGCCCCGAATCCCGCGCGTTCCCGTCCAGTATTTCGCCGTTGTTCTGAGATTTGCGCGGACCGACACGGCGGTCATGAAGCCTGGGATGCGAGTCGCGGCTGAGCTGACGCTCGAGAAGAAGGGTGCGGCGATATCGATTCCGCGTGTCGCCGTGTTCGACAAGGATGGGAAGAAGGTCGCCTACCGCCGGGAAGGCCGCCGCTTTTTCCCGGTAGTGATACAGGTGGGGTCGACGGCGATCGGACGCGTCGTGGTCGAGAGCGGGCTCAGCGCCGGCGACGTCATCGCGCTCGCGGATCCCACGCGCTCTCCCGGAACAGGCACGGAGGCGGCAGGGGAGGGCGAGCCGCCAAACAACTCGTCCGGTGGAGTTCCCGGGGGCATGATGAGATGAACGCAAGGGAGGCGCTCCGCACCGCCACCGGGAACCTCAGCACGCACAAGCTCCGCACGGCCCTCACGATGCTCGGCATGATCTTCGGTGTCAGCTCGGTTGTGTCGATGCTTTCGATCGGAGCCGGAGCCGAACGCCAGGCACTCGAGATGATCGAACAGATGGGTGTCCGAAACGTGCTGGTGCGGGGCAAGGAGCTGAAGCGGGAAGAGCTGGAGCTGATCCGCAAGAAGTCCCCGGGGGTGTCATGGCGAGACGCTCAGGCCATTGCCGAGGCCGTCGCCGGCGTCAGTCAGGTGGCGGGGCGCGTGCGTATCGATGCCTACAAGATTCTGGCGCAAGGCGCCAAGACGGAGGCGAAGGTCTTCGGCGTCTCGTGCCAGGCCGGGAGCAGCCTCATTCTGCCCGTCCGGGAGGGACGCTTTCTCGACGTTTACGACGAACGCACTCACGGCCAAGTATGCGTCGTCAGCCCCGGGGTGCGCCGAGACCTCTTCGGGTACGAGCAGGTCATCGGCCGGGATCTGAAGGTCAATGACGTCTGGCTCGAAGTCGTGGGCGTGCTGGCCGGAAACGACGTGAAGGAGGGAAATCAGGAACGCAGCACAGCAGGCCGGACCATCTATCTGCCGGTGACGACGGCTGTCCGCAAGTTCGACCGGGATGCCCTCGAGGCGCCTCTGGATGAGGTGGTTGTTCAGCTCGACGATCGGACCTCTCCCCTCGCTGCTGCGGCCGTGATCAGGGGTCTTGTCGACCGAATCCACGGGGGAGCGCAGGACTACGAAGTTGTCGTGCCGGAGGAGCTGCTGAATCAAAGCCGGCGGACCCAGCGCATCTTCAGTATCGTCATGGGTGCGATCGCGGGAATCAGCCTCCTGGTCGGTGGCATCGGGATCATGAACATCATGCTGGCGACCGTGTTCGAGAGGACTCGAGAAATCGGCATTCGCAGAGCCGTGGGAGCACGCAGAAGGGACATACGGGATCAGTTTCTCACCGAGGCATTCATGATCAGCGTGATTGGAGGCATGGCCGGAGTTGTCCTGGGGGTGGGCCTCGCCAAGGCAGTCGCTTTCTACGCGGGATGGCCTACCCTCGTCACCCTCTGGTCCATCATCGCGTCAGCTGGCGTTTCTGTCGCGGTCGGTTTGGCTTCAGGCCTCTACCCTGCGTATCGCGCCGCGAACCTAGACCCGATCGAGGCCCTCCGATACGAGTAGTTCTGCGTTCAAGACTCGTGGCTACTCGGCTGACTCAGCTCGATCTCGTCGCGATGGGAGCTGCTCCGGTGCTGAGTGGTCCGGTCGCGCCCCCAGCACTCAGCACTCAGCACCCAGCACTCCTCGGCTACATGCGCCGGTAGCCCGGGCCGCTCCCGCCTTCTCGTGGCGTCCAGCGCGGCCCGAGGACGTCGGTCGCTTTGCAATCGACGCAGTTGGGGGCGTTGACGACGAGCCGATCGCCTTGGCGTTCGTAGACGCCTGCCGGGCACATGTGCGCATAGAACTCCGCGGCCTCGGCCGGGACCTCCTTCTCGAGGATCAGGTGAGACGGGATGTCGTCACGCGTCGAATTGGCTGATCGGAAAACCGCGTCGACCTTGCTGAAGGTGCGGGAGCTGTCGGGTTTGAAAACTTCCGCTGTCACAATCTTCCTCGGCTCCTTCACATCCTCTTCCACCTTGATCTGACCGCCGGGGAACGCCCCGCCGGTGATCGACATCAGTGCAGCCTTGACGCCGCCGACGAAGAAGCCGCTCTTGAAGGCCAGACGCATGTTTCTCGTGCGGTACAAGTCGTCCCTGATGAAGCTGCTGCCAATCAGCGCGTCGTACCGTCGGAGCCCCACGACCGTCGTGTCACCGGCTTGCAACGCTTCGAAAATCGTTCGCGCGGCCAGGATGCCCGATTGCATCGCGTAGTGGATGCCCTTGAGGGCCGGCACGTTCACGAATCCCGCCGCATCGCCGGCGATCAGCAACCCGTCACCATGCAGCCGCTCGGGCAGCGAATAATACCCGCCTTCGGGAATCGTCTTGGCTCCCCACTCAGCTAGCTCCCCTCCTTCCAGATACTGCCTGAAAAGCGGGTGCAGCTTCATGCGTTGGAGCATCTCGTGCACGTCCAGAGTCTGCTGGTGGTAATCGAGGCCGACGACCAGTCCGATCGAAATCAGATTCTCGCCCATCGGGTACATCCAGCTCCCGCCGAATGCGTCCAGGGGAAGCGGCCAGCCCATCGTGTGGATCACCTTGTCCAACGGACGCTTCGCTTCCCAGAGCTCCTTGACGCCGAGAGCGAAGATCTGCGGGTTGGACGAGGCGATTCCCTGCCACTGCGCATAGGCCTGCGTCAGCGTGCCCCTCGTCCCTTCCGACAGAACCGTCACCCGTGCGCTGAGGTCCGTCGGCGGAGCGTATCCGCTGCCTGGCTCGCCCTTCCGGTTCAGTCCTGATGGTGCGGTGCGCACACCGCAGACCTTGCGCCCTTCGACCAACAGCGAGGCGGCCGGAAATCCGGTGAAGATGTTCACCCCGAGCTGCTCGGCCCGTTCACCTAACCACCTCACAATCTCGCAGAGCGACGCCGTGTAGTTGCCGCGATTGTGCATCGTCGGCGGGGTCGGAATGCGGAACTGCCCGCCCTTCGTCAGAAAGAAGACCCGATCGTGCTCGACCCGCGACCGGAAGGGGAGCTCCGAGTCCTTGAGCTCCGGGAAAAGGGTCCTGAACGCGATCGGGTTGACGACGGCCCCGGAGAGCGAATGCTTTCCGAGCGCGTCCGCCTTCTCGAGCACGCCGATTTCAACAGGGCCGACCTTGCCGCCCTGCTCGGCGTCCTGCTTGACCAGACGTGCAAGCTCAATGGCGCCCGAAAGACCCGCCGGTCCACCTCCGACAAACAGGACGTCCATCGGAACCGCTTCGTCGCCCGGCGCCTCCTCGAGTATCAGTTTCGTAACCGGCAGCCCCGGCTGGTAACGCGAGGGCAGGAATGAATTGCTGTTCGACATGGATTTGTCCGCCTCTCAGATCAAGATGTTTTGCAGCTCGAGAAAAATTTGAGCACAGGGCGGAAATATCTCTCTGCCCGTATGGAATGTCAACTGTCAGACCTGATCCTGAGATTCGGAGTACGCCTTGCATGCGAGAGTCCATCCACGCCATGCGGCGGCTTGGACGGCGGCATGACCGCTCCCTAACGGTCGCGGCTCTGATTGTGCTGGCACTGGTCTGATCAGAGCCGCGAGCGTAAGCGAGCGGATTCAAGCTCAGCCGCCATTCGAGATCGTTCGGCTCTGTACTCCGAATCTCAGCCTGATCGCGCCGCCGGCAAACGACTGCGGGAGAACACGCGGAATGGATGGAGGATGCGGAGATGAGCCTGGAAAAAAACAAAAGGGAGAAGCGCCGATGCCGGCGCTCCTCCCTCGGAGCTCTATTCGTTCTGGAACTACTTGCCGTACCGGTAGGTGGCGAACTGGCTGTTCATCCGGGTACCCTGGCCAGCGCTGAACAGGTACATGCAGGAGTCGTCCGTGTAGTCCATGAAGTTCGTGATCGGGTCCTTGCCGCTCAGGTTCTTGCACGAGTCACGGCCGGTGGGGCAGCCGTAGGCGGCACTCTTCTCGGCCGGGGTATCCGACACGTAGTCGCCACCGCTGGTGGCGCTTCGCGCGCAACCACCCTGGAACGTGTGGTAGAGACCCATCCAGTGACCAACTTCATGCGTGCCCGTGTCGCCGAGGTTGTAGGGTGAAGCGGTGCCGCCGGGCAACGACTCGTTCAGCAGGACCACGCCGTCCATATTCGGCTTCGAGGAGTAGCTCGACGGGAACGTGGCCCAACCCAGGAGCCCGCCGCCGATGTTCGCGGCGTAGATATTCAGGTCGTCCGCGGTACCCTGGCGGAGGGCCGTCTTTGCGGCTGTCTCGGCCGAGCTGCCATAGCCCATCGTGTACCAGGTGGAGTTTGTCGTACGGTCGACGCTGACCAGGTTGAAGGACCAGCCCGACCCTGCGTAGGCGTTGTTCAGGACAGTCATCTGGTCGTTGATCATCGAGGTCGGGATGTCGCCGTTCGCAGTGCCGGTTCCCTTGTTGATCACGTGGAAATAAACATTGATCGTGCCGCCCATTGGAGCCGTGGCGGAGTTGATTCCGAGCATCTCCATCTCGGCTTTCGCGCGGATCTCATCGATGACGATCTGCTCTGCGTCCCTGTACGTGCCGCACCGACGGCCACTCTGAATAAAAGCGGCCTGGCTGGGGTATTCATTACCGTCTACGAAGAACGGGCGGGGACCGACATCCTGATCAGGCCGGCTGGCCGAGGACGCGAACCCGGGTGCGAACGAAACAAAGAGCGCCGCCGTAGCGACCGCTGCGATCTTGCGGTAAGCAGAAATGTGCATCGTAATTGAGCTCCTCTCATCCTTCCCACGGAGGATGTGATTGAAAAAACTGGACGAGGCCCCTGCCGCCCTCCGACACTCGCCGGTGCGATTGCTCCTCGTCATACCCATATAACGGAGCAGACACCCGGCAGAATGAAAAAAAGTGGAGAAAAAAGTTACGGTGCCAAAAATCCGTTAGTCGGTTCGAGGTCAAAACTTCGGAATAAGAAGTTTCAATACGCGTAAACAAACATTCCAGCTTTTATAGTAACTGTCATAGTTTTTAGATCTATTATTGAACTTTGAACTTTGAACTTTGAACCCCACTCTCGCTCACCATGAATTCTGCGAATTTCTCGAACGTGACCGATGTGTATTTGAAAGCTTTCCTAACATTGTCGAAGTCACCCGTGAATCGCGACTCCTTGAAGTAGTGGAACATGCAGAGCAGGTCCGCGACCGAGTGGTCTGACGCCCCGGTGGCTTCGAGCATCTTCGTGAAGTCCTTATCAGTCATTTCTTTGTAGTAGACTGTTCTCCCCAGGGAGTTGCCTATCAGCCTGGCGCATTCGCCCGGCGTGTAACACCTCATCCCGATCACGTCGTAGATCTCTTTCCCCTTGGGTCCACGCACAAACGCCTGTTTCGTCACCTCAGCGATATCCGCTGTCGAGACCATCGCCAGCGGCTGGTGGCCTGGCATCGGGAGGGAGATTGTCCGCGAGGAGCTCAGCGCCCCGATTTGTGCCAGCAGGTTTTCCATAAAGAAGGCGGGGCGGAGCACGGTGAGGGTTGGGCAGGCCGCCTCCAGAGCCGTCTCGATCTCGGCCTTTGATTCGAAATGCGGAATACCTGTCTTGTCCCGGGCCTTCAGCACCGAGAGATAGACGACGTGTACCGTCGAGCCGGCCAGCGCCTCAGCCATCGCACGGCCGATCGCAATCTCCTCGGCCGTCGGATCGACGGTGGACCAGTTAAGCGGAGTGACGAGGTAGGCTCCCGAGCAGCCGTCGAATGCGGCCTTGAGGTACGTCGGGTCCGCCAGCGTGCCGATTGCAACCTCGGCTCCCTGTGCCTTCAACCCGTCCACTTTCTCAGCCGACCTCGCCAGCACGCGCACCGGTTGCTTGGCTTCCAGCAATGCAGCCGCGACGCGGCTTCCCGTCTTCCCCGTTGCCCCAGTTATCGCTATCACTTTGAGTCCACTCCTTAGGCTGCGACGAAAGTGTGCAGCAGGGCGACAGTGTATGCACGAAGGCGCATCGTTGCAATTGGTACCGGGAGCTCGTCGCTCTCCGATCAGCAGCCGCCATGCGCACACGCACCATTGTGGATGTTTGACACGCGGGTGCTTCTTCAATACTATTCGAGGGTTCGAGAGGGCCGCGGGCCGCCGAGCCTTGATTTGCGTTGAGGCAGCCGGTCAGTGGTTCGTTGAGGAGGCCTTGGAGACATGAGCGAACACAACCAACGGAAGTTGACTGGAAAGGAGGGCCCGACGCCTGTTTCGTTGAGCGATGAGGATGCCGAGTTCGGCGCGCTGCTCGAACGCTACGAACGTGGCATGAAGGGGTTCTCCGAAGGGGAAGTCCTGAAGGGGACGGTGGTGAAGGTGACCGAGAATGAGGTCATCGTGGACATCGGGTACAAGAGTGAGGGCGTGATCCCCATCGAGGAATTTGTGCTCGAAGGCGGGCGGATTTCGGTGCAGCCCGGGGATCAGATCGATGTCCTGCTGGAACAGGCCGAAGACACGGAAGGCTACATTGTTCTTTCGCGTGAGAAGGCCGAGAAGATGAAGGTCTGGGATCAGATCGAAAAGTCTTACAACGAGAAGACCACCGTCACGGGTCGAATCATCGAACGAATCAAGGGCGGGTTCGCAGTCGACATCGGTGTTCGCGCGTTCTTGCCGGGCAGTCAGCTTGATGTCAAGCCTGTGAGGAACATCGACTCGCTCCGCGGCCGAGACCTCGAGATGAAGGTGATCAAGGTCAACAAGAAGCGTGGCAACATCGTGCTGAGCCGGAAGGCGGTTCTCGAAGAAGAGAACGAAGGCCGCAAGAAGGACACGCTCGAACGGCTGACCGAGGGCGCGGTCCTCAAGGGCTACGTCAAGAATATCACCGACTACGGCGCTTTCATCGATCTCGGCGGAATCGACGGGCTCCTGCACATCACCGACATGTCATGGGGCCGGATCAATCATCCGTCGGAACTGTTCCAGCCGGGTGATGAGGTCGAGGTCGTCGTGTTGAAGTTCGATCGCGAGAACGAGCGGGTCTCGCTGGGCTACAAGCAGCGCCAGTCAGATCCGTGGCTTTCGGTCGTGGAGAAGTACCCCTCGGGCACGCGCGTGCGGGGAAAGGTGATCAGCCTGACCGAGTACGGAGCGTTCGTATCGCTGGAGGACGGCGTCGAGGGTCTCATTCATATCTCCGAGATGAGTTGGAACAAGAGGATCAAGCATCCGAGCAAGATCCTTTCGGTGGGGGACTCGGTCGAAACGCAGGTTCTGGAGATCGACCAGGCCAGCCGCCGAATCTCCCTGGGACTCAAGCAGACAGAGCCCAATCCCTGGCAGGTCCTTTCTCAGCGCTACCAGATCGGTTCCGTGATCAAGGGCAAGATTCGCAACCTGACGGAGTTCGGCGCGTTCGTCGAGGTCGAGGATGGCATCGACGGACTTATTCACGTCTCCGACTTGAGCTGGACGAAGAAGATCAAACACCCCTCCGAAGTGCTGAAGAAGGGGGATGTCGTCGACGCGATGATTCTGAACATCGACAGCGCGAACCAGCGCCTCTCACTCGGTATCAAACAGCTTCAGCCGGACGTCTGGGACGACTTCGTGCGGCGCCATGGAGTCGGCGACGTCATGGAGGTCCGCATCGTCAGGGTGACAAACTTCGGAGTCTTCGTCGAATTGGAGCCCGGGATCGAGGGGCTGATCCACGTGAGCGAGCTGGATGACAAACGAGTCGAGAAACCCGAGGACAAGTTCAACGTCGGCGAGAACGTCAATGCGAAGATCATCAAGATCAATAACGCGGAGAAGAAGATCGGGTTGAGCATTCGCGCGGCGATGCTCGACAAAGAACGGCGAGAGGCCGCGGAGTACTCTCACTCCAATGCAGACGCCGGCAAGACGAGCTTGGGCGACTACCTGCGGGAGGCCACCGAGCAGATGACGGGCGGCCGATCGGGCAAGGGCGACAGGTAGGCAGTCCTGGCGTGATGGACATGTTCGGCGCGTCGGCACGGAGCGGAGAGCGTGGAGCGTGGAGCGTAGAGCG
>JACPPM010000063.1 GCA_016191015.1 Acidobacteriota bacterium | reverse complement strand
GCACGGTTCGCGCCATCATCCACTGGACTGGGGGCGTTCACACCGAGCTGACCGTCCCGCTCTTCCGACCCGGCGAATCGCGAAGGCAGACGACCCGGGAGGCGTCCGAGATCATAGAGGAGTTGGCTGCGGTCCTCCCCGACGACAAGATTGCACGCGTCATGGGTCGACTGGGTCAGAAGACCAGCACGGGGCTGACTTGGACAAGGGCGCGCATTTCGTATTTCAGAAAGGAGCACGGCATACCCGCCCACAGCAGACGTGAGAACAGCGAGACGATCTTCGATTTGACGCATGCCTCGATGTACGCAAAGGTCAGTCCCATGACCATGCATCGTCTCTTGAAGAGCGGCCAATTGCGGGGAAGGCAGCCCGCGCCTTGTGCACCATGGATAATCAAAAAGGAGGACCTCGATCGCTTCCTCGAAGACCCTCAGAACAACCGCAAGGGCGACGGTCCCTCGCTATCAGGGTTCACGAAACAACAAACTCTCGACTTTTCATAGAGCTACCAAGGGGGTGCATCGTGGGGCGTCATTCATCGAAGCACGCACACAATCCGACGTTGTCGCCAAAATCCTGAAACACATCAACTTCGCCTTCGATGCGCTCCAGCTCCCGGCGCGCCCGCCGCCGCCGTCCCATCCCGAGCCGGGCGGAGCTCAGGACGACGGCTCCCTCCCAGACACCTACTGCTTCTGATCCGCCTCCGCCGGCCCTCAGCGCAAGACCTCTCTTCTCACGCGGCCAGCCTTGACAACCCCGGCCGGAAATCCTATCTTCAACACGTGTTCCAGGCTCAGTTCGCCGAAAATCTCGCCTCCGGGCCCCGCTCCGCCATCCCCGGGGATGGCGGAGCGGGGCCCGGAGGGATAGGGCTGGCTCTTCCATACATACACTTCGTGAATTATCTGGGCCAGGTCTGGCCAGTCGGTACACAGAAGGGGGGTCGTCATGTTCTTTTTCGAACCGAACTGCGGGAAGATGGAACAGGCGCTGGATGTGAAAGGCCTGATCAAGGCGCTCCGAGACAGGCGGTACCGTGTGCGTCGCGCCGCGGCCCAAGCTCTTGGGAGAATCAGGGACGGACGCGCAGTGGAATCACTCATTGCGGCCATGAGCACTCCCTCTGATCGCGTCGTCGCGGCGGAGGCGCTGGGCAACCTTGGCGACATACGTGCGGTGGAGCCACTTGCTGCCGCGCTATCTGACCACAGCGTACGCTGCGTCGCGGCAAAGGCACTCGGCAACCTTGGAGATCCCCGTGCGATCGAACCACTCATCAGATCGCTGGGCGATGAGGAGGGTGGTGGGGCCAGGGATGTTGCCCAGGTGCTGGGCAATCTGCGCGACGCGCGCGCCGTAGGGCCTCTCATCATGACTCTCGGACATTGGGATGGTTGGTGTCGACGGGCAGCGGCCGAGTCTCTGGAAAAGCTGGGCGAATCGAAGTGGGTGGAGATCGTTAAAGGGGACAACGAGGACTTCCGTCGACTCGGCCATTCGCGGGACCCCCGCGTAGTCGAACCGCTCATCAAGGTGTTGCTGCAGCGCTGGGACCACGTCTCCTGTCGCTATCATCGAGAGGTCCGGTGTCTGGCCGCAGAGGCACTCGGCAAGCTCAGAGATGGTCGCGCCGTTGAACCGCTCATCACCGCACTTGGGAAGGAGGCAAGTGTCGACATCGCGCAGGCTCTGGGTGAGTTGAGTGACTCACGTGCCGTGGGGCCTCTCATCCTGGCCCTCGGAGCTTGGGATGGTCCAACTCGACGGGCAGCGGCCGAATCGCTCGTGAAGCTCGGTGAATCGACGTGGGTGGCGCTAGTCATGGGAGAGGACGGGGACACCCGTCGTCTTGGTCAGTCCCACGACGCGCGTGCCGTTGATCCGCTAGCCAAGGTACTTTGCGCAGAGGAGGAATGTCTCTATCGAGGATGGGGTTTCGCCTCTGATCGCGCATGCGGCGCCGCCGTGGCTCTGGGCAAGTTAGGAGACGAACGCGGCTTGGAATTCCTTTTCCGAGCCCTCGATAGAGGTATTTCCGAGGCTGCTACTGCGCTGGCGGAGTTCGGTGATTCGCGCGCTGTGCCGCCGCTCGTCAAGGCGCTAGAAGCAGGCAGCTGTATGGAAACGCGCCGCTCCGCCGCCGCATCGTTAGGGCGGCTTGATGACTCGCGCGCTGTGGACCCGCTCATCAAGGCACTCGATGATAGCGACAAGAATGTACGCAACCTTGCAGCGACGGCGTTAGGAGAACTCAACGACCCGCGCGCAGTGGAACCACTCATCAGGGCCGCCAACCAAAGTGACTATGGGAATCGCAGCGCCGCCATACTTGCGCTCGGCAAGTTCAGTGATTCCCGCGCCGTGGAGGCGTTGATACTTGCGCTGGACAACTTTGATGGGGAAGCTCAGAGCGCCGCCGCTGTGTCGCTCATCGGGTTGGGAAGAGAACTGGCCGGCGAATCCCTGGTTCGGGCGTTGCGGCACGCGGAAACTTTCATACGCAAGGGAGTAGCACAGGTCCTCGGGAAGCTAGGTGATGCGCGTGCCGTGGCACCTCTTACCTCGGCGCTCTCAGATCGCCACGAGGACGTTCGCAGTGCCGCAGCAGTGGCACTGAGCGAGCTCGATGCCGAGCCAGAGGTCATACTGCGTGCCATAGAGGTACTCTCCCAGGACAGAGCCGCCCTTAGCGAACGAGTCATTGGCGATGTTAACGGGGAGGAGTACATGGGCATGGAGGAAACCCGCCGCCAGTGGGGAATTCGCCTCGAATTCCTCGATCGAAAGATCGAGGAGATGAAACGTCGAATCGACCAATAGTGATCGTTCCGACCTTGGAGGGGCGCACCCCCGCGGGTTGTTGCGGATTCCACACAACCCGCAGGCTCGTCGGCACGAGCCACGATCGAACCGGAGGAGGATTGGGTCAAGGCTCGCCGGAAGTCGTGGGCGCGCTTGATTCAGCAAGTGTACGAGGCCGACCCACTCCTTTGCCAATGCGGTTCGAAGCTCAAAGTGATTTCGGTCATCGAGGCGCGAACGCGGTCGGATGTGGTCGGAAAGATCCTGGTGAGCATCAAGTGCGTCTTCGAGGTTCTTCAGCTACCGGCGCATCCCCCACCCATACCGGTCGGCTCCCCGGAACCCGATTCCGGATCGGCCGACTTCTACTACTTCTAGATCAGTGCCGCCGGCGCACGAAGCAAGGCCGAACGTGTGCCTCCCGAACGCAACAATCCACGACAACTTGACGGCTCAACCTTTCCGTCCTACCTTTGACACATGTTTTCATCCCAACCCGATCGGCGAACACCCCATCCCGACCCGATTCGGACTCCCAGGAGTCCGAATCGGGTCGGGATGGGGTGTCTTCCCGGGCCATCCACCTGGTGGATCGGTTCGGGTGGGGGTATCCCGAAAAGCAAATTCCTATAGCTTCCCCCGCCCGTTGCCGTGACACACTCCTGAGCATGCCCACCGCTTTCCAGCCCGCAGAAGACGCCGTCGGCCTGGAGTTCGGTCTGCATGCGTGTTTCTCTACGATGGTGGCGAGAAGGAAGCTCCTATGGGAGAATGCCAGGGCCGTTTGGGACATCCCCAGGAGCCGTGGGAAAGGAGCGATCAAATGTTCGAACTGCCCGAAGAATTGATGCCGGCTGTCGTCGTGACGCTCCTCGCCCTGATAGGGATCCTGGCGATTGTGATCACCATTGTGCCCAAATGGAATCTGACCAGCTTCAGGCCCAAATGGAAGCACCCTGATTCAGAGGTACGAAAGGCGGCCATCAAGGAGCTCGCCAATCAGACGCGGCTGGCGGAGATCGCGAAGCACGATCGCGATGAGGGAGTGCGCCAGATCGCCGTGCAGATGCTGACGGATCAAGCCATTCTGGCGGAGATCGCAAGGCACGACAGTGCCCGGGAGGTGCGTTGGAGCGCCGTTGCGCGGCTCACCGATCAGGTGGTGTTAGCCGATATCGCCCAACACGACAGCACTTCGCGGGCGCGCAATGTCGCCGCAGCAAGGCTTACGGACCAAGCGATTCTGGCCCATATCGCTTCACACGACAGTGAGCGATACGTCCGGAGAACTGCAGCTGAGAGGCTTGCGGATGACCACCCGAGGAAGGGGGCATTGCTCGGGAACGCTTCAGATGTCGAATCCATGACCGACCAAGCGCAACTGGCTGAGCTCGTAAGAACCTGCTGTGACCAGAATGCGTGCGAAGCCGCTGTCAAGAAGCTGACGGACCAGGCGACCCTGGCTAGCATCGCGAAACACGACAGCGACACAGACGTGCGCGTGGCTGCTGTGGAGAGGCTCACCGATGAGGAAGCACTAGCTGAGGTCGCGAACCACGATGGTGAAAGAGCCGTGCGCATGGCTGCCGCGCAAAGGCTGACGGATCAATCCACTCTGGCCGAGATCGCCAAGCACGACAGCGATAGCTATGTGGGCGCCGCCGCGGTGGGGAGGCTCACGGATCAGGTGGCGCTAGCCGACGTGTCAAGACATGCCAGCGAACCCAGCGTACGCGAGGCAGCCGTGAAGCGGGTCGCAGATCAGGCGACTCTGGCGGAGATTGCAAGGCACGACAAGAGTTACTATGTACGAGAGGCAGCCCAGGGCGGCTTGACGGATCCGGAACTCCTGGCAGAACTCGCGAAGACACCGGACTGTCCAGCCGGCGCTGAGGCTCGAACGTGGGATGCCCAGCTACTGCCAGCCATCGAGAAGATAACCGACCAAGCGGTGCTCGCGGAGGTCGCCCGAACCCACGGAAAGGGAAAGGTGGGCGCGGCGGCCATAAGCAAGATCACTGATCAGGCCCTCCTGCTTGCAATCGTCAGAGCAACCAATCCAATTCTGGGAGCGCGGAACCTGGCCATCATGCAGCTCGATGATGATGTGCGGGCTGACATCGCCAAGAACGAACCGGATGACAATGTGCGCAGTACTGCTGTCTGGTATCTCCAGAATCGGGTGCTGCTAGCCGAGATCGCCAGGACGGACCGGAGCGCGGATGTACGCAACTGCGCGATCTCTCGGCTAATCGACCCCGTCGCTCTCGCCGAGATCGCCAAGACGGATAAGGATGCGAAGGTGCGTAAGAGGGCATTCTGGCAGCTTGGCTGTATGATCTGCCACACACGACTGCGTTTGCTCCCACAAGCCCCGGGCAGTGGCCAGGGGCTCTCGCTCATGTCCGGAGATGAGCTGACACAGCGCATCACCGAGAGAATGGCCGCCGCCTACACATGCCAAGCTTGCGGATTCCTCATCTGCCACGCCTGCGCACCAACGCACGTTTGCATCGGATGTGGGGGCCGGGTCTTTGAACTTGTCCGATAGCCATGTCGTGAACGGTCACGTCCTTATCTCAGTCGTGGTCGCCCAATTTTGCACACGGGCACGGGGCGGCGTACACCCGCGTGGGGGTACTTCCGGGCCAGCTTGTCGATGACAATAGCCGTCGGCTGGCCGAGTACACGGCGCACCTCAATTACCGCAAGCTCGACAAGGACACAACCCATCATGCGAAGCGTTTCCTGCTGGATACCTTCGGTTGCGCGCTCGGCCGAGTCGGCGCCGCCGACTGCCGGATGCTCCACAAGGTCGTTGCCGACCAGGGCGGCAGGAAGGAAGCGACGATCATCGGCACCGGGAAACGTACCAGACCACCGACCGTGCCCCACGCGCAATCGACTCCAGTCGCGAATCGGAGGGGGATGTGAACCATGGCAGTTGTTTGCAAAACTATAAACTAGGGACACGGTCCGCACGACATGCGGCACGAACACCAGGGCAAAAGGAGGAACGATGGGGCTATCTATTTTGCGAACCGCAACCCGGAAAGGGCTCGGAGTGCTTCCACTCCTGCTGGTTCTCGGTTGTTGCCGGGAAGACATCGGCAAGCACATCGGCGACCTCAATTCGGTCGACCCGACCGTGAGGGCGGAGGCGGCCTTCGAATCGGCCAAGAAGAGATCGCGGGCGACCGAATTCCTCCCCCACCTCGTCCGACTGCTGCAGGATGACACCCAGCTCAGGATCCAGTTCCGGGGCAGGAACATGCCCAACATCTGGTCCTTGACCTCGCCCGCCGAAGAGGCCGACCGGGCGATCCGCATCATCGGGCCGATCGCAGTCCCCCAGCTGATCGAAAGCTTCAAGACCGACCGTGCTTCCGAAAAGGACCGCCGCATCAACCTGCTCCGGTATTTCGGAGATGGTGCTTTCTCCACGTTGCTCACGTACCTGGACAATCCCGATGGCGGTATACGCGCGGGTGCGGCAGTTGCACTCGGACTCATGAATGATGCCCGGGCTCTCCCCAAACTCACGACGCTGATCGGGGATCCGGTATTGGAAGTCCAGGAAGAGGTCCTGTTGGCCATAGGTCTCCTGGGACCGCCGCCCGGCATCCTGGAGCAGGTGATCCCTCTGGTGCTGGACCGATCGGAGGAAAGATGGACTCGACAACGCCGGGCACTGCTGGTGTTCTGCAGAATCGACGAACCCCGCACCACCGACCTGAAGCTGGAGTTCCTTCGTGATCGTCCACTGAAGGATTCCAAGCTGGAAAGGGAGCTCCTGGATTCCCTGAGTCGGATTCCCGACGAACGAGCCATGAACGAGTTGTTTTCGATCGCCATCGATCCCGACTATGAACTATCGAACCGAGCCGAGGCGGCCAGACAGAGCATGGTCCAGGCCGGCAGAAGGGCCGAAGATTTCCTGCTGGCACAGCTTGATGCCCGAGAGATTCCCAGGCGTCAATGGGCGGCCTACCTGCTGGGAGACATGAAGAGCAAGAAGTCGGTGGATCGGCTGATCCCGATGTGCAGGGAGGTGCAGCTCCGGCACTGGGCCGTCGAGGCGCTGGGAAAAATCGGCGAAGCCCGCTCCCTGCCGCCCATCCTGGAGGCTCTGGAGATGGAACTGCGAAGACCCTTTGAAGGTCCGGGTGGGCATCGTCGCGTCGCCGACATCTGCACGGTGCTGGGCAACTTTGACGACAAGCGGGCCGTTCCAACGCTGATCAAGGCGCTGAAGCCCCTGTATCATCGGGATCTGGACCTTGTCGAAAACGAGTACGAGATCCGGGATGCAACCGCGGCATTGGCGCGCCTGACGGGGGTGACGAGCCTGGGCCAGGATTTTCGTAAATGGCAGGACTGGTGGGCGAGAAACAAAGATGCTTGGCCAGGGTTCCCATCGGAATAGGTCGTCTTGTTGCACCCGGCCCGTTGGTTCTATCTCCCATCAGGGGGGCCGTGTCTTACCTCGTATGAGTATTGCCAGGGAGCGGCAGTGGTGCCGCGGCAGTGCGTCGGTGGGGTCCGGCTGAGTCGCCGGCGACCTGTTCCCAGCGGTGTTGAAGATTCGGAGCAGCTTTGCTTCTATCGAGACATCCGGGCACGGGACGTGATGGACGATAAAGCAAAGGTGAGGCGTGAGGGGGCCGTTCATTACGAGGGCAGGTCGATAGAAATCATGGGCTTCGAGCCCGCTGTCTTATCTGACCGCCCGACCGCCCACCCGGATGGCTTCAAACTCGAAGAGTAAGTGCCGAATGGCCCGACATCTTTCGGCGTGGTCGGAGACGGCCTCGAAGGCCAACGACCTCGCCGGAGCTTGCCGATCCTGGCAGGCATGCCCACCTCACACCTCACAGAACAAGGAGATTGTGCCATGCCGAGATGCGTAGGTCTAGATGTGCACAAGAGCTTTGTGCAGGCGTGCATTCTCGAGGAGAGCGGGGAAGTCCGCGAAATGCGGGTTCCCTGCACGCGCGATCAGTTGGAGCTGTTCGAGAAGTTTGGACTTCGGCCGAGTGACCGTGTGGCACAGGAAGCGACAACCAACACATGGGCGGTGGCCAAGGCCATCGACCCATACGTAAAAGAAGTTGTCATATCGAACCCGCTTCGAACGAAGGCCATCGCACAGGCGCAGGTGCAGACGGACAAGGTGGACGCTCGAGTGTTGGCGCAGTTGCCGCGGAGCGACTTTCTGCCACCGGTCCGGCGGCCCGATGATCAGACGGCGAGGATAGGGTTCCTGACGACGCGACGGAGCTCACCGGTGTCGGACCGGACGAGGGTGAAGAACCGGATCCACTCGATCCTGGCTCAACGCCTGATGCCGGTTCAGTTCAAGGTGCTCTACTCCCCGAAGGGGATGCCACGGCTTCGAAGTCTGGCACTGGAGCGAGATGACCGGCAGGCGGTCGACAGCGAGCTGAGGCTCCTCGAAGCAATCGAGGCCGGACGCCTGGCCGACCTGTGAGGTGGGCCGAGCTACTTGGGACCCATGTAGCGCGCGATGTCGGGAAAGTGCTTCTCGGCGCAGTCCGGGCAGATGCCGTGGCTGAAGTCGGCTTCGGAATGTTCGCGGATGTACTACTCCAACTGGCTCCGCTGAGGAAAAATCGAACGAGCTGATCAGCCACATGCTCATTGCCACCGCGGCAGTGGTGCTATTGATGTTCTTCGCTCTGGGCCGGCGCGAAGCGCTCGTCGTGGCCGTGGCCGTCCCGGTCACGCTTGCCATGACCCTCGCCACCAGCGCCCTCTTCGGCTACACCCTCAACCGCGTCACCCTCTTCGCTCTGATCTTCGCCATCGGCATCCTCGTCGATGACGCCATCGTCGTGGTGGAAAACATCCACCGCCACTTCCAGCTCGGGTGGACCTCACCCCTCCGTGCCGCGGTCTACGCGACCGACGAAGTGGGCAACCCGACGATCCTCGCAACGTTCACCGTCATCGCGGCGTTGCTGCCGCTTGCGTTCGTGTCGGGGTTGATGGGACCGTACATGCGCCCGATTCCGATCAATGCATCGGCAGCGATGTTCTTCTCCCTGCTTGTGGCCTTCATCATCACGCCGTACATCACGCTGCGCTTGCTCGGGGGGATAAAGCATGACGCGAAGCCGGCGAGCGGCCCGGAGGCCGAAACGCCGGCAGAGGGCCGGATCGAGCGTCTGTACGGGGCCGTCATGCGGCCGCTGATCCAGCGCGGCCGGCTGCGCGCTGCTGTGCTCGGGGGAGTCGCCCTGATTCTGCTGGCCTCGATCTCCCTCTTCTACTTCCGCGCCGTGCGCGTGAAAATGCTGCCGTACGACAACAAGAGCGAATTTCAGGTGATCGTCGATATGCCCGAAGGGACGACACTCGAACAGACGGCGGCGGCCACGAGAGCGCTCGCGGCGGTTGTGCGCGGGGAACCCGAGG
>JACPPM010000065.1 GCA_016191015.1 Acidobacteriota bacterium | reverse complement strand
ATTCCTCCCTTCCTGCTTTCCTGAGAGGGGGTTCGGAGGATCTCGCCCCCTCGAGAGTCTTGCCATTTCCTGTCAACACGCAACTTGTAAGAAACTAACGAACAAATTCGTCTATGCTGATGCCACGCCACAATTCAAGATCACCCAACCCAAAGGGGCCGGGTCTTTTGACGGAAACCTGAACGGCCGCACATTTACACTGCCCTTCGCCATCTCCAAGTACTACTATGGTGGCTCCAGTCACGCCTGGGGGAAACCCGTCAGCAGAATACCGTTGATAACGATTGTGTTCAAGAATGACGGGACGACGCAGGTGCTCGAGCCAAGACCCTACAGCTGGGATACATATTACGAGGCCGATGGGTTGCCTGCGTCACCATGGATACTCAACGGAACAGCAGGCACCATAGTGAACGTGGGAACGACCGAATCCGGCAAAGCGCTGCAACTGACAGGGGGTCCTTCCAGTTATTCACAGTATGCCAATAGGAGCATAAGCTTAAGTAGTGCCACCATAGAAACGGTGATGAAGATCGATGGATCCCTCGCAGGGCTCAAATTCGAAACCAGTAATAACAAGTACGCCTCGCTCGACGTAAGTGGCTCTTATGTAATGATTGCAGGGTCGGGCACTATCGCCTGTGATGGCACTAAGTGGCATAACTATCGCGTCACAATCACCGATTCAGCGCTCAAGCTGTATATCGACGGCGTTCTGAAATTCTCTGGGTCTCCCGGAGTTGTATCATGGACACCGCAGATCGGTGTAACCATTTCGGAACCGCAGATTAGCTACGGAACGTATCACTCCTATTGGAACTACATCGTTGTGAAGAATGGAGTCTATCCTCAGCCGTAGGAATCCGAGCGCTCAAACGGAGGGCGGGCCCCGCGCTCAGTGCGGGCCCGTCCGAACGTCGGAGTAATGGCGCCGGTTTCTAGCTGGGTTCGCCGAACGCTTACGAATAATCGTTTCCAGTAAACGACGTACATCTACCGCTGGCAACCCAAAACGGAAGGACCGGACCGTCTCGCCCGCGGCGAGGTTTGCTGAGTCCCGCGCCAATGCCGATCGCTGTCGCATCGGTCATCGATCGGGCGAGTTGATTCAATCGCAGGCCATGCAGACGATGAACCCCTTCTGCTAAACCTGAGCGACAACTGCTGGCGATCGACTCGCTCATTCGCTACTCCTCGCCGGCTTTCGACGGCGTGCCTAGGACACGGTCCTATTCTCTGCAGGAGGTTCCGACGCTTCGGGTCAGTGGCGGCGCAATTGGAAATCCGTAAGCGGTAGATGGCAGGCGGAGCCAATCGTGTCCCTCCGGCAAAGATGCTTGAAATCGGGTCGCCTCGGCTTCAGGTGCGTTCTGCCTCCCTGACCGCCCCGGCAGGCGACGCTACGCAGCGGCATCGCCTGCGAGCAAACCTGGGATGGAGTCACGGTAATTCCAGGGGAGCCAGTGGTCGGGGTGGTCGCGGGCCTGTGCGTGATGGCGCTGGATCTCGGTGAGGTAATCGAAGGGGTTGGCGCCGGCGCGCACGGCTGTCTGGATGAGGGTCATGAGGATGTCGCCGACAGCCGCACCGTGCTCGGTGAGATAGAACAGGCTGTTTTTTCGGTGAAGGACGGCGCGCTTGAGCAATCTTTCGGTCAGATCGTTGCTGATGGGAGCTCCTGGGATCCTGAGGAATTGCGTCAGTCCGTCCCAGTGCTTGTCGAGGTATCTGATCGCCTTCCCGAGCGCGCTGTTGGGTTCCACCTTCTTCTCGTTGATAAGAGCAAGGCACCAGTGGTGCAGCCTCTCGGTCACCGGGCCGCTGTGCTCTTGGTGGTAGGCCAGGCGGAGATCCGGGGTGAGAGCGAATTCATGGGCTTGCTGGTCGTTGTGGTAGATGATCGCGATCTCCTGGATGATGTGAGTTACTTCTGCGGGGAAGCTTTCGTAGACATCAACAAACTGACGTCGTCCATGCGTGAGGCATTTGAGGAGGATCACCTGCAGAGTTTTCGGGAGGTTGCGGACAGCGGCATCTGCCATCAGCATCGGCGCCTGCATCTGCTTTGAGCGCAGCTTCAGGAACTCGTCGAGGTTCTCGCCGGCGTAGCGTCGTCCGGTGAAGAAGAGACAGATTTCGTGTTCCTCGACGATCGATATGATGGCGGTTGTATAGATGCCTTTCCTCTGGCGAGCATCGTCTTTGTCCTTGTCCTCTTTCATCAAGGCGAGGATTCGCATAGTCGTGTCATCGGCGTGGAAGAGCTCCCCCTGAGCTGCGATGAGGAGCAGGTGCCGATAGACGATGAAGGCTGCGTCGGCCACCTGCTCGGAGAGGTCAAAGAGCGTCGCATCCGAGATCGGGACTCCAAGCTGCTGCTGAAGTTTCTCCAGACGGTAATGAGGCACTCCGGCGCCGTATCGCAGGATCGCGGCCATCGACTTGGCGGTCGGGTCCCAGGTCACCGCCGGCACGCCGGCAGGAATTGGGGCGGTGAAGACTGCACCGCACGAGCCGCATCGGAACCGATCGCTTTCGTAGATGTCGGCATCGATTGGAGGACGGGCTTTGAAGTGAATGAAGATGCCAGGATCCCTCAGAGGAAAGACACGTCCGCGGTGGCATGCAGGGCATCCCGACTCGGCGGCCAGCTCCGGGTGTGCACAGTGAGTGCGCCGAGCGCCCGTGTACTGTGACGCGGGCCTTCGACCATGTCCTGATGAAGACTCTGCGGGCGGGACGGCTCCCGGCTGCGGCTCCTTCTCCTCGGTTGCCTCGGATACCTTCTTCAGAATGTTTCGACTGCTCTCGGTCCTCTTCTGAAAGAAAAGGCGGAACAGTCTCTTCAGACTCATCTCCCTCTCTTGGAGCTTCCTGGAAAGCCAGACGTGCGCGCCGAGTACACCCTTTATCAGATCCCGATCTGTCGGCGTCAAGCAGTTCTGATCCAACCGCCGGATCAGCTCTTGGAGCTGCTCTTCGGTCAGATCAATCTCCTTGGGAATGGCTTCCCCATTATCGGCCACAGAGAACCTCCCGGAAGTGCCGGCTCAGGGGCTGGACCCAGATGCTCTTGACCGGCTCGCGCGCCTGCGTGTGAACGTCATTCCGGCCTCGCCCCTTCGTGAGGCCAACGCAGAGCCAGTTGGCGGCCTTGTAGGAGGTTCCGTGGAAACGACCCACCTCGACAAAAGTCTCCAGAAGCACCGGACGATACCCGTAGCGATCGACCCAATCGTTCGGCAACAACCGGGCTGCCATGGCGAGAACCTTGGTCGCGAGGTTTCGGACGCGGATCCATGGGAGCAAAAGAAATCTCGCGTTACACACGATCAGGTGCAGATTTTTCTTCCGCTGGTCCGCGCTCCATCCGATCCACTCGTCGCGCGGGGCGATCTTCCAGGCCGACGCGCTGAACCCCAAACAACCCAGCGGCTGCTCGGCGCTTTGAATCAGGTACCGAAGTTGAGCGCCCGGCAGCGCCGTATATCCGAGATAGTGATATCGGTCGATGAGCTCATTCCAGAGGTGGCTCTCGGATCGGCTCCGAATCAGGTCCAGCCTCACCCCGGCAATCTGCTCGACCGATCCCGTCACCTCTTCCTGCGGCTCGGCAAAGAGTGTGCGAGCAATTCGGTACCGGCCACCATGGTGAGGCCGTGCAGGAGGCGGTAGCTGAATCAAGCCGTCTCGCTGCATTCGCAACATCGCGACCCGGCAGCTCATCTCCTTCAGGCCGCCATCGGCCTTCAGCCACTGAAACTCCCTGCAGACAGCCCACGACAGATTTCGGCGCGTGTAGGCCGGGTTCCCCTGAATGATCTCCCGGATCCGCGCCATCTCCTGGGCGCTGAATTCGCGGCCACAGTATCGAACCGTCATCTCGGGGGAAAAGTATGCCATAGGTCATGGGTTGTGTCCAGTCCCGGGAAGATCGGTCGGCTCGATTCGCTTCCACTCGGGTGGAATGCCGCTTCCTTCAGGATTCCCACTCCAGAGCAGAATCTGGATTTCGTGGGCCGCGAGCTCCCGGTGCGTGGCGTCGGGTCGATCCGTCTCGGGCCACCACCGGAATCGTCCCCGAGAGAGTCTCTTCTGACAGAGCCAATATCCCTGCCCATCGTATTATGTGGCGCGCCACATAATACGATTAATGTTGAGCGCCACGTTATGTGGAGTGCGCGGCCTTGCCTTCGTGGAGGCACGAGCGATCCCTCGGTTTGATCCGGCGCAACTTCACATAATTCTGGGGGGTAGCATCGAGACCGGATCGCGATTTGTAGCGATCAGAAGGAGGTCTCCATGCTGGTGTCTTTGTTTCCTCAAGCTCATGGTCGTTATGCATCTCTGCCGCTGTTGGGCGCGGTGTGGGATGGCTTTTGCGATTGGTTGCGCGAGAAGGGTTACCCAACAGGCGCAATCCGTCGTCGCATCCAGGCCGGGCGGCTGGTGGCGAGTACGCTTCGCCAGCGAGGCGTTGAATCGTTCGAACAGCTCACAGCTTCGGAACTGCGATCTCTCATGCCGAGTCCGACCCGCTGGACAGAGCAGATTGCAGGTTCGTTGGTCAAGTCCTTGGCGCAGTATCTGGGGGATCGGGGCAGGCTGGCGCCCAATCCTGGGACGCCAACGAGCGAACGCGTCGGGATGTACTGTCGGTACCTTGAGCTAACCCGCGGATTGGCACCGCGGACTGTCACGCGCCACGGCGTAGGGATCACGGAGTTCCTTCGGTTTCTTGACTATGACACTCGACCAAAACGGCTCCAGGATCTCAAAACCGCCGATATCGAGGCGTTCTTGTGTCGGGCAGGACGTCGCCTCGGCCGTGTCAGCATGCAGAAAGTTACAGGGATGCTGAGGTCCTTCCTCAGGTTCCTTGCGGCGGAGGGAGAAGTCCTGCCAGGTCTCGATGCGCAAGTCGACTCCCCACGCTGCTTTCGAGGAGAACGCCTTCCGAGGGCGCTTCCATGGGACTCTGTGCGCTCGCTGCTGCGATCTGTCGATCGCTCCATAATCAAGGGGCGCCGCGACTATGCGATGCTTGTGTTGATCGCAACATACGGCCTCCGTGTGGGCGAGGTTGCCTCCCTCACGCTTGATGATATCTCATGGCGGTCAGCGCAGATTCGGGTCCCTCGACCCAAAGTGGGAATCCCTCTGCTTCTACCACTAACGGATGCGGTAGGCGAGGCGCTCCTCGATTATCTGCGCGTAAGGCGCGCATGCTCAACTGAGCGGCGCGTCTTCCTGCGTGTTCGCATTCCTCCGGGCCCCATCAAGTCGACGGCTGTGTGCGACGTCTTCGACTTCTGGGCAGCTCGCGCCGGTATCCGACTCTCCAAGGGGGCACACGGCGCACACTGTCTCCGGCACTCACTGGCCGTTCACCTCCTGCGCAAGGGCACGTCCATAAAGATAATCGGCGATCTCCTTGGCCATCGAAGCACTGAAAGTACTTGCGTGTACCTCCGTCTACAAGTCGACGACTTGCGTGACGTCGCACTCAATCTCCCCGGAGCCGTCACATCGGAGGCGCAACGATGAAGACGCTGCGGTACGATCTTCACTCTCCGCTTGCACCGACGATCGCGCGTTACGTCGCCGTCAAACGGGCTCTTGGCCGGAGCTTCGACTCACACTATTACCACCTTGCCCGGCTCGATCGCTTCCTTGCCCCCTCGCACGTGTCAGATCTGACGCCGGAGACCTTCGCTGCGTGGTGTTCTTCGATTCAGCACCTGACATCCACGGGACGCCGCCAGTTGATGAGGATTGTGTATCACTTCTGCCTATTCCGCCGCCGCAGCGAGCCTGGATGTTTCGTGCCCGACCCTAGCCAATTCCCGCCGGCGCAACCGCGCTTCAGACCATACATCTTCACCGAGCAGGAGATCAGCCGACTTCTGCGTGCTACAGAGCCGCTCCGACCTAATCATCTCTCCCCACTTCACCGTGATGTGGCACGGCTTGCGGTTGTCCTGCTCTACACAACCGGCATGCGTCGGGGAGAACTCGTGAGGCTGACTCTGGGAGATTACGACTTGGGCGAAAGGGTTCTCCTTATCCGGGAGTCGAAGTTTCATAAATCCCGTATTCTTCCCCTCTCCGCCGACGCGATCCTCGAGGTGGATCGCTACCTCCGGCTCCGTCGACATCCAGGCAGACCTTGCGGAAATGACGCTCCGCTATTACTCCATCATCACGGCAGCCTCACCGGATACACAGGGCCGGGCCTCGCTCACCTGATGCACAAGCTCTTCCGTCAGGCAGGCATTCGTACGGCCTCAGGCTGTTTACCGCGTGTTCACGACTTGCGTTTCTCGTTTGCTGTGCACGCGATGCTTCGCTGGTACCGACTGGGGGTCGATGTCCAAGCCAGACTACCTGCGCTCTCGATCTATATGGGACACAGTTCCGTCGTGTCTACCCAGTACTACCTTATCTTTGTCGACACCCTTGCTCAGGTGGCGAGCGCGCGCTTCGAAACGCATTGCTCAAGCTTCTTGCCCACGGCGTTGTTCAAGGGTGGTGCGTCATGAAGAGTCACACTCCCAACGCTCTTGCCTCCGCCCTGCGCGCCTTCTTCTCGGAGCACATGCCTTCTACCAGGGGTCTGAGTCCAAATACCGTGCAGAGCTATCGCGACGCATTCGTGCTCTTGCTTCGCTTCCTCGCCGCGCGCAGAGGGTGCGAGGTCGTTGACCTCGAGCTCGAGCATCTGACACCTGAGAACCTTATCGCCTTCCTGAATCATCTCGAAACCGATCGCCAAAGCGGTGCCTCGACTCGCAACGCAAGGTTGGCCGCTATCCACTCCTTCACCCGCTTTGTCGCTCTGCGCCACCCTGAGCATCTCGAGCTGTGCCAACGGCTTCTTGCCGTCCCAACCAAGCGAGCCCGACTGCGAGCCGTAGAATATCTTGAAGCTCATGAGATCCGCTCCATGCTGAGCTCCGTCGACGACAACACCGTCGATGGATGTCGTGATCGTGCCTTGCTCGTTACGCTCTTCAACACCGGCGCCCGCGTGCAAGAGATCCTTAATGTGCGACCCATCGACCTCCAACTCGACCGGCCATCACAGGTGCGTCTCCAGGGAAAGGGGCGCAAGGAACGACTGTGTCCCTTGTGGCCGCAGACCGCCAACCTCCTTCGCCGATTCCTGGACAAGACGAATCTCACCATGAGCTCCACCGAGCCGCTCTTTCGAAATCATCGCGGTGAGGCACTCACCCGGTTCGGTGTCCGCTACCTTCTCCGGAAGTACGCGCGACTCGGACTCGCCGGGGCGCCAAGCCTCAAGAAGAAGAATGTTCACCCTCACGTCTTGCGACACTCCGCAGCCGTCCACATGCTACAAGCTGGAGTTGACCTCGTCTCCATCAGCCACTGGCTCGGACATGCGTGCATCGAAACCACGAATCGCTATGCGGAGATCGACCTGGAGACGAAACGGGCTGCGGTGACCCGTGCCGGGCCCGTGGTCCAAGAAACTGAAGTGCTGAGCGCATGGAGGAAAGATAAGTCAATCCTGGAATGGTTGGAGTCGCTCTGATTCGTGCGGTGCAGATACTACTTATGTGGAGTCGACTGCGTCGGAACGGGGCTCGGTCAGGCCTTGCTCGCAGTCACTCCACATAACGTGGCGCTCAACATTAATCGTATGCCAGGGCCTTCACCGATGTCGCCGACCGATTCCGGAAAAGAAAAAGCGCGCCCGAGAACGGATCGACGCGGATCACCTCACGACAGATCCGCGCCAACCCGTCGATCCCTTTCCTGAAATCTGCCGGCTCAATCGCGACCATGATCCGCATCTGGGGCGTCACTTGGATCATCGCGATTTCCTCGCCCCTTATCCGAGTAACGGCTCCAACACGCGGATCAACGATGGTATTGTCCTGCCCGGCAACACCGCTTCCATCATCACCCCGTCCATACCCTCGATCCGCAGTCGGACGCCGGAGCGTAGCTGTGTGGCCGCCACCGCCACGGCCGGGAGCTCGATCCGCGCGAACTTGGCCCCCTCACTGCGCGCCGCCATCGGTTCAACGGCCGCCGACTCTTCCTCGATGCGCACCGCGAGAACTCGTCGCTTGAGATCCCCAGGGTTCACACGGAGTCGCTTCGAAACCCGGGAGACGGACAAGCCGTGAACGGCTACCAGCCGTGCCGCAGCGCCCCAAAGACTCCCCGGAATCCGCCTCACCCGCCGTGTCGACCTCCACTTGGCAAAGGTCTGCTCCACTCCATCCAGCCGAACCATCTGTCCACGACCCAGTTGCTTCCGCATACCGACCCTCCTTCCAAGGGCCGATCTAACTACGTCAGCCCGGGCTCAGTCACGCATGCTTGCCGGAGGGACACAGCCAATCCTGGACAGACCTATCTACGGGGAAACTTCTAATCTCTGATTTCGAATCGCTGCCGCTTCGGGCTGTCGGATGCACGCCACCGTATGGGCGGCAACTCCTTCCAAGCGTCAACCTCGAGGGTGGAGAGCAGAGGGCCAGTTCTCCGAGATCCGACATCCGCCGCCCTCAGGGGGAGAGTGTGCGCCGCCCTGCCCTGTTCTGGAATGGAGATACGGAAATCGTATCTCGTTCACGAAATCCGTATGTGGGCGCGACGACGCGCGGTCGGTATCCGCGTCAGATGCCCATCGTCTACCACTGATTCATTCGAGTGAAATTGGCACGGATATCGCACCGATGCAGCCATGCGTGCCCAGCATCTGATGTGTGCGAGATGCGTGCCCGCCGGTGGTCGCCGTGAGGAGGCGGGTGATCTGGCCTCGGCGTGCTTCCACATGAATCCATTCTTGTAAGGAGGTGTGCAGGGCAGAGACCGATATCAGCGCGATGTGAACAGTAAACACCCTACCGTCCGTAGGTCAACAAACGCGCAAAAAGCTTGAAAGGGGGGACAATGAAAATTCGCACGATCCTGAGGAGTGCGATTCCGGCGCTTGTCGTGCTACCGCTCGGTCTCCTTGCCTCTGGGAGCTACGGGGCCGAGGATTCCGTGATAACAAAGATGAAGAGAGCGGAACGGGAGCTGACGGCGAAGGCCCAGCGGATGGACCCGGAGTTCGCCCGGCTCTCCGCCGATCTGGAGGACACCAAGACTCAGCTCAGACAAATGACGGACGCCCTTGGGTTGCCCGAAACCGAGATGACCTCACCTGCTCAGATGGACTCGTTCATGCAGATCCTCCAGGAGGATGCGAACGAGCTTCAGGGCCGGCTGTCGAAGACAGTCGGCTACCAGCGATTGATGGCATGGGAGGCAAGCCGGTTCAGGCAGATCCTGGACAGCGCCCCGCGACCGGCCAGTACGGCGGCTGTGATACCCACCTTCACTTTCCAGGCCGTCAGAGATCCAAGCGTTTCCTCGACTACGTATCCTGATTCGACCCTCAGGAACTGGATCGACGTTGGCGTGGCGTGGATCGTGGCCTACGCCAAACAGGCAAACGGAGACGCCTATCCCTTCTACTATTCCGTCGCCTCCTCGGTGCTCAGCTACAACTTGACCGGATGCAGCGCTGTGACGGTGCCTTGGCTCGGAGGCGGCAGGCTTCACTACGTCTACTTCCGCTACAACGAGACGAGGATGAACGGCTGGTCGGGCGGGTGCGGAACCTACGCGCTCATCGACATTTCTCCGAGCTATTCGTGCGCCGGGTTCTGGTATCCCAACTGGTGGGACACTGTCGCGGCGGAGCACGAGATAGGGCACGTTCTCGGCCAGGACCATGCAGCTACTGCGTGGTACGATCCATACAAATACAACGACAACGAGTGTGCATACAACGGGAACAACACGAAGTGCAGCAGGGCTTACGACACCAGCAACAAGGAGTCCTGCGACGACACGAAGTATTGCAACCAGGAGTACTACGACGCCTACTACAAGTCGGCGAGGGTGATCTGCACGAACGACAGCAAGCAGACTCTGAACTATGTTGCCAACCAGCAGCAGTCCTTTACGTTCCACCTGTGCTCGGGTTGGAACCAGGTTACCTTCCCGGTCATCCCCGACAACGCCAGCCTCACAACGATCTTCAGCCCGTATGGAAGGTATCAGGTGTACGATGCGGCTACGGGTACTTGGAAAGATGCCACGATTGCTGAACCTGGGAAGGCCTACTGGGTCTTCAGGAGCTACTCCATGGCGGAGAGCTACACGGTGCGTGGCTGGCCGGTGAACATCGGGCGGGATCAGCTTGTGCTCTCCCTCAAGCCGGGATATAACGCCATCGTACCTGGGATCACGGACATTGATCTCAACGGGATCCCGACCAACGGGGTGAGCTGGTTGAACTGCGCAACTGGATTCTTTGAAACTCCGAATCCCCTCGTACTTCATCCTGGTACCTGGTATTGGTTCAACAAGATCTAGCCCGCGAAATTCCATCCCCCGGTGGCCGGGGAGCCACCGGGGGATGAACAACGTGACCCCCCGATGAATCGGATCTCCCCTAGAGGCATGGTCTCTACTCGCCGAAATCGTTGCCGTGACTAAGAAGATATTCTCACCGTCGCAGTTCCCTGAGCAGGCTTCAGGCTCCAGCCCGTGCCCCGGACCGGACGGCTGAAGCCTGAAGTTCGAAGTCTTGGCCCGTACTCTACGATGCCGCGATTTCTTTTCCGTTCAGGCAACGATTCCGCCGATTAGAGACTACGCTCATTCGACGGTTGCGCCTCGAATGAGAGGCTGGCTCCGCTCGCAGCCGAGATCCGCAATACCACCAAGACACCAAGAATCCACCAAGAGCCTTCGCGCTCCCCTTGGTGCGGCATGGTGCCTTGGAGTCTTGGTGGTTTGGACGGCCAGTTCATCATCCACGCGGCTGACAACATGTTGGTAAGAGTCGAGCGCTAAGCGGCCTAGTGGTTCAACGGACGCGCGACAAGACACCGCCCGCCACCTGCCCCTGGGATGTGAGGGCGCAGGCAAGCAGAGGCGCGTCCACGGCGCTCTCCGCCGTGCTGCTCGCCACCGCCAAGTTGCGCGAGCGTCTCTTCGAGCTGGCTGTGCCGTCTACGCCGAGGAGCTGAGGCGACTCCTGTGTGAACCCCCGGAGAGCGCCATTGATATCCCAGCTCCACCGCCGATAGAGGCGTCCATTTCCGGCCGCCCCCTGTCCACCGAAGTCGTGTGACTCATCGATGGTGCGATCCGCGAGGCCGCGGCGAGCAGCGCCTTCCGCGAGGCGCTCGAGGTCGGCTACCAGGCATTCGGGAAAAGCGGGTGCACTGCCGCGGCACGCGAGGACATCACTGCGTTCCCCGAAAAGAGACGGCCCGACTTCAGGACCACGGGGTAAGGCCAGAGTATGAAAACATCATCGGAGGCCCGGCGGAATCGTGCGGCAGGAGCCACGCCCTCCCGTCACATACCGTGGGACGTAGCGGAAGAACAATGGTGGAGCTTTCCCCCTACCGCGCGGCGGATGCGATCTCGAAGCGCCCGGCCGAGGATCACCTCGGGGAACCGCCGCCTGAAGAGCCGCCCCTCGACGAGTCGGATTCCACCACCAACTCCAAAGACCTCGGGGGACACACCCCGAATGCTGAGGTTGGTCTATTCGCCATTTGTCTTCCGCAGCAGGTTGATGTAGCCGACGATTTCCCGCGAGGCCATCGGCCGGCCGCCAGGGCATCGGCAGAGCGATGGGCGAGCCCACGATCGGCTTCGGCATCACCAAGCTGCGAGGAGCCAACGCGGTGCAGGTCGGCCACGACATGAAGGCGAAGATGGAGCAGATCAGGGCGCAGCTTCCCGAAGGACTGCGCCTCGACGTCAACTGGGACACGACGATCTTCGTCGAACGTGCGATCAACGAAATCCTCCTCACGCTCCTCCTCGCCGCGATCCTCACCGGCTTTGTCTGCTGGCTCTTCCTCGGATCATGGTCGACCACGGTCAACATCCTGCTGGCGATTCCAACGTCGATCCTGGGAACGTTCATCGTCATCTACTTCTTCGGCTTCACGCTCAACACCCACACCGTCCTCGGCCTGAGGCTGGTCGTGGGAATCGTCGTCGATGATGCCATCGTGGTCCTCGAGAACATCTATCGGCATCGCGAGATGGGCGAAGGCAAGGTGAAAGCGGCATCGGTGGGGGCGCGCGAGATCACGTTTGCGGCCGCCGCCACGACACTCGCGATCGTCTCGATCTTCATGCCGGTGGCGTTCATGAAGGGGATCATCGGCCGGTTCTTCTTCCAGTTCGGTGTCACGATCTCGGTGGCGGTGTTGCTGTCACTGCTCGAGGCGCTGACGCTGGCGCCGATGCGCTGCTCGCGTTTTCTCGAAGTCGAGCATCGCGGGCGCGTCGGCCGGACAATGGACCGCCTTTTCAAGCGGCTGTCGGCGATCTACTTGCGCGCGCTTGAGCCGGCCCTTCATCACCGCGCCTGGGTGTTGGTGGGCTCCCTGGTGCTGTTCGTGCTGTCGCTCGGGATCGTGAAGCTGCTGCGGCAGGAGTTTGTGCCGAGCCAGGACATGAGCCGCTTCCTCATCCGATTTCAGACGCCGGTGGGCACGAGTCTGGACGCGACGGATCGTTATTTCCGGCAGCTCGAGACGTTTCTCGCCACACGTCCCGAGGTGAGACTCTTCGCCGGGTTCGTCGGCGGATTCGGAGGCAGCGACGTCAATACGGGCATCGCCTACGTGAATCTGAAGGAACCGGGCGAT
>JACPPM010000058.1 GCA_016191015.1 Acidobacteriota bacterium | reverse complement strand
CTCCTCACCACCGGCTACGAATCCGCCCCGGAAGACGACGCCGGCCTCCCCGCTACCGCCGTCCGCAACGCACTCCTCAGGAAGCCCTACGGCATCCAGGAGCTGGCCCAGGCAGTCCGGTCGGCACTGCGTGCCGATCGGGTGCCGGGCGATCACTGATCTCGCGCCTCGCACTACCGCGTCGCCGCAAGCGTTGCTGACTGCGTCCCCGCCGCTGCCAGCCTTCGGTAGGAGTCTATCGCTAAGTCGCCTGGGCCCTAGTCCCTGCCCCTAGTGTTTCATCGCGACATTCGCGAGGGCCTCGGAGACTTCGGTCACCTTGGCGTACCGGGCGTCGGGTTGCTTGGCCAGCATTTTCAAGATGACCTGCTCCAGAGCGGCCGGGAGGGCGGGGTTGGCCTCGCGCGGCGGGCGTGGGGGTTCCTGGATATGTTTGAGCATGACCGCGAGCACGGTGTCGGCGGTGTAGGGAAGCAGACCGCAGAACATCTCGTAGAAGACAACCCCCGCTGAGTAGATGTCGCTGCGCGCATCGAGGGTCAGTCCGGAAGCCTGCTCAGGGCTCATGTAGTCGGGCGTTCCGATGACGAGGCCCGTCTGGGTCATTCCCCCTTTCCCCTGGAGCCGCGCAATCCCGAAATCCATCAGCTTCAGCTCGCCCTTCGAGCTGACGAGCATGTTCTGGGGCTTGATGTCACGGTGGACGATGCCTTGCTCATGCGCAGCCGCCAGCCCCAGACAGATCTGCTTGGCCAGATGCAAACCGGGACCGAGCGGGAGAGCCTTTCGCTGCTCGAGAATGTACTTCAGCGTGACGGCCTTCATGTACTCCATTGTGATGTACAGGGTTCCATCGATTTCGCCCAGGTCATAGGTCCGCAAGACATGTTTGTCGGTGATGCGGCGGGCGAGCTTGATCTCCTGCTTGAACCGATCGACCGCCGTGGGATCGCTCTTCAGGGCGTCGGCCTTGACCGTCTTGATTGCCACCTCTTCGTCGAGCTCCCTGTCCTTCGCCTTGTAGACGGTCCCCATGGCGCCCGATCCGAGTATCTGTTCGATGACATACCTGTTGTTGAACACACCGCCGATCGCCAACGCGCTGCTCGTGGAAGGCTGCGTGGCCGACGATGTCGAGATCCTCGCAGCTTGCGACAAAGTCGACGATCCGGCAACCTGCGCTTTCAGATTGCGCAGGTATTCTTCCATCTCCGCCTTCTGCCGAAGCTCGACCAGCATCTTCGCGAACGACCTCGCCAAGATCCCCACTTCATCGTTCGGCACTGCGGGCATCTCGACATTCAGGTCCCCCTCGATCACCTGTTCCGTCACCTCCACGAGCGCCGCGATCGGGCGCGTGATGCGGCGGGCCATGAAGAAGGAGATCGCGAAGGCGAGCAGCACGGCGGCGATTCCGATGTAGATGAGCGCGTCGCGGATCTGGCGATAGTTCGACATCTCCTGATAGAGGGATCTGGACGCTACGAAGAGCCCGAGCCGCTCGCCCGAGGCCGACGTCAGCGGCACGGCGATAACGATGTTCGGCTCTCCGCCGAGGGTGATCTCCACAGGGCCGACGGTTTTGCCTTCTCCCATGCTCGCCGCCGTGATCTGTGGGTTGGCTGCCAGCGCCGTGCTGAGCATCTCCCCCGATTCGGCCGTGAGCGTGGAAGATGCAGGTGCGAGCTGATTCCCGGTCTCGACCAGGAACGTGGCATCCGCATTCGTGACCGACTTCGCATCGGCTGCAAATCCCGAGTCGATGGGATAGGACATCGCCAGAGCGCCGACGATCGTGGAAGTTCCTTGGGTGACGGGCGCTGATGCCATGAGACTCAGCTTTCCCTTTCGAGATCCGATGCCCCACGCCTGATCGCCCTCCAGAGGTATAGCGAGGAGGGGGGATTCCGAAAGGTCGGTGCCGGATTTCGTGGGATCGTCTGTCCTCGCAATCAGCATGGCCATGGAATCGACGGCCATAATGTAATCGGCCTTGCTGAAGATCTCGATGCGCTTGGCTTCGAGGCTGTCGGCGACCGTCACATGATCCGCCCCTGTCTCGGCGATGGCCGCCGTCAGGTTTGGATCGTCCGCGAGCTGTTTCACATCTGACTTGACCTGATTAAATCGTGCTGTCAGGAAAACACTGAATGTCCGTCCTGTGTTACGCATCGCGGCATCGACCGAGCGGCGCGTCACTCTCGTTGCCTTCCATTGGACCAGCACCACCATCGAGGAGATGATGAGGACCAGGAGGGCGAGGACTGCAAGGAAGATCTTGTAGCGGAGTGAGAGTCCGACAGGTTGAGTGGGGCGTCGCTTCCTGAGCGGCTGTGCGGGAGCCGACGTCGAGACCGTATCGCCATTCGGGTTCCGCGCACCCGCTTCAGTAGCGTTCGTCATCTGATCCCTCCGCGGTGTATTGCTTGCCAAACTTGTTGAGGTGCTTCTTCGGGACGAAGCCCCGTGCGTCGATCGTCAGCCTCATCCACGGCGGATCCACTGCGCCCACCGTGAGCTCCCGCGATGCCTCGCCCGCCTTCTCTTCCCAGCTCTTCAGGAGGTACGTCCCGGCCGGCACGTCCCGGATCACAAACGTTCCATCCGATGATGTCGTGGCCGACCACGGCGTCGCCATGACATGAATGAACCCGACCATCTGGGAGTGGATGTTACAGTAGACGCGCACGAGGCCCGGCTTCCGAAAGGAAACCGACTTCGACTTGCCCGACTTGTAGAGTCCGAGGTCGAAGCGGTTGTCTCCTGAGAGTGAGAACACGTTGTGGAAGATCGGGTCGAAGTTCGGGAAACTGACTTCGGTTCCCACCGGGACGACCATCACCCCGGGCTGAAACCGCTTGTCCTTCGACGCCATCTTCACCGGCACGGGACGCTCTGTCTTCTGTGTCGGGGGCCATGGCTGAGGCACCACGCCGTCCCGGCGCTCCATCCACAGCACAACCTGCGATGCGTCCCTCCGCTTCAGGTCCCCCTTGTCCAGGATCTCCACCCTTCCCGTGATCGTGACGGCACGGGGCTGGGGCGGCACCAGAGCGAAGGCCGAAAGCACCACGGCCGGCAGACGGTTCTTCAATCCTCGTCCTCGGGAACGAGGCACGGAGCCACGGAAGAGCGGATCGTGACCCCGTGCCTGTCCTGATAGGTGACTATTTCAACCGTGCTTCAGATGCTCCCCAATTGATGTTCTTCATGAACGCAGCGATGTAATCGGCTCTCTTGAGGCCGTAGTCGATCATGAAAGCATGCTCGAACACGTCGAGGACCAGAATCGGTGTGCACCCCGCCGGGTGGCCGGCATCGTGCTCGTTGATCCACTGATTGATCAGTCTGCCGTTGTCTGCGTCCTGATACAGAATCGTCCAGCCGATCCCTCGCATGGCACCGGTCCCCTTGAAATCAGCCTCCCAGGCTTCAACACTCCCGAAATCGGTCGCCATTCGCGTCGCAAGCTTCCCACTGCGATCCAGAGCAGCCTTGCCGCCGAGATTGTCGAAGTACAGCTCGTGCAGCCGCATTCCGTTGAACTCCCAGCCCACGCGCCGCTTCAGCTCGGCGTACTCCGGCGTCCCGATCTTGCCGTCTTTTGCCATCTGAGCGAGCGAGTCGAGTACCTTGTTCGTGTTCGTGACGTAACCCTGATAGAGCGTGAAGTGGTTCTTCAGCAGAGTCTCGCTGAACCCCTCCATCCCGATCAGCCGCGCATAATCCTTTGCCTCGTAGGGCATCTCAATTTCCTCCTCAATCTGTTGTCGATTCCAACACGGGACCGATCCCCCGCGCCGATCCCGCTTCCAGCCAACCCGATTCCTGCTCGCACCCGCGCCCGGGAGACAACCTTACTGTTTCCGTTTCCATGCCGGCTGTCAAGGGCATGATCGCGCCGTTGGAATCCGGTCCGAGCCCAGCTCGGCGCAGCCACCTAACGCGGCGGAGCCGCAACCAAAAAGGTTGCGTCTCCACCGCGCGTGAGAGCGTCCGGCCCGCTTCGCGGGCCTGGAGCGTGGAGCGTGAG
>JACPPM010000057.1 GCA_016191015.1 Acidobacteriota bacterium | reverse complement strand
TCCGTTCCTGCATTCCTCCCTTCCTGCTTTCCTGAGAGGAGTCCGGAAGATCTCGCCCCCTCTAAGGTTTTGCCATTTCGTGTAAGCACTCAACTTCTGAGACACTAGTGGCTGGGAAGAAACGTGCGATGCCAGATGGCGAAGATCATCAATCCCCAGAGGATGTGGCTGTGGTTCTGGGAGCCGTCATCGTGCTCTCGTTCCAGGTCGTTCAGGGCGCTGGTCGAGATGTAGTCAGATAGGAACGAGCTTTCGCGGAATGTCTGCATCATGTAGTCGCGCATTTCGTGACGAAGCCAATGCTTGATCGGGAAGCTGTAGCCCTGCTTCTTGCGGTAGAGGATCTCTGGGGGGAGGATTCCTTTGAGCGCTGATTTGAGGATGGCTTTTGTGGTCCAGCCCTGGAGCTTGAGGCGGCTCGGGATGCGCCCGACGAAATCGATGAGCTCATAGTCGAGCAGCGGAGCGCGCACCTCGAGCGCATGCGCCATGCTCATCTTGTCCGTCCGCATGAGGGGGTTCTCGGCCATCATGAAGCGCATCTCGACATAGAGCTCCCGATCCAGCTCGGTTGCGAACGCGCCATTGCCGGTCATGGCACGGATCGGCAAGAAAGGGTCTGCCATGACGGCGCCCGCGAATTGAGGTGAGAGCAGACGCTCCGCATCCTTTCGCTCGAGAAAGTATTGCCAGCGCATGTGGAGACCGGCCGGGTCGAGCTGGCTGCCCTGGACGAACCTCTTCGCGACGTTCCAGATCCCTTTCTTCTCGTCCTGGTCTCCGAAGCGCATCACGAGGGGGTGGAGCAGCTTCAGCCGGAGCAGGCTGGGGATTCTCCGATAGTACCGGTCGAACTTGCTGGCGAGAAACCGATCGTATCCGACAAACACCTCGTCGCCCCCTTCGCCGCTCAAACAGACCGTCACGTGCTCGCGCGCCTTCTGGCAGATGAGATAGAAGGGCAGGACCGAGAATTCGGAAAAGGGCTCGTCGGCGTGATAGACGACTTTCTCGACGATTTCGGGACTCACCGGATCGATCAGGAGCTCGGCGTGCTCAGTCCCGAATCTGTCCGCCACCAACTTCGCGTACTGGAGCTCGGTGTAGGACTTGTCGCGATAGCCCAGCGAGAATGTGCGGATCTTGCCCGGGAAGTGGCGGCTCATGAACGCCACGATCGTGCTGGAGTCGATTCCGCCGGAGAGGAAAACGCCCAGCGGCACGTCGCTGCGAAGCCTCCGCTTGACGGCCGCGTCGATCGCGTCGCGAAGCCCCTCCTCGCACTCCTGCTGAGTCATCTGCGACGGGGAGAAACGGAGGTCCCAATAGCGGTGGACTTCCACCGACCCGTTCTTCGCCACCAGATAGTGCCCGGCCGGCAGCTTGTGGATGTCCTGAAAGATCGTCCGCGGCGCAGGGATGAACTCGTGGCCGAGAAAAAGGCCGAGAGACTCGCGATCGATATCACGCTCGACCGCCGGGCAGTCCAGGATGGCTTTGATCTCCGACGAGAAGATGAACTTCCCGCCCTTCGTGTAGTAATAGAGCGGCTTCTTGCCCATCCGGTCTCTCGCTACGAAGATCTGGCCGGCGTCGGGGTCCCAGATCGCAACGGCGAACATGCCGTTCAGCCGCTTCAAGCAATCGACGCCATCGTCCTCGTATGCGTGGAGGATTACCTCAGTGTCGGTCTGCGAATGAAACGTGTGGCCGCGCTTCTCGAGCTCCTCACGGACCTCCGCGAAGTTGTAGATCTCACCGTTGAAAATGATCTGAGCCGATCCCCTGCGGAACTGACATCCGCCGTTCGCCATCGGCTGGCGTCCCCGCTCGGAGAGATCGATGATCGAGAGGCGGCGGAAGCCCAGCGACACGCGGTCGTCGACGTACGTTCCGTGCTGATCAGGCCCGCGATGGCTGATGCGTGTGGCCATCCGCGAGACAAGATCCGGATCGCGCCAGTTGAATCCGACTATCCCGCACACGGTGTCGCCCCGATGTCATCCTGAGGAGGCCGCCGGAGGCGGCCGACGAAGGATCTCATATCCGCCCTTGCTCCCTCAACCGATCGTACGTCCTCTTCATCCCCTCCCTCAAGCTCACCTTCGGCTCGTAGCCCAGCACCTTCCGCGCGCGCGAGATGTCGAAGCTCGTGTTGTTGGTGAAGAACTTGAGGCTGCGCCGCGAAAGGGGAGGCTCCTTGCCAACTGCGCCAAAGGCAGTCTCGGCGGCGACGCCGGCCATCCACATCGCCCAGAACGGCAGGTGGATCCTAGGCGGGGGCGCTCCAACTGTGTCGGCGATGACCTTCATCAGATCCGCCAACGTCACCGCTCCGCCGTCGCCAACGATGACGACCTGACCTACGGCGGCCGGAACGGTCGCGGCCAGCTCGAACGCGTCGATCATGTCGGAGATGTAGACACAGTGGCGCGACGTTGTGCCGCTGCCGACGTAGAAAAATCTCCCCTTGCGCACGGTTCGCATCAGCTTCTCAGTTCGGCCGCAGCCGGCCCCGTACACCCAGACCGGACGAACGACGGCCAGCGGAAAGCCCGATGCCTGCGCGATCTCGCGCACGGCTTTTTCGCCTTCCCACTTCGTGCGCTCGTAAATCAACTCCGGGTGGCACTCCGAATCCTCGTTCGCCGGCGGCCTCCGGACCTCGCCGTGCACGCCGACGCTGCTGCAGTGCACAAATCGGCGGACGCCGGCTTGCGCCGCGTCTTCGACCAGCGACCGCGCCGCCGTGACGTTGACGTCCCAATAGTCCTGCTCCGTGGCCCTCAGCGAAAGATGTGCGCTGGCCAGGTGAAAGACGACATCACAGCCCTGCAGAGCTTCGCGGACCCGTTCCCGATTGCGTATGTCGCACTCGATGGGCTCGACGCCGTCGGCCGCGATGCCGTCGAGGTGCAGATCCAGGGCGCGGACGTGCTGGCCGCTTTCGACCTGTCGCTGCACGAGATGGCGGCCGATGAACCCGCCCGCGCCCGTGACCAGAACCCGGCTCATGCTACTTCCGGGCCTCCACGACGACGGCGTAGCCGCGGGTGAAGAGGAGGAGGTAGTCGAGCTTGGAGGCGAGCCAGAAAAACGGGTAGATCATCGAGTAGATCTTGTACGTCTTGTTGATCGACTTGAACTGATCCTGGGTTGTCGGTGCGATCGTGCCCTCGGGGACCACGGCCTCCTTCTTCTTCGACAGCAGATTCACATAGGCGAAGTTGATGCAGAGCTCCAGCATTTCCGTGAAAAAGCGGGAATAGCTGCTGGATGCGACCGGACGCAGCCCCACATCGCTCAGCATTCGTTCGTGATCGGGGATATCGTAGCCCACGACCTTATGCCCGTATTTCTCCTTGGTCATTCCGACCATGTGCTTGATGCGGACGGCGAGCTTCCGCTCGTTGCCGTTGGGTGTCGTGACGATCAGCGTTCCGCCGGGCCGCGTGATTCTGGCGAGCTCGAGATTGAGCGCCTTCGGTGCGTCCAGATGCTCGTGGCAGTCGATCGCAACCACGCACTCGAACGCGCCGTCTTCGATCGGCCACTTCCGGCCGTCCTCGAGCGGCAGATGCAGCACTTTCTCACCGAGAAGCGACTCCATGTCCGGGATGGAGTGACCTTCCATATCGGCCCAGGTCCAGGCGCCCCCGAGTTTCCTGATCTGATAGTTCATGGCCCCATTGTTGTCGCCACACGTGAGGAGAAGACAACGCTTGTCGCCGACAGAGCGAAGATGGCCGGCGAGTGTCGCCACCTTCATCCTCTTCTTGAGGGACTTGTTGAACATCTTGATCTGCCACGGCGTCGCTTCGCTCATCCTCACCACTCCTCTCGCCTCAGCTCCATGCCGAACGATCCATATTATGAGATCGAAACTGCGGCTGTCCAGCACCGGGGAAGGGACGAAGTAGGGGCTAGTGTCTAGGAAGTTGAGTGTTGACACGAAATGGCAAGAAATTTGAGCCGGCTAGATCTTCCGAACTCCTCTCAGGAAAGCAGGAAGGGAGGAATGCAGGAACGGAGCAGTCATCTCC
>JACPPM010000061.1 GCA_016191015.1 Acidobacteriota bacterium | reverse complement strand
GTGTGTACATCAAACATCCTCCTCACTTAATATTACTAACTATAGAATAAGCTTAAATCTATTGTCAATAACAATAATGGACCGTCCATTAATATAAGAATAAAACAAAATAGCCATATTCTTGAATGGATTTGGCTCGCGAGCCGAGCCGGTGGCGGCAGCTCCCAATGCTGCAACAGGTCAGTTTTGCAGGAATCGCCTTCGCGCTCGTTCACGTTCTTTGATGTAGCGGTCGAGTCGCTGTTTTTGTTCCTCGGTGAGAGAGGATTCGAGGCGTTTTCTGGATTTCTTCAGAATCTCTTCGACTCGCGGCCGCACCTCCTGGCGGAGAACCAGGAGGTCTTGACGTGCGCCGGTGACGGCGTCGCGGAGAACGTCCTGCTGGCGCGAGTTGAGATCGAGCTCGCGGGTCAACTGGCGAGTGATTGTGGCCGCGATGCGATCGGGCGACCGCGCGTATCTGATCCAGAGGATCGTCGATGCGACACCGGAGACGAAGCCGAGCATCATGACCAGCAGGACTCCGATCGCTCCTTTCCACCCTCTCAACTCAATACCTCCCACTGTCGTCAGCAATGATCTCGTCGATCACGCTCAGTGAATCCAGATCCATCGCTGCTCCTGGTGAGTCGAGAGCCAATTCCAGCAGGGGGTCGGACGTCCCGTTCGGGAACGCGAGGAAAAGGGCCGCCACGCTGATGAACGCCGTCAGGATGGCGAGCGCCGGGACGGCCTTCCAGCACAGATCGCCGAACGCCGGACCGGCAAGGCGGGATTCTTCGAGCTTCTTTCGATACCCGGCCAGAAACGTCGCATCCGGTGTCACGTCTCCCGGCGCGGCCCCTCGCAGGAGCGTGCGGGCCAACCGGTCAATGTCCTCAACGGGGCGGTTGTTCTTCATTGGGAATCCTCTCATGCGCTGCCAGTTCTTCCAGCGCCTTTCTCAACACGCGCCTGGCCCTGAAGGCCCTCACCTTGACGAGGGTCTTCGACCAGCCGAGCACTTTCGCGATATCCTCGACGGCCATCTCTTCCGCATGCAGCAGATATAGCACTGTCCGATCCTTCGGGGCGACCCTCGCGAGGACCCGTTCGAGCAGAGCGCGCGCCTCGCGGGCGCGCTCGAGGGCCCGGTGCTCTTCCTCTGAGCGCGTGGCGAGATGCCGGTCGACCCAGGCCGATTCGTCGGGGGTGAGCCGAGAGACGGCAACCGCCGGATGGCGTGCGCGATGGCGTAGCGTGTCGAGGCAACAGTTGATGGTGATCCGAAGGAGCCAGTACGTGAACGGAGCTCCTGGTTTGCGCCGAGCCAGGGAGTTTCGCGCGCGCACGAAGGCCTCCTGAGATACGTCTTCGATATCGGCAGGATTGAAGAAATACCGCGACGCGATGGCCGCAACCGAACGCCGGTGGCGCAGGACCAGCGTCTCGAATGCGGCCTCGTCGCCGGCGAGGCAGGTCGAGGCGAGCGCTTCGTCGTCCGGCTCGCCGGCATGATTGACCCCCGAGGACCCCCAAAGCGCCACCCCCGCGCCGTGTGCTGTCACCAGCCATTCAATCCATGCGAAAGTGCTGAGTGCTGGGTGCTAGGTGCTGGGTGCTGGGCCATGCAGTGCGGAGCAGCACCCAGCACTCGGCACTCAGCACTGGGACCTGATGGCCGGCGTCCTTCACTATTCCTCCAACTGGTCAAAGTCGGGAAATCTGTTCATGAAATGGTCCAGTCGCTCCTGCCAGGCCGCCTCCGCCTCGGCACGGCGATTCTCGATGGTCCGCTTCTGATCGCTCGTCAGGATCTTGTTCGCTTTCGACCAGAGAAGCGCGCGGATCACGGCCATGTCGGAATCGAACCCGGCGGCGACGCGTGCTTTCTCGCGGACAGTTTTCTCATCGGCACCCTTCTGGATGGCCCCGCGCAGCTCCATACGTGCCGCCACCAGATCGCGCATCGTCGCCCGCACCTGATCGCGCTCGGCCGTCAGGATCTCCTTGAGCTGGCTCTTTTGCTCGGCGCTCAGGTTCAGCTCCTTCAGTACCTCTCCGGGCCGCAGCGACATCCGACCTTTCTCGTCGCCCTCCTTCCCAGCGGCGAATGCCCCCGCGACACCGGCCTGCACGGCCATTCGCGGTGCCACCCACACCATGGAGAGCACCAGGCAGCCCGCCACCGATCCGATCACCAACCCTTTTCTCACGTTCATGTCGTTCCTCCCTTTCTGGAGACCTGTTCAGCCTCTGAAAGGAAAACGCCCGTGGCTGTCCCGCGGTTACGCCGTTCCCGATCTGCCATCAGCTCTTGGCCCATGGCTTGAGCGCCGCATACAGAGTCTGGTGGACAGGCGTGGCGACGCGGTGCTGGCTGCCGAGCCGCACCACGGCCCCCGAAAGGGCGTCAATCTCTAGACGGCGCCCGCGTTCGAGGTCCACGTGCATCGATGCCCTGATGCCCGGTTTCATCCCGAGGGCGAACGAGTGCTGGCGATCCACGATATCGGGATCCATCGGCACGCCGCAGGCGCGGCCAACGTCGTAGACTTCCTGCATCGCCAGCCGCAGGGTCTCTCGGGCCGCCGGCAAGAGGAACAAATCGTGGGCCGGCGTTCGAGCACATGCTGTGAGCCCGGCTATGGAAGACAGAAAAACAAGCTTGTGCCAAACTGGCGTCAGCCCGTTTTCCGCGGCCGTGACACTGACCCCGGTCTTGGCCAGAAGCGCGACGATCTCATCGACTCGCCTGCTGATCCCTCCCCGCACCTCGCCGATGACCGTGTTCCGGAATTGGCTCTCCTGTGAGATCACACCAGGCTCGACCACAGTGGACGCGATCTGTGTCGGAGCAGGCAGGGCTCGCCCTTGGCCAACGACGTCATCGATCCGCTCATGAGACTCAACGCCATTCTGAAAGGTGAGCACGGTCGTGGCCGGACCCACAATCGGCTGGATGGCGCGCGCAGCCTCGTCGGTGTCATATGTCTTCACTGCGAAGAGAACCATGTCCACGACGCCGATCTCCGAAGGAATGTCCGTCGCGCGCACAGGGGCGATGGTGAAATCACCGTTGATGCTCCTGATGCGCATCCCACCAGAACGGAGGGCCGCAAGGTGAGCACCCCGCGCAATGAAGGTGACCTCCTCCCCTAGCTTTCCCAGCAGGGCTCCGTAGTATCCACCGAGACCGCCTGAACCCATCACCGCAATCTTCACGGACTCATCTCCCTGTCTCGCGATGGTCGGGCCTGAACCCCGTTCCCTCCCCGCGCAATGCCTGACCGACCTCGCGTCCCAACGTCTCCAGATCGAACGGTTTCTGCATGAATCGCACACTCCCGTCGCTGACCCACCTCCGGAGCCCCTCATCCTCCGCATATCCGGACATCACGATCACCTTCATCCTGGACCATGTGCGGGCGAGCTCGGCGCCATGAATCCCCGGCAACACGAGATCAGTGATCAGCACATCGAACCGCTCCCGCTCGAGGAGATTCTGGGCCTCTTCACCGCTCCCTACCGCCGTGACACTATACCCGAGCAGTTGGAGCATCTCGCGCACGCCCTCCCTGACTCCATCCTCGTCCTCAACCAGCAAGATGCGCTCCCCCCGGCCGTCCCCTGATTCCTCGGGTGCGGGCACGGACGGTTGTTCGGCTAACGCCGATCCTACTCTCGACGGAAGAATCACCCGCACCCGGCTCCCCCGACCCGCTTCGCTCGTGACATCGACCCGACCCCCCAGCCGGGTCACGATCCCGTGAACAACTGCGAGGCCGAGCCCGGTGCCCTTGCCTGCCGGCTTCGTCGTGAAGAAGGGCTCGAAGATTCGTGCTCTCACCTCCTCCGACATCCCCGTCCCGGAGTCCTGGACTTCGAACCACACCTCCCCCGAGGTTTCACCGACGCCCGTCCTCACCACCAGCTCACCGCCGTGAGGCATCGCGTCGGAGGCATTGAGGACGAGGTTGACAAGCACCTGCTCCACCTGCCCACGGTCGGCCTCGACCGGGCATCGGTCGGGCACCGTCTCGAGAATCACCCGGATGTTCTCGCGCACAAGACGTCGAAGCATCTTATCGGCATGGCGAACAACGTCGCTCAGGTCCAAGAGCTCGGGCCGCGAGACATCGCGACGGGCGAAGAGGAGGAGTTGCCGCGTCAGCGCCACACCTCGCCGGATGTGGTCCTCGAGGTCGCCGATCGTCGCGTCCAGACGGGGCTCGACGGCAGACTCGCGTCTCAGGACTCCGAGAGCACCCAGCATCGCTTGCAGCAGATTGTTGAAGTCGTGAGCGACGCCGCCGGCGAGTTGGCCGAAGGCCTCCATCTTCTGCGCGTGTCGAAGTTGATCTTCCAGAAGGTGCCTGTACGTGACGTCTCGCACGACTGTCTGCACTGCCTTCCTTCCCAGAAAGACGTATGGAATCGCGGCTATTTCGACATCGAGAGTCGAACCGTCGAGCCGCAACACCTTCTCTTCGATCAGAGGAGCGGGCGCACCTTCCTCCAGAATCCGGCGAATCCTATCCGTGGCGATTGCGTGAAAGGAAGGATCAAGGAAATCCATCACCGCCCTGCCGTTCAGATCCTCCGGCCTCGCCGTCCCGATGATCCTCGCGGCGGCCGTGTTGGCGAACACGATCCTGCCGTCGCAATGGACGAGGATCCCGTCGGGCGAGTGCTCGACGAGTCGCCTGTACCGCTCTTCGCTGTTTCGTAAGTCCTCGTGGGAGTGCTCGAGCGCCGCCAGCATTCGATTGATCGCATTGGCCAGATCTGAGATCTCATCCCGGCCCTTCGAGTGGACGCGGCCCGAGAGGCTGCCGGAGGCTGCGATGTGGGCCACGCCTGAGTTGAGCACCTCGAGGCGAGACAGGAGAAGTCTCTCGTGCAGCAGCAGCATGGTGGCCGCGAGGACGACGATGGTGATGAGGAGCGAGGCCAGGAGATATCGGAGCGTTGTCTGTCCCTGTTGGTGAACCCGCCTGGGCATCGTCAACTCCACCAGAAAACAGGGACGACCTCGAATCTCCCTCACCAGGGCGTAACCCCCAATCACCGCACCGTCTCGCGGTCGTACGCAGATGTCCTCCCCTGCAAGAAGGGGTTGGCTGGCCTCGTTCAGATCGAAGGCGGCTCGCACGTCACCCATCCTGTGGACCGCGAACGCAAGGTGCAGGATCGACCCCATTCTCCGCGTTTCGGCTCTGTCGAGGATCCTTCCCATGATCACGGAGCCTCGGACCGGCCCCGTGCTGGCGCTCGTCAGGATGGGGCGTGACACCACCATGAAGAATCCCTCCGGGAGCTCGAGGAAGCCCGAGATGCTCCCGCGACCGGCACTTCGCCAGAAAAGTGGTCCGCCTGGCTCCACATAAGGCAACAAGGCCGGCGGCAGGTCCTTCACCTCCCTTTTGTCAAAATCATACGAATGCCCGAAGGCGATGCTGCCGGAGGAATCCACGAACACGAGAGCGTTCAAACGGAGATCCTCAAAAACCGATGGCACCAGGTTCGATCCGACGTACCTCTCGTTGCGGTCTTGGATGTACTGGTACGTGTCGTCCCAGCTCGCCCAGTCCGCCGAAGCAAGCTCCATGGCCCTCCTGTCGCCGTCCATCAGGCTCAGGATCCGCTCGACATTCAGCCGCACGTCGGCTTCCTCCAACTCCCTGAACCCTCGCACCAACGACACCCGAATCGTGAAATACAGAATCACAATCAGCAAGAAAAAGACCGCCCCGGTGAGCGCCAGCATCTTGGGGCGAAGCCTCATCGAGAACATTCCCTCCCCGATAGGGATGCGGTGAGACCGGGCACACTGCAATACGGGAGGGGCGTTCGGGACATCTCTCTGCCCTCAGTATGAATGGTGGAGACCGCAATGGCAACACCCGTCTGGAGGACTGGGATTCGGAGTACGCTCGGCCGCTGTACAGCCAGCATGTCATCCTGAGGCTCGGCACAGCCGGGCCGAAGGATCTCCTGCAAGACCCGTAGCCCTATGGAGGAGATCCTTCGTCACCGGGCTTCGCCCGGCTCCTCAGGATGACGTTACGATCATGCCCGTGTGCATCTACTCCGAATCTCGGAGCAGGACAGGCCGCGCCTACGGGCGGTCCAGTGCCGCGACAAGATCCGGCGCCGTCCGCACGGGCGTTCTACACGTGTAGTTTTCGCAGACATAGGCAGTGGGCCGACCCTCGAGCGCCACCTTGTCCTTCACCACGGGTGCGAAGGCGGGATCGAGGTCGGGCGATACGAGGAGCAACACGGTGCGCGGCAGGAAGCGCGTCTGCACAGCCCGGATCATCTCCACGGTCACCGGCGATGACCGGTTGCCGGCGATCACGACCTCGCGGGAGGGACCGAGCGCGTAGTCGGCCGCAGTCAGGAGATAGGCCATCTCCTGGGGATACTCCTGCAGGAATCTGGCCGAGCTCTCGAGCGATCGCATTGCCTTTTCCCTCAGCGAATCGTCCGACCGGATCTCGGCCAGGCGGACCAGGTTCAAGACTGCAACCGAGTTGCCGGACGGGAGGGCGCCGTCGATGATCTCCTTCCTCCGCACCAACAAGTCGGATCGACCTTCCTCTGTGAAGTAGAACCCTCCTTCCTTGTCGTCGAAGAACCGCGCGACACACTGCTCGTTGAGATCGTTCGCAAGTGTGAGCCATGACCATTCCAGAGTTGCGGCGTAGAGGTCGAGCAGTCCCTGGACGACGCAGGCGTAGTCACCCAGCGTCCCGTCGAACCTCGCCTCCCCTTGCCGGTATCGGGCCAGGAGGCGCCCGTCCCGGATCAGACAGCTCCGGAGGAAGGAAGCTGCGCGCTCAGCCGCATCGATGTAGGCGCGTTCCTGGATGGCTCCCCCGGCAATCGTGAGTCCGGAGATCATCAGCCCGTTCCAGGCGGAGAGTATCTTGTCGTCCCGCAGAGGGCGCACACGCTTCTGACGGGCGCCCAGGAGCTTCAGCCGGCTCGACTCCAGACTCCTCTCTACCTCCTCCAGCGGGAGCTTCTCCATCTTCGCCAGCTGCTCCCTCGAGAGACGCTCATTCAGGATGTTCAGGCCCACCGTATCGTGGTGCGGATCCTGCCAGTTGCCGGCGTCGTCAACATCATAGGCAGCGCAAAATAGCCCGGCTTCCTCTTCGCCCAGGATCTTCACGACCTCGCTCTTGCGCCAGACGTAAAACTTCCCTTCCACCCCTTCACTGTCGGCGTCCTCGGCGGAGTAGAATCCCCCACCGGGATCGGTCATCTCCCGAAGAACGTACCCCGCGCAGTCCCGGATGACCTTCGCGAATCGGTCATCTCGAGTGACCTGGTATGCCTCGGCATAGAGCCTGAGGAGCTGCGCATTGTCGTAGAGCATTTTTTCGAAATGCGGGACGAGCCACCGTTCGTCTGTCGAATATCGGGCGAAACCGCCTCCAAGGTGGTCGTAGATCCCGCCTCGTGCCATGCTCTCGAGCTGGCCCACGACCATTTCGAGCGAACGCTTCGAGCCGGTTCGCAGATGATGCCTCAGGAGAAACAGGCCGATGGACGGCTGGGGGAACTTGGGGGCATTCCCGAACCCGCCGTGCCGATTGTCGAAGAAGCGATCGAAGGATGCACCGGCGTCATCGAGAAGCATCGGGGTGAGCTCTCCGCGCCCGCTCGGCACACTGATCTGTTCGAGCACCGCCGTGATCTCGGCCGCGTCCCCGGCGATCTGTTGGTCCTTCTCCGTCCATAATCGCGACACGTGCTCCAGGATGGTCTTAAAGCCAGGCCGTCCCCACCTGTCTTCAGGAGGAAAATAGGTGCCCCCGTAGAATGGCCTGAGCTCGGGAGTGAGCCACATCGACATCGGCCAGCCGCCCGGCTGCTGGAGGGCCTGCGTGAGCGCAGTCATATAGAGGTCGTCCACCTCGGGTCGCTCCTCACGATCAACCTTGATTGCAACAAAGTGTGCGTTGAGAACGCGGGCGACATTCGGGTCCTCGAACGACTCGCGCTCCATCACATGGCACCAATGGCAGGTCGAATACCCGATCGATAGAAAGATCGGCTTGTGTTCGTCGCGCGCCTTCTGAAAGGCCTCCTCGCCCCACGGATACCAGTCAACCGGATTATGGGCATGCTGGAGAAGATACGGGCTCTTCTCGCCAGCCAGATGATTTTCCGATATCTGCCTCGACGACAATGACATCGTTCCTCCTGTTGCAAGAAGCGTCGGCGGCGGGACCGCCAGACTCCCCTGCACACCCCCCTCATCCTCGATTCGAAACCGGGCTGTCCAAGGAACGAAGCTTCTCGGGTGACGTACCGAAAGTCAAGAGCAAGGACTCGCGGCACTCACGCGAAGCTGCTAGAATGCCCCGATGAGCACGACGAAGACGATTCCGGCGAAGGTCGCACGTGACCGTTGCACGGGCTCACTGATCGGACTGGCTGTTGGAAACATGCTCGGGATTCGGTTCGAAGGGATGCCCGGGCGCGAAGTCCGACGGGTGTGGCCGGGCGGGCCGCTCGAAGCGCCGCTCCGTGAGATCTCCATGCCCTGGGACGATGACACGGCGATGGCGATGGAGCTGGCACAACACCTCGTCGAATCGGCTGGAGACCTACAATCTGAGCCACTCTACGACCTTTACCTGGCCTGGTCGGAGTCGAACGGGCGCGGGATCGGGATCATGACTTCGGAGGTCCTACGGACCCCTCGCCACGAGAGCAAGATGACTCCAGCGGAAAGGGTGTGGCGACTCCGTGGCGGTTCCGCCGGTCCGACCGCTAGCAACGGGGCCGTCATGCGTGTGGCTCCGATCGGAGTGAGATTCCGCCGCGACCCGGCGCGAATCCTGAGAAACGCCCTCGCCGACGCCAGGCTGACGCACTGGGAACCCCTCTGCGGCTGGTCTGCCGCAGCGGTCGCTGTGCTTGTGGGGGACCTGATCGAGGAGCGTGTCACGCCACTCGACGAATTCCTCCCCGCCCAGGGCTGCCCCGAGGGGGTCATGCGCGGACTGCTCGAAGAGCCGCCCATGGACATTGAGACGGGTGGGTTTGATGTGGACTACATCGGATATACACTCCATGCATGGAAGGTCGCCCTCTGGGCTTCACACGTCCATGGGGATTTCAGAGAGTGCCTCCAGCGCGTGATTCGCGCGGGCGGAGACACCGACACCAACGGCGCTGTCGCGGGGGCAATCCTGGGCGCGCGATTCGGACTGGCCGGAATCCCGCCCGCGTGGCGCGAGCCGCTGCACGAGCAGGAGCGAATCCTCCAAACGGGCCGGAGACTACATGAGCTGGGCTTGAGCGAATCGTGAGTGACCAGGTCCTTGTGATCGGCGGCCTCACAATCCGCGGCGTCACCAAGGGCGTCGATCTCAAGACCGACCTGCTCGGCGCCGGCCCCGATTCCCGGGGCGGCTGCAGGTCCGGATTCGAAGGGCGCACGAAAACCGGCGGTTAGCTTCGAGCGGTCATCCCTGGCTCACTTTCCTTTTCGACGTGAGGCGAGGATCGCTGGTTCTCGAATTAGTGTCTAAGAAGTTGAGTGTTGACACGAAATGGCAAAACGTTCGAGTGGGTGAGATCCTCCGAACCCCTCTCAGGAAAGCAGGAAGGGAGGAATGCAGGAACGGAGCAGTCATCTCCGGTGCTCAGGGGGGCATCGAACAGACCCCTTCCTGCCTTCCTAACTTCCTGCTTTCCTGAGAGGAGTCCGGAGCGGCCAGACCGTGGGGCGCCGCCACCCTGTTTGGTTGCGGCTGGTCCGCGTTAGG
>JACPPM010000060.1 GCA_016191015.1 Acidobacteriota bacterium | reverse complement strand
TGCAGGTCCCGGCCCCGCCGCTGCCGACAGGCCCGACGATGGTCACCTCACGCCCACGCCCCGTGCTGCCCTGGATCCTCCTGGCGGCGTTCGGATTTCTGCTGGTGGTGGGTGTTGGTGGATACTTCGCGTACACGCGTCTCTCGGGACTCTGGCGTGGCAAGGAAGTCAGCGGGACAGACGGAGCCATAACCGGCGATTCCGGGGGAACATCTTCTCAACAGGGGACGCAGACCGGCGGGCAACCTCCGGCAGGTCCCTCGTCGAATCCTCCCGGCACGCTGCCCCCGGCAAGAGACGGTTCGGGGCAGACACCCACGACCCCGCCGGTCACCACGACGAGTCCTCCACCGTCAAGCAGCTCGGCTGCCACCGTGATGGAGCACGAGCGGTTGTCGAATCAGGCCGTGGGTCTGGCGACCTCCGGCCAGCTGGACCAGGCCGAGCGCCTCCTGGCGAAGGCAATCGAGGCGCAGCGGCAGTCGCCTGAGCTGCACTTCAACCTGGCGCAGGTCTTCATCGCCGAGCAACGATACAGGGAAGCGATCGAGGAGATGAATCTCTATCTGCAGCTTTCGCCGAACGCTGCAGACCGGGAGGAGGTCGAGGCGAAGATCCGGGAGATCTCCGGGGCGCTGCAATAGGGTCACACCGAGACCGACCCGCGCCCGGCACAATCCCGATATTGTTGCCAAGTCCGGGTCGTGGTAATGTGAGAGGCGGTCATGTGGCGGCTTGGCCGTGTGGCCTTCCTAATTCTTCACCCCATCGGAGGCGACAATGGGATACGAAACGATTTGCGAGCTCTTCCTCCACGCCGTCGGGAACTACCGCAAGGACGCGGCCCTCATGGTGAAAAAGGAGGACCGGTATCGGGCGATCTCCACTGAGGAGTTCGAGCGCCGTGTGAAGCTCTTCACATTCGGCCTCTGCGCGCTCGGTGTCCAGAAGGACGACAAAGTGGCGCTCCTCTCGGAGAACCGTCCCGAGTGGGCCATAGGAGATCTCGGAATCCTCTGTGCCGGCGCGATCGACGTGCCGATATATCCAACGTTGTTACCGGATCAGGTCAAGTACATTCTGGCCGATTCGGATTCCAAGGTGATGATCGTCTCGAACGACGTGCATCTCAAGAAGATTCAACAGATCATAGGGGATCTTCCGCAGCTCAAACAACTCATCGTCTGCGATCCGGTGAAGGCCGGTGATGGCGTGATGAGTTTCGAGGACGTTCTCGCGCTGGGCGAGAAGAAGCAGAAGGAAGATCCCGACCTGTTCAGGAAACGGTCCGAGGCGGTTCACGCATCCGATATTGCGAGCCTCATTTACACCTCCGGAACGACCGGGAATCCCAAGGGCGTTATGCTGATGCATTCGAACATCGTCAGCAACGTCAAGGCCACCGACAGCCTGATGGAGATCACTCCGAACGATGTCGCGTTGTCCTTCCTGCCGCTGTGCCATATCTTCGAGCGGATGGTCGACTACCTCCTGATCTCGAAAGGCGTCACGATTGCGTACGCGGAAAGTGTCGAGAAGGTGCCGGTGAACATGGTCGAGGTCGCGCCGACTCTGATGGCCTCCGTCCCACGCCTCTATGAGAAGATGTACGCTCGGGTCATGGACATGGCCCAGTCCGGCTCGGCGCTCAAGAAGAAGATCTTCTTTTGGGCGATCGGGGTGGGCAAGGAGCACGGGCAGAAGCTGCTCAACAAGGAATCCCCCTCCGGCCTGCTCTCCCTTCAGCGCGCCCTCGCGCACAAGCTCGTCTTTCACAAGATCCATGCCCGCACGGGTGGGCGGTTGCGCTTCTTCATCTCAGGCGGCGCTCCGTTGTCTCGCGATATCGCCGAGTTCTTCTATGCGGCCGGCATCACGATCCTCGAGGGATACGGGCTCACCGAGACGTCCCCCGTCATTGCCGTCAACACTCTGAAGGACATCCGATTCGGCACGGTCGGCAGGATCGTATCAGGGGTCGAGGTGAGGATCGCGCCCGAAGATGGCGAGATCCTGGTGAAGGGGCCCAACGTGATGAAAGGGTATTACAAGCGGGATGCCGAGACGCGCGAGGTCATCAAGGACGGCTGGTTCCGAACCGGCGACATCGGACACATCGATCCGGACGGCTTTCTCGTCATCACCGATCGCAAGAAGGACCTGATCAAGACGTCGGGCGGCAAGTACGTTGCTCCGCAACCGATCGAGAACAAGCTGAAGACGGACGAGCTGATTACTACCGCCGTCGTGCTGGGCGATAAGCGGAAATTCTGCTGCGCTCTGATCGTGCCGAATTTCGAGAAGCTCGAGCCCTGGGCTCAGGCGCAGGGAATTCCCTTCAAGGACCGTGGCGACCTGGTGAAGAATCAGAAGATCATCGATCACTACGTGAGCGTGATCGATCGCCTGACGCCGAACCTGGCGCAGTACGAAAAGATCAAGAAGGTCGCTCTGCTTCAGAGGGACTTCACGATCGAGGACGGGGAGCTGACACCGACGCTGAAGGTGAAGCGCAACGTCGTCGACAAGAAGTACAAGGATCTCATCGACGCGCTCTACGCCGACAACAGGGGAGACTGAACGACAGAATGCACGCGCCGTCGAAGAGTGTGGACGAGCAGGGGATCGGTGACTCCACGGGTGGAGGCCCGCCGGTCACGGTCAATCGGGCGACCTGCGTCGCGTGCCCGAAGTGCATCGAGTCCTGCCGTTTTGACGCGATCGTCGTGATCTCCGCGAAGGCGCACATCCTGGAGAACTGTACGGGCTGCGGAGCGTGCATTGCGGCCTGCCCCAGAGAGGCCATCTCCAAGGTCGAGACCAGCTACCCGGCCCACTGGTTTTTCGCAGTCGATCAGGGCGCTCCGATCCCACGGTAGATCTCGATCGAACGCCGCGCCACGGTCTCAGGGGTGAATCGGGCCAGGAATGCGCGGCCCCGCTGGAGCATCTCCGCCCGCCGGTGAGGCTCGTCGAGCGCCTGCCCGATCGCGCACGACAGGCCTGCTGCATCGCCCCGCGCGAAGACGTACCCGCACTGAGCCTCGCGCACCAGTTCCCCGCACCCGCTGTCATCCGAAACAATCGGAATCGCACCGGCGAGGATCCCTTCAAACGGCACCAGCCCGAAGACCTCGTGCTCGCCCGGGTACACAATGGCCTCGGCGGCCGCCATGGCCGTGCGACGCAGTCGTCCGGTTAACAGCCCCACGAAAATGACGCGGCGCTCCAAAGAGCGTGAACGCACGAGCCGCGTCAGGGATCGCAGCGTCCCCATGTCATTGCCCGCGACCACCAGCAGCGGCCACGGGGCGGCCGCTCCGGGATGCGTCGACCGCATCGCATAGGCCTCGATCAGAAGGTCAACGCGCTTTCGCGGTGTCAACTTCCCCAAGTAGAGGACGTACCGGCCCTCGATCCCGAACGTCTCCCTGAAGCTCCGGCCCTCCCCGCCACCCGTATCCGCGGCCGGGTCCTCGACGATGTTCGGCAGGATAGCAACCCGGTCGCAGCCGATCGCGGCAAGCTGTCTGGCTTCGGCCGCAGAAACCGCGAGAATCCTCGCCGCCTCGGCGACCACACCGTTCCCAAGAAGCGCATCGTAGAGGCGTTTCAGCAGTATCTTGCTCTCGATCCGCGGGAGTGTGCCGTGGGGCGAAAGGACGAAGGGTGGGCGCGAAGGGGACCTGAAGAAGATCTCGTTCAACACGTGCCTGCAGCCGTGCAAGTGCACAATGTCGAACTCGCACGCGTGATCGCGGAGAAAGCGACGGAAGCCGCGGGGCAGGAGGAACATGAGGCGGTAGGCGAGCGTGTTACTGAGGTTCCGAAAGCGGTAGACCCCCATCTCCAGCGCGTCCGGGACGTACCTCGATCGCATGTCGAGGACATCGGTCGTGGCGACCGTTACCGTGACCCCCTCGAGAGCCCCCTGTGCGCGGACCAGCGCGTGCACGGCCCTCGGGATCCCGCCGTAGGCCCAGGCGGGTGCGTAGAATGGAGTGACGTGGAGGACTTTCATCGGGATTGACTCATTGAGTCATTTTGCGAAGATAAGCATGTGTGGCGCAAACAGGCAGGAATCCCCGGTCATCCCTTTCCCGGTCCGGACAATGACTCAATGACTCAATTCTACGAGTGGCAGGTACACATGAAAAACCGTGCCGGAGCCGCGCTCGCTTTCGACCTCGATCCGGCCCGAGTGCGCCAGGATGATCTTCTTCACGAGCGCCAACCCGATGCCGTACCCATCCTCCTTGGTCGTGTAGAAGGGAATGAACACTTTCTCGATATCGGCAGGATCGATGCCGCAGCCGGTGTCGCGGAAGTCAAGCCGCAGAGTGCGAGAGCCGTGATCGATTTCACCCGAGACGCTGACCTTGACAGACTGGCCCGATTCGAGCCCATTGCGTAGAAGATTCAGAAACGCCTGCCTCAGAAGTCCCTCGTCGCCCTGCACGGGCAGGCGCTCTCCGGCCAGAAGCATGTCCGCGGCCCGTTCAGGAAACTGCAGAGTCAGCTCCTGCACGCACCGGCCGAGGATCTCGGAGCAATCGACCGAGTCGAGCCGGATGGCGAGTGGGCGCGTGAAATCCAGGAAATCTGTGACCATTCGATTGAGCTCGTGGATCTCCCTCTGCATCATCTCCTGGTAGCGTTGCGGTTCACCCGCATCTTTCCCTTCCGCAAGGGGGGTCGATGCCAGCAGACGCAGCAGTCCGACCAGGGTCCCGAGTGAGTTCCTCACTTCGTGCGCGAGGCCACCGGCCATCTCGCCGAGAGCAACGAGTTTCTCCCTCTCCGTCAGCTGGCGCTCGAGGTGAATCCGCTCGGTGACATCGTTGATGACGCAGAGCGCCCCCTGCCTGCTTCCCGATTCCAGGACAGGCCTGGCGCTGACCCGGTACACCCGTTCCCCGCCCTCGCGCGGGCGCGACAGCTCCCGATCCTGAACCCGCTCGCCTCTCTGCAACGCCGCTTCGACGGCCTCCAACCACCCGGCGAGCCCGCTGAAGATCGTCGTGTAGTGTTGGTTGTAGAGCACCAGAGGCGGCATCGCAAACATCTCCGACGCTGCCCGGTTCCCCTGGATCACCCTGCCTTGCGCCGAGAGCAGAAGGACGGCGGCATCCATGAGCTGGAGAATGTCGGTGCTCATTCGAGCAGCAGTCGTAGCCCTCTCTCTGTCGGCCCGCGACGTTTCCGTCAGCTCCCTCTCCTTCTCACGCAGCTTCGCGATCACCCCCTGAAACGATGCGACCATCGCCGCGTTTTCATCCTGGGGACCGGGTCCCGCCTCAAGGCTCCCGGCAGCCGCGAGCTGCGAGCTACGGAGACGCCTCCGGTGCGGGAGCAGGACCCACGCGCCCGCCAGAACCGTCAGAATCACGACAGCACCGATGCCCATTGCCTGGTACCTGAGTATCTCCTGGGAGATGGCCGATGCCCGCACGAGACTTTCGTCGATGGCCATTCCTTTCAAGACGAAATGGGTGCCATCGGCGGCCGTGAAAGGCAGGTAAAGCCCTGCGACCTGGGGCACGCCTTCGCCGACCGCGAGCGGGTGTGAATACTGGATCTTCCCCTTTTCGAGGAGATCGGATCGTTGAGATTCGGACATACCGGGAAAATCGTCGGGCACCATGAGCGGCCGGCCGCTCTGCGATGCCGCCACGAGCCATCCTTTCGCGTCGAGTATTTCGGCGGAAACCAATCCAAACCGCGTGGCCATCTGAAAGAGGACAGGCTGAGCCGTCGACGGTTGGATCACAGCTGCCGCGTTCCCGAAAAAATCGCGGTTGAGCTCGGTTTCCCGCTTGAGCACGGTCTCGAGCACGCGAAGGTGGAGCTTGCGCTGTTGTTCGAAATACTGCTTCGTTTCGACAAAAGTCCGGACGACGTGGGCGTCCAGGATCACCAGGGCAATAACTGCGGCCGCGAGGAGGAGGCCTGCCTGCTTTCGAGTGAGGATGGGCTCCATGAGTTACCCGGTGATGTCGCTCGGGCGTACGCGGCTGCGACGAGCCCGGTGCGACGAGGAAGGCCGGATCGTGCTCATCATTCAGAATTGTAGCAGCGAGAGATACCAGTCAAGGGGGCCACTTCCGGCGAAGTAGGAAAAGGCGGCGCCGAAAGCGAGGAATGTGCCGAAGGGGATCGCGTAATCGAACTTCTTGCCGAGGAGCAACAGGCCCACCGAAAAAACCCCGCCGGTCAGGCTGGCTGCCACCAGAGCGAGATAGGTTCCCTTGAGCCCTAGGAAAGCTCCGATCGATAGCATCATCTTGACGTCTCCCAGCCCCATGCCCAGCCTCCGGCGGACGAGATAGTAGCCTCCGAGGATGATCAGGAGTGTGGCGGCGCCTCCGAGGGCTCCGCTCAGCGAATCCAATACGGTGATGGGGGCTAGGCCGGCAGCGGCGAACGCGAGTCCGGCGAAGCAGGCAGGGTAGGTGATCAAGTCCGGGAGGATCATGTGGCGGAGGTCGATGAAGAACAGGACGACGAGGCAGGTCAGGAGGATCGATCCTCGCGCGAGCTCGATTGAGAGGCCGGCATGAAGGAATTGTGCCAAGAAGATGCTGCCGCCGAGAAGCTCGACCAGCGGATAAACAGGAGAAATCCACGTATGGCAGAGCCGGCAGCGTCCTCCGAGGACCAGGTAGCTGACAAGGGGGATGTTGTCGTACCAGCGGATACGCGACCCACACGCGGGGCACGCCGAGGGCGGGAACACGACCGATCGCTGCTCCGGTATACGCGCGATGCACACGTTCAGGAAGCTGCCGACACAGAGGCCGATCGCGAAGAACCAGAGGGCGAGCAGCTCGGCCGGGATCTCGCTCACTGAACCCTCCTGTTCAGGTTGAAGGGCGATGGCGGCGAGACCTCGCCCGACCGAGGATCGTAGATGTACTCCGCTCCCTCAGGATTCGTGGGAACCTCGGCGATGAACCCGTCTTCTTTGAGGCGAGAAAGGCGGGCAGGGCGATGGCCTCTGGCCGTGGTGTAAGCTTCGATAGCCTTCCGGAGCACTCGCAGGTCGGTCTCCTGGCTGAGATCGAAAAAGTGGTTGTAAGCAATACGCCGCTCCCGCTCATCGGTCGTTCCCTCCAGGACATCGTGCCAGAAATCACGGGCCGTCTGGATATCGCCTTTGCGACGATACATGTCCGCACGGAGACGGCGCAGGACGCTCGGCGCCCCGGGCCTCTGCATGGCGATGTCGAAGTAGTGCACTGCCAGGTCGAAATCGCGCGCGTGCATGAAGGCATAGAACCCCGCGTCCATGGGAATGCTCCAGTTGGCCGGCAGATTCCTCATCCCGCGATCGAGGAGGCGAAGGGCCATGGGAATGTTGTTCATCTCGTAAACCATCGTCATCGCGCCGATATGGTAAGGGTCGACATATTCGGGGTCGAGGTCGTTGATGACCTCGTACACGTGTTCGACCCGTGCGAACCGGTCCGGCACCGCCTCATTTGTGGTGTGCTGGATGGACCAAAGATAGATGACGTCCGCGAAAATCTGCTGATAGCCCAAGGAGGTGAGCTTGATATATTTGCCTGCCGGAAGATAGAGCATCTCGTAGCCGGGCGGCAGGGCGTGGCGAAGCACGTCCATCCTCGTCTGGACACGAAAGATAATGGCCGCCAGGAGCACCAACGATGCAGCCGGCAACAATCTCCTCATCTATGTGAAGTCCCGCGTTCGGAAGACGATCACGGACAGCGTGAGAATGGCCGCCACGTAGACCAGTCCATACTCGATCGATGTGAGGACGAATCCGGTGGGCACCGGGAGTCCATGCACGGCAGCAGCCTTGAGGTTGAAGTTCTCCAGGTTCGGCAGGACGTAGTACACGACCTTGAGAACGAACGGGCCGGCTCCGGCCGGAAGATGCTTCGCCAGATCCAGGAGGCTGTAACTGAGGTGTCCGATGACATAGAGCATCAGGGTCAGCAGGAAACTCAGGATCGGCGTCGAAAACGAGGAGAAGAGGATCGCGATCGAGACGATCACCAGGAGCTCAAAGTAGATCAGAAAGCAGGCCCGCAGCACAGGCAAGCTTGCGTGACCCGTCTTGAGAAACACTGCAACCTGCAACAGGGCCGACATGACGAAGAGCATGACAAGGAGCGTGAGGGCAAGGCCGGCGAACTTTCCGAGGATAAACTCGTGCCTGTGGATCGGCTTGGTGACGACGGTGTAGATCGTCCGCCGTTCGATCTCCCTTTGGACGAGGCTGATGCCGATGAACACGGCGACCAGGACTCCGAAGATCGTGATGGCCGCGAGGCCCACGTCGACGATGATCTTGATCTGGGCACCGACGGTGAGCCATGAGATGATCCTGGCGGCCCCGATCAGGACCAGCCCGAAGACCACCAGGAGATAGAGGATCTTGTCGCGAATGGCCTCGCGAAATGTATTCAGGGCAATGGCACGCACTCCGCCGAGCCTCATGATGATCCTCCCGCCTGCTGGTATCGGATCTCACTCATGAAGACGTCTTCCAGAGTCCGGCGCAGGGGTACCACTGAGACAAGCCGGCCGCCGCGAGCCCGGATTTCGCTAACGACGCGCTCGAGCTCCTCAGCGCCCTCCACACGCAGCAGCACCGTATGAGTCTGCGCCACCACAATCTGTCCCAGATCGGCGAGCCGGCTCCGATCGCACCCGCTCAGCTCCACCTCGTACCCCATGATGTCCCCGGTGGCCAACTCTTCGAGCGACCCGATTCGCCGCACTATGCCCCCCACAACAATCGCGACACGGTCGCAGATCATCTCGGCGTCCTGCAAGATGTGCGAGGAGAAGAACACCGTCTTCCCGCGGTCGCGCAAGCCAAGGATTATGTCCCTGAACTCCTTGCGGCCGATCGGGTCCAGGCCGCTCAGTGGCTCGTCCAGGATCAGCAGCTCGGGGTCATTAATCATCGCCTGCGCCAGACCGAGTCGCTGGACCATTCCCTTCGAGTACTTGCGGATGGGTAGGGGCGAGGCAGGCTCCAAGCCCACCTGCCGCAGAATCTCCGGAATCCGCACGCGGGAATCGTCCCGCGGCACGGCACAAAGATCGGCGTGGTACTCGAGGAGCTCACGGCCTCGCAAGAACTGGCAGAGATAGGGATTCTCGGGGAGGTAGCCGATTCGCCGTTTTGCAGCGATAGTGCCGGCGCGTTCCCCGAAGATCTCGATTTCTCCGCTGGTCGGCTGCAAGAGTCCGACGATCGCTTTGATCGTGGTCGTCTTGCCGGCACCGTTTGGACCGAGAAACCCGAACACCTCCCCACCAGCCACCTCAATGTCGATTCCGTGCAAGACCGTCCGCCGGCGCGGAATGAAACCGCTCCGGTAGGTCTTGGTCAGGGCCTTGATCGAGATCGCGTTCATCCGCGTGACTACGACTCAACCGCGGCCGGGGCGCGAAGGCAGCGAGGCCCAGCGACAATCCCTGCCACGCCCCAACGGCTCTTTGTACCCGCGCGACACGGCTCCCTCATTCCACCTTCATCGGAAGCACCGCCGGCTGTGTCTGTGGAATCTCGGCCACTCCCTCGAGCCGGCGGGAGACCGGATAGGTCCCGATGAGCACGGGACCCGAGGCCCGCGACTGAGCGAAAAGCTTCACTTCGACCGGCTTGAAGCCGGGGTTGTCCAGGAACGCCTGCTTTGAGCTCGCGCGGTAGCCGAAGTTCGATTTCAGCCGGATCACGCCCGTCGTCTGACCGGTGGGAAGTGGAGCGCCTTCGATGGGATAGCCGAAGGAATCGCCAAGGGTCTGCGCATCCCCCACAAAGGCAAACACTCCATTCACCTGCAAGTACTCCAGCGGTGCGGCGCGCTTGTTCCGGATCCTGAACGTGATAGCAGGTACCATCGTCACCTCGGTGGGCGAAGCCGATTTTTCCGTCCAGAAGCTGTCGAGCTCGATGATCTCCACACCTGCCCGTATCGCATCCGGCTTCTCGTGCTTGAAAAACGACGTTTGAGTCAGGATCAGCAGGATGAGGACGCAAATCGCCGCCATGACCCAGTAGAAACTTCTCGGTACTTCCAGTGGCATACAGTCCTCCCCGTCACTAAATAGAAGTCCATGGTCCAAGGTTCGATGACTGCGGTCTGTCGTCTCCGACAATCGACCCAGCGCCCGGGCTTTGGACCGTTTTCACCATGCTGCTAGTCGGCAATATACCCGAGGCTCCGGATGTTTTCTATCAGATCCTTTTCGAGCGCCGCAAGAGATAACGGTCCGTCATATCCGCGGTCCAACGCCGTGATCAAGATCTCCTGTCCAGGGTTTGGCGGCTGATGGCTTCCAGGACCGCTCCGCGCTTGCCCAGCGGAGCTAGCGAGACGATCGATGACTCGATCAGATCACGGCTCAGCCGACTCATCCCCTCGATCCCTGCAAATGACACGAAGGTAGTCTTCGGCCGGCCGGCGCCGGAGGCGTCGGTCATTCCGTCTGCATCCAGCAGGTCATCCTGGACCTGGAAGGCAAGGCCGAGGTTCCTGGCGTACTGGACGATGGCAGCACGGTCCTTCCGGCCCGCGTCTCCAAGGATGGCGCCAAACTCGGCCGACGCGATGAAGAGCGCCCCTGTTTTGTGGCTGTGGATGTATTCGAGAGTGGCGAAGTCGACGGAAGCGGCATGGGATTCCAAATCGATCGCCTGACCGCCGATCAGGCCGTCCGAGCCGATGGCGGAGGTGAGCTGCTCTGCGAGCGCACGGACCTTTCGTGGGCCGACACCCCGCCTCTCGATTTCCTGAAGGAGCTGGAAGGCGCGATTCAGCAATCCGAACGCGGCGAGAATCGCCGTGCTCTCGCCGAACTCCAAATGGCACGGGAGCCGCCCGCGCCGGAGCCGCGCATCATCCATGCATGGCAGATCGTCCAGGATGAGCGAAGAGCAGTGCACCATCTCGATCGCGCACGCGGCCAGAAGTGCCGGCGCTTCAGCCGCCCGAAAGATATCCGCCACTGTGATCGTCAGGATCGGCCGCAGGCGCTTGCCGCCGTTCAAGACCGCGTACCGCATCGCCGCATGCACCTTCTCAGGTCTTCTGCGCGCCTCCGGCAGGATACGCGCCAGGGCACGATCCACCCCCATCTTCCTGGCCTCGAGTAATGCCTCGATCGAGGAACGTGCCGCACTCCTCGCGGACCGCGCTCGGTCCACGTCCGGTGATATCCCCGTATGCATCAATTGCGTGCTTGGCGCCCTTCTGGTACATTCTACCGCATCTTGTATGGAGGTACTGTAGGTATGCGGATAGCAGCGATCTTGGTCGGGGCCGTTCTCGTGCTCCCGGCACGCACGTTCGCGGAGGAGGCGGCGGCAAGCTCAGCAAAGCCTGTCATCTTCTGCGCGCAGGCGAAGCACGACTTTGGGAAGGTGATCCAGGGGAAGCCCGTGGAGCACACGTACGTGATCGAGAACAAGGGAACCGCCACTCTCAATATCGTCTCTGTCCAGCCCAGTTGCGGGTGCACCACTGCCCCCATCACCCAGAACCAGATCGAACCGGGAAAGTCGGCGGAGATCAAAGCAAAATTCGACTCGACCCGCTTCGAAGGGGTCGTCCACAAGACGATCAACGTCAGCAGCAATGACCCGCAGACGCCTGGGTACCAACTCGAGCTCACCGGCACTATCGTCAAACTCTACGAGACCATCCCGAATCAGATCAGCTTCCAACGAGTCAACAAGAACACCGATTTCGAAACGCAGATGACGTTGAAGGGCAACGAAGGGCGGAAACCGAAGATCACATCGGTCGCCGTCGAAGGTGAACAGTTCTTCGACGCGCGCTTTGTCAAGAAGCCGGACGCCGACGAATACGTCATCTTCTTGAAGCTCAAACCGGGCTCCGAACCGCACTTCGTCAATGGAACGCTGGTGGTCAATCTCGAGGACCCGGATCTGCCCAGCATGCACATCCCCTTCCATGGGCAGATCTCGGGCGATGTCAGCTTCTTTCCGCCAAAGTTGAATTTCGGAAAGGTCAAGCCGAACGACATCTTCCCCCGGAAGGTCCTGCTGACAATCGACAACCCACAAGTGACAATTGAGTCCGTCTCGATCGATCCACCGCTTTTCACCACGACCATGGCACCCCGTAGCGCAGCCCCCGCCCCCGGTCCGGAACCGCGTCCGGGCCCGCGCCCAGAGGCGATGGCGGGGACCAACGCCACCGAGGTTCAGATCAAAGTGAAGCAGGATGCCCCGGCAGGCGATGTCAGTGGCAACATCACCATCAAGACGAACAGCAAAGATCAGGCCGTGATCACGATCCCCATCAACGGGACCATCATCACACAATAACGTTTTGTACAGCGGCGGGTTTCGAACCCGTCCGGTTTCGAACACGCCCCTACGACGAGAGCCGCTGCACCTTGAACATGAGCTGCGTCTCGCCGACTTGCAGCGTGTCGCCGTCTTTGACGTAGGCCTGTGTGACCTTGCGGTCGTTCAGGAAGCTTCCGTTTGTGGATTTTAGATCGTAGAGCAAGAAGCGTTCGCCGTCATGCTTCAGGCGGCAGTGCTCGCTCGAGGCTGTGCGGTCATCCACCACGATATTGTTGCTCCGGCTCCTGCCGATATTGACCATCCCGCACCACGGAACCGGATAGACCGCCCCCAGATTCTTGCCTCGCTTGACGACCAGCACCGGCGTTTCGAGCATGACGACCGTCGATTCATCCATCTTGCTCTCGTTGTGGGCCGGATACTCTGCGTCCGGGAGCGGCGGCGGTTCCTCCTCGCCAGAGGCCGCGGCCACCTCGACCGGAACGGTCTCGGGTGGTGCGACGGGCCTGCAATTCGGGCAGTCAGAGAAATAGCTTTCGATCGGCTGACCGCACGTAGAACAGATCCGGGTGGGCTCACGCCGCCGTCGCATCACGACGAGCAAGACGATCATGGCTCCGGCCGCCACCAGACCGATGATTCCTGCGACCACGTAGGTGAAGATCGGCGCCCGTTCACGCTGGACGTCTTCTGGAAGGGCAGCCTGTGGGCGTTTCTCGACGGCGGGTGCCCCGGAACCGGGAGACCTCTCGGGAGTTGGTTGTGCGGCAGGCTGTGGCGCCGGCGACGGTGCAGGCAATCTCCGGTCTATCTCCGCCAGCAAGGGGGCGGTAGACTTGTCGCTCTGGAGGACCGCATAGAACCCCCCCGTCAACTTGGAAATCCGCCTCATCGGTTTGTCACTGATCTTGTATCCGATCGCGACGGTGATGACGGGTATTTGCTTCTCGAGGCAGGTGCGGACGGCATCCTCGAGGACCAGATCCGATCCCTCGTCTTTGCCATCAGTGAAAAGGAGAATCGCACGCCGTGCTGTCTGGCGATCGGCTAACCGCTGGCTCGCGTCGAAGATCGCGTCGTAGAGAACGGTGCGGCGCCGGAAACGGGCTGCATCGAAGCGCAGCTCCGATATCGACCTGTCGCTGCCGAAATCCAGCAGCGTAGCCACACGGTCCCCGAAAATGTCGACCGCGATCTCAGCCCCGGGGTGATCGCCGGCGAAACGGTCTGCAAGCCGGAGTGCGCGGTCGCGATCAGGGGGACGGATGCTGCCGCTGCAATCGAGCAGGAAGATGAACGACTCGGTGGGATTCGCCGTGGCTGCCGGCCCTGCCGTCAAGAGGCACGCGACCAGGGCGGCTCCGCCAGGCGATCCCCGTAACGGTCGGCGCCACCGCCCACGACGCTTCACGTTCCTCGCTCTACGCCCCACGCCCTGAGACCTCCCGCTTATCCCAGCAGATCCATGATGAACGAGTGCAGTCTCGTGTATTTTTTCTGCGAGCTCATCTTGGAAGCATCCAGGTTCCTCGCGACGTTGACGATTCGGACGGCCTTGCTCCGAAGATCGTTCTCTCGCTGCAGGAGAGACCGCATCTCGGCATTCGACCTCCGCAAGTTGTCGACCAGTCCCTGATCCCTGAGTGTAGCGGCCTCGAGTTTCTTCTTCTCTCTTTCCACCGCCATCATCCGCTCGATGAGGCGCTGCATCGTATCTGGCGACTGGAGCTCGATCTGGCGTTTCAGCCGGTCAGCCTCCAGGTAGAGTCGATTCATCTGATCCACGACACCGACCTTCTCCGTGATGTCCTCGAAGTACTCGGTCACCCCCTCCAGACGGCCCTCGGCATCCTTCGATGGGATGGCGATCACGCGAAAGTGCCGCTGAGTGCCTTTCACGGTGAAGAAGATCTCTTCCTCGTGCATCTCGGAGTCTTCGAATGAAATCTGGATGGGGCAGCCCGGGCATGGAAGACGAAGCCCGATATTCTCATAACACTTCTGCCCCACGGCCTCGTTGAGGCTCCCGCGTGCCAGATAACTCTGCATCGTGGCGTTGATATTGGCGACGTCGTAGAGTTTCTGGTGAACGAAGACGCCAACCGGAAATCCGTCGACCATGCTGCGGAATTTGTCGCGGCTTCGCTTGACGATTTCTGTGAGCTCGGTGGCCTTGGTCAGCTCCTCGCGTAGCCGGTCCATGTCGGCGCGGGCGCGCGTAATCTCTCCATCCTGGTACTCTTCACGCGATTTGGCCGCCTGCTCCGCGTCCCGCGCCTTCTCTGCCCGCGTCCGCTCCGCTTCCAGCTCGGCCGCCGTCGCCGCGAGAGTGGCCTTCACGCGCGTCAGCTCCAGATCCTGCTCGCTCACAGCCGTCGATTCGGCCGGTGCCGAGGCCGCAACCATCAGCCGTTCGCAGTGCGAACGAACCTCGAGAAGCTCGTTCTGGAGCCTCTCAGCCTCGTGCTTGTATCGCTTCTCCGCCTCGGCGCTCCGTGCCCGCTCTTCCTCTCGCCGAAGTCGCTCCTCCTCGAGCTGCGTCTGCAGGGCGCGCTGCTCCCTCTTCTGCTGGATATTCTGTTCGAACAGCACGTCCTGGTAGTCATCAGCCACCTTCAGATTCGACTCCACGTCCTGGGTGTCGTAGAAGGACCGCAGCTCCTGGATGTAGGAATGCAGCAGCAGATCGAGATACTGATTGTCGAACTGAGGTTCACGCTGAACCAGCACGCCCATGAACTCGTTGCTGGCGGGGGCGATCGGGAAGACTTTGAGGAGATGGTTCTTGAGACGACCGATGTACGGAGTCGTCAGCTCAACACAGCGTTCGTGAACCTCCGTGATGATCTTGACCCCGGTCTCGGCCAGATCGAACCGATTCCCGTCCGGCCCGTAGGCGCCACCGTACCGTCCCTGTCCAAACTGGTACACGAAGAGCCCGTTCTGGGGGTATATGCCGCTCTTTCCAACCTTCTGCAAGATGTAGAGCGACACCAGCGAAGGGAAGGTTTTTGATGAGGAGTCAATCGTCGGCACTGGCTTTCCTGAATATAGAGGACGCCCAAAAGAGTGTCAATCCGCCCCCAAATTTCACGGTCTGCAGCTCGCCCTCATCTGCCTCGCTGATACCTGTTCACGGCCCTGTTGTGTGCCGCGAGATTCTCGGAAAAGACATGCGTCTTGTCGTTCCGGGACACGAAGTAGAGATACCGTGTTTCCGGGGGGTACAAAGATGCCTCGATTGCTGACATCCCGGGGTTGCAAATCGGGCCCGGTGGCAGGCCCGGGTACCGATACGTGTTGTAAGGGGAGTCCATCAAGAGGTCCGAGCGGCGGATATTGCCACTGTAGGTGCCGTCCATCATCATGGCGTAGATGACGGTGGGATCGCACTGCAGGAGCATCTGGCGGCGCATGCGGTTTATGAAAACGGACGCAACCAGGGGGCGTTCCATTTCGTTGCCCGTTTCCTTCTCGACCAGTGACGCGAGGACGACTGCGTCCCTGAACCCCAGTACCGGAACATCCTTCCCCCGAAGCGCGATGTACCGCTCCAAGAATGTGGAGACCTGCCTCGCGATAACCTGCTTCGCCGTCACACCGCGCGGGAACGAGTAGGTGTTCGGGAAGAGGTAGCCCTCCAGCGATTCCGCCTCCGGGTCATATGCGGCCACCAGCTCCACCTTCCGGGCCGCCTCCAGATACTGCGCCGCCGGAAACAGCCCTTCCTGCTCGAGACGGAGTGCGATCTCGGAGGCGGTCAGCCCCTCCGGAATCGTGCAGAGGTGCAACACCACATCACCCGCTTCCAGCATCCGCAGAATGTCGTCAAAGCTGAGCCCGCCCTTGATCTCGTATTCCCCCGCTTTCAGAGTGTCCCTTCCGTACCGCCTGTAGTAGAGCTCGGCCACACGGGTGTCAGGACCCACATCCGCTGCGGCAAGAATCGCAAAAATGCGCCGAGGGGTCATGCCCGGCTCGACGATCACGGTCACCGGGGGGGCCGAGGCAGCTCTGAGCGGCGTCCGGCAGCTCCTCTCGATGTATCGATGCGCCGCGTAGACCACGCCGACCCCGGCGATCAGAATCGCCAGCGCAAAGCGGGTGAAAACTCGCCTAGATCGACGCCGGCTTCCTGCTGTCAAGGTAACTCTGCAGTATCAGGATGGCGCTCACTTCGTCGATCAGCTCCCTCCTGCGCGACGGGCGCAGATTCTGCTCACGCAGCGTCGCCTCCGCTTCGACCGACGTCAGTCTCTCATCCATATACTCGACCGAGATTCCGAACCGCGCCTTGAGGAAATCACCAAAATCCCTGACCCGCTCCGCCATCTCCGATCCACTGCCGTCCATGTTGTACGGCAGCCCAAGCACAACCAGCTCGATCTCATTCTCTGAGATCAGCCGACTGATTTCAGCCGCGACGGTCTCGCGCTTCAGCACACCCCGTCCGCTGGCCACGGTCCGGGTCTCGTCCGACAGAGCGACGCCGACCCTCTTTTCCCCGTAGTCCAGTCCGAGCACCCTTCCCATTTCCGTTATGGATGCCAAATCCGCGTATCGCCGTGAGGTCGGATCGGGAATCTTGAACCTGGGGAAACCTTCATCGCATCATCCTCAGCAGCTCGGCCGCCGAGCGCACTCGCACACCCGCGGCCTTGCCGATCGCAACAATCGGCGGAGCGCGCAGTCCGGCTGCCTCAAGCGCGGCACCATAGAAAACCTCTTCGCTCGGCCCATCCGCAATGATCCTACCATTTTTCATCACGACTGTTCGGGTGGCGTATTCGAGGGCGGCGCGCATCGAATGCGTGATAATGAGGATGGTATGCCCGGCGCCGTTGAGCTGCTGCAGCAGCTCGAGAATCGCTCTCCGGCCCGACAGGTCCAGGCCGGTCGTGGGTTCGTCGAGGATCAGGAGTCTCGGCTGCATCACCAGGACCGAGGCGACGGCGACCATCTGCCGGTAGCCCTTCGGAAGCGTAAACGGATCAGCTCCCCGCAGCTCGTCGAGCCCAACGATGCCGATCACATCGTCCACACGCCGGGCCGTCTCGCTCGCATCCAGCCCCAAATTGCGAGGCCCGAATGACAGCTCGTCGCCGATGGTCGACGCGAAGATCTGATGGTCAGGGTTCTGGAAAACGTAACCGGCGCGCGTCGCGATCCACCCAAATCCCCGTCCCACCATGTCCTCTCCCAGGAGGCGCACCGTGCCATGGGAGGGTCGCAGGAGGCCTGCCATCAGCTTCGCCATGGTCGTCTTTCCACACCCGTTGTGGCCGAGCAGCGCGACGAATTCACCTTCGCCGATCGAAAGGGTGAAGTCCTCCAGGATTGTCGACGCTCCATACGAAAATCCGACTCCCGTGAGCGAGACGGCTTCGCGCTCGGGACGAACCGACGCCCGCGGAACTGACGGCTGCCCCGGGGAAAGGCGACCAGCCACAGCCTGCCCGACGGCCGTGACGTCCGTTGTGTTCATCCCGATCTCGGCAGCGATCGCAGCGGGCTCGTAGGGTTGCACGGCATTGGTCTCGAAAATCCGTGGCTGAAACAGGAGCTCACGGCCGCCGTCAGCCACCAGCCGGCCGCCCGCCATGATCATGATCCGTTCGAACGAAAGTGCGGGCTCGATCTCGTGCTCCGCCATCACAAAGAGCTCGACTTCGGACGCCAGTCGCTCCCTGAGCGCATACACCGATTCCTTTCCAGCCGGATCCAGATCGGTGGTGGGCTCATCCAGGATGAGGATGCGAGGGCGAAGGGCCAGAACGGAGGCGATGGCCAGACGCTGCTTCTCGCCGCCGGAGAGCGTGGCCGGGGCGCGGGACTCGTAACCGCCTAGTCCGACCAGATCGAGAGCCCAATCGACTCGGCTCCGGATCTCGAGACTGGGGAGGCCGAGATTCTCCGGGCCGAAGGCCACCTCTCTTACTACCGTAGTAGAAAACAATTGCCGTTCGAAATCCTGGAAGACCAGGCCGACTTGGGACGAGAGCGTTGCGACGTGGTGCGTCCCGCCAGAGGCGGGTGCAACAAGAGTGTCGCCGCAGTGGATCTCTCCCTGGAGGGTGCCGTCGATGAGCGTGGCGAGCAGGCCGCGGAGGCCGCAGCAGAAGGTCGTCTTCCCGGCTCCCGTCGGGCCCATGAGCAGAGTATGCCCGCCGCCGTGGAGCTCGAGGTCGATTCCGCGGAGCGCTTCGGCCGCGGCCCCTCCATACTGAAATCGGAGTCCCGAGATCCGCAACAGCTGCGGCATCCCTACATGGTAGCGGCTCATGGCGGCTGCATTATACAGAGGTCGCCGGTGATCCCAATCACCTCCCGGCTCCTTCGGTCTGACACACATACTCCGCCCGTGACTCTTGTCACGGCATGCCGCGACATGTCGGACGATACTTTCCGGCATGGACACAAATTGCGTCGAGAAGAAACGTCAGGTCCGTGGAGGCAAGGGAATGAAGACCACGATCGCAATCATTGCCGGTGCTGTTCTCTGCGCCGGGTCGGTGCATGCGGGAGCAGGGCTGGGGGTGCCCGAAAAGATTCGCTACTACGAAACGATCACCACCGTTTCGACAGCGACTGTCGAAGCTAACTCTCCTGTTGGATCAAGAACCATATCGTTCCAGGCGTTCGGCCGTCAGTTTGCGCTGGCCCTGGAGCCGAACGAGCTGTTCGAGCCGGGCGCCCGGAACGTGTGGGTCAGCGGGGAGGGGTCGAGAAGCGAGGTGCCGGATATCACATTCTACAAGGGCGCACTGAGCGGCACCGCCGGCTCATGGGTTCGGGTGAGTCTGCGGGGTGGCGCTCTTGACGGCATGGTTTATACGCCTGATGAGGTTTATTTCGTCGAGCCTGCGTCGCGCCATCTTGGCGAGCGCAGGGTAGGAGAGAGCATCATCTACCGGCTTTCGGATACGGAGGTCACATGGGAGCCAGGGAGTTGCGCGCTGGATGATCCGATCGTCGAGGCAGGCAGGGTGGTCCACGCTCCTCGGGCCAGCTACGATGCGATCCGTTCGGCCCTGCCGACGACTCCGGCCGTAACCTACAAACAGTGCCAGATAGGTATCGTGGCTGACTACGAGTACTACCTGGAACACGGCGCCTCGTCGGCCGCTGATATGCAGAGCATCATCAACCAGATTGATGGAATCTACCGCTCCGAGCTCAACGTGACCTTCGCGATCAGCCAGACGGTGGTGTACGCGACGGCGGCAGACCCCTTCAGCGGTACGACGGTGCCGGGGGATCTGCTCGACGAATTCAGCGCCTACCGCAACAACGCGAGCAATCCGGTGTATGGACTCGACCTAGCTCATCTCTTCACCGACCGCAACCTGGACAGCACGACCATCGGGATCGCCTGGATCGGCGCCCTCTGCAGTGGATACTACGGAGCCGGTCTTTCGCAGGACTACTCGAGCGACAACACATCGCTGGTGATCCTCACAGCCCATGAGCTCGGACACAACTTCGGCGCCTATCACGACAACCAGGGTGGATCGCCGTGCGCATCGACACCGTTCGGGTACATCATGAATCCATACGTCAGCACCTCGCTGGCCCTCCAGTTCTCCACCTGCAGCAAGAGCTACATGAGTGCGGAGATCGGCGGCGCTTCGTGCCTGAGCTCGGTTGGGGGCAGCAACACGGCTCCCGTGGCCAACGCCGGCTCCGACCAGACGGCCAGCCCGTCGGACGGGGTCTTCCTGAGCGGCGCGGGAAGCTACGACCCCGACGGCACGGCGATCTCATATCTCTGGGAACAGATTTCGGGCAGCTCCGTATATCTCTATGATGCTATGACTTCCGCACCGTCCTTCTGGGCACCGGCCTTCGATGACGTGGTCGGCTTCCGCCTGACCGTCAGCGATGGCTCGCTGAGCTCCACCGACACTGTCTACGTAACAGTTCGTAGCGGCGGCGGCGTCACGATCCCCGTGATCAGCAACATCTCCAGCAGGAGACGCCGCCCCGGGACAGCCGCGACGATTTTCGGCAGTGGGTTTTCCTACGACACACGCGACATCGCGGTGTCATTCGGCGGGCTGAGCGCCAGGCTCCGGAGCGCCGCGCCTGACACCATCCGCGTGACGATTCCTTCGGGACTTCGCCGCAGAACCACCGTCGCGGTGTACGTGAGTGTAGGCGGTATCGTGAGCGATGTGTTCTGGTTTCGATTGAACTGACGAATAACCCAGAGTCTCCTTAGGCTTGAAGGCCGGGGGAGAGGCGCTTGAGGGAGCGCCGCTCCACCGGCCCTTTTCTTTTTCTGCGATGGGTCGTGCACCGCGTCGAGGCCCCGCGGCCCCACACTGCGCGGGTGTAGAATGCCACCATGGCTCCCGATGATGCAGTTCACGGGCACACACCACCGCGCTACCGTGTGGGCGTCGCGGGCTGGTCCTATCCCGATTGGGAGGGCATCGTCTATCCGCCCGGCAAGATCGATCAGCTCGCCCACGTCGCACAGTATTTCGACGCGATCGAAGTCAACACGACTTTCTACCATCCTGCGCCTGCCAAGAACATTGCGAGCTGGCTGAGCCGGGTCGAACGCTTCCCGGATTTCCGGTTCACAGTCAAGCTCTGGCAGCGGTTCACGCACGATCCGACGCCGTTCGGGCGTGAAGAGATCGAGGCGGTTCTGCCGGCGCTACGGGCGATCGCGTCCGAAGGGAGGCTGGGGGCTCTCCTGATGCAGTTTCCGTACTCGTTCAAGAACCGCGGTGATGCGCGCGATCGTCTCGAGCGGATTCTCGACGCGTTCTCCGGCTTCCCGGCCGTCGTGGAAGTGCGCCACGCGTCGCTCAACGTGCCGGGGTTCTACCAGTTCCTGCGCGACCACGGTGCAGGCTTCTGCAACATCGATCAGCCACAGATCTCGCGTTCGCTCGCACCCACGACCGTCGCGACTTCACCGGTCGGTTACGTGCGGCTGCACGGGAGGAACGAGAAGGAATGGTTCAGCGAAAGCGCCGACCGCACGACCCGATACAACTACTACTATTCAAAGCAGGAGCTCCTGGAGTGGGCTGATCGGATCGTCGTCATCGGTCGGCACTCGGCCGACGTCTACATCATTGCCAACAATCACTATCGAGGACAGGCACCCGCAAATGGCCTGCGTCTGAGATCGCTCCTGAACGGCGCCCGCGTCAACGCCCCACCGACGCTGGTTGAGGCGTTTCCCGACCTTCAAGAGGTTGTGAAACGATAGTCAAAAGATCCGTGACCCCACGCGCGATCCCGGGACCGGACCCATGCTCATGCACGGATTCGGCGGATCCAACATCGAACGACAACCCCGCGAAGGATCGAGGAGCCAGGCCCTCGAGAAGGGTGCAGGTGCACCAGTCTCGTGGAGACTGGTAGAGACTGCCGAGAGGAACAATGTCGAGCTGCGAAAGCAGTGCTGAACCGATGGCTGCGAAGTCTCTACGAGTCTCAATGAGTCTCTACGAGTATCTGCCCCTCGTATGTGAGCATCGCAGCAACGAAGGCGACGAAGCAGATGCACCCCTATCGCGGGATCTGGCCGGGTTTGAAACCCGTCCCCAGAGGCATACAATACCCCGGCCATGCGATCGCTCTACGGCATTCCGATTCTGATTCTCAATACCGTCGTGATGGGCACGCTCTCCCTGCTCACGCTCATCATCGATCCGCGCGGCCGCATGTCTCACGTCATCGCACGATACTGGTCCCGCTGTATTCTGTACACCTGTGGCGTCCGCGTCGAGCGGCACGGCCTCGCCGAGCTCGACCGCGCCACCTCATATATCGTGATTTCCAACCACCAGTCTATCCTGGACATCCCGATCCTCGTCGCCTTTCTCCCGCTGCACTTCCGTATCATGGCCAAGAAGATCCTCTTCCTGATCCCCTTCATGGGCTGGCATCTATGGCTCTCCGGTCACATCGCAATCGACCGGAAGAGCTTGCGCGAGGGGGCCAGGGCGCTGTTGAAGGCGGCCCAGAAGGTGAAAAGAGGCACGTCGATCCTGCTCTTCCCTGAGGGAACACGCGGCCTCGATGGACGCCCGGGCCCGTTCAAGCTCGGCGGCTTCCGGCTCGCTCAGGAGCACCAGCTCCCGATCCTCCCGGTGACGATCGATGGAAGTTGGCGGATCCTGCCAAAAGGGTCCGCCTGGTTGCGATCCGCGCCGCCGGTGCACCTAACCTTCCACCCTCCCGTCTGCGTCCATGGCGACGAGGTCCGGTCGGATCTGGCGGCGCAGGTCCGCGAAACGGTGGTCGGTCCGTTGAGCCCGAAGGCATGAAGCGCCTCCGCTGCACGTGAGAGCGTTCTTCCGAGCCACTCTGATCTTTCAAGCCAACTGCCCCGTTCCTGCATTCCTCCCCTCCTGCTTTCCCGAGAGGAGTTCGGAAAATCTCGCCGGCTCAAATTTTTTACAATTTCGTGTCAACACTCAACTTCCCAGACACTAAACCGTGCGGGGCAACGCGGGGTCTCATGTCATTGGACGATCGACCCCGGTCCGCCCGCAGCCGAATTTGGCGCGTTCAGGCATCGGAACCGACGTCGCCTTCCTTCCCCCGGGAGAACAGTGAACAACTTTTCATGTTCCAGAGTTGCACATCGTTACTGTAGAATACCTCAACGATGAGATACAGCGGGGCGTCGGCGGCGATCTTCATGGCCCTTTTCTCGGTGGCTGCCTGCTCGTTGTTGCTCTGGCGACTCGAGTTGATTCCCCCGGAGGCACTGTGGTTCATCGGGGTAGCGGGCGCGTTGCTGGCCGCAGGGTTTGCCGCAGTCCAGGGGTTGAAGCGCGCCGTCCGCGTGAAGCCGAAGAAACGTGGGATGGCACGGGCCGCCTCCGTGACTGTGGACAGCCCCGAAAGGCGGGCAAAGGTGATAGAGGCGTTCAATCGAAGCGCTGAAGCCGATGTCCCGCAGCTCGTCGACTACCTCGTCCAGCAAGGAATGGCACTGCGCGCCTCCGACATCCACTTGGTCCCATACAGGGACTTCGCCGCGGTCCGTTTCCGAGTGGACGGCATCTTGACGGATGTGGGACAGCTTGCCGGGCACCTGAAAGATTCGGTCACGAATCGTCTCAAAGTGCTCTCAAACCTCGTCACGTACATCCACGATAAGCCACAGGACGGCCGCTTCGACGTCTCCGTCGGCGATCGACGAATGGATCTCAGGATCGCGTTCATGCCGACGTTGCATGGTGAACGGGTGGTCATGAGGTTGCTCGATCGCGCCGAGGTGGAGTTCGGGATGGAAAACCTCGGCCTGACACCTCCCCAGCTCGAGATCATGACCGACATCATCATGCGACCGCAGGGAATGATTATCCTCACAGGTCCGACAGGGTCTGGGAAAACCACAACGATCTACTGTGCCCTCCGAGCCGTCCTCCGGCAAAACCAGAATTCATGCTCGATCTACACCCTCGAGGATCCGATCGAATACGACCTTCTCAACATCAATCAGACGCAGATCGAAGAGGCGCAGGGATTCACGTTCGAGAAGGGACTTCGCACGATGTTGCGGCAGGATCCGGACGTGATCATGGTGGGCGAGATCCGCGACCTGCCGACCGCGAAGATCGCGATCCAGGCGGGCATGACCGGCCATCTGATCATCACCACCGTCCACGCGAAAGGGGCGACAGCCGTGTTCATGCGTCTCATCGAAATGGGTGTGGACCCGCCGTCGGTCGCGTCGGCGGTCACCGGCGTGGTCGCCCAACGTCTGGTCCGGGTACTCTGCCCGTCCTGCAAGCGACCCGAGCCGCCGACACCCGGCCAGGAAGCAAAGCTGGGCCTGAAACTGTCGGAGGGGGCGATTTTCTTCGGCCCGCAGGGATGCGACAAATGCGGCATGAAAGGATACGCCGGGCGCCGCGGTGTCTTCGAGATCCTCGAGGTCAACGAGAAGATCCGGACCCTCATCGTCGACCGCGCGACCCCGGAGAAGATCCAGCGCCAGTTTATCGAACAGGGTACCAATACGCTGGGGGACCACGGGCTCGCGTACGCCTTGAAAGGTGAGACGTCGCTCGATGAGGTAATCCGGATCCTGCCGCTTCATGGCGATTATGTTTAGAACAGCGATATGCGCAAAGCAGGAGCGCTGAGGTGATCTGAGCTGACATGCCATTCGATGTGCGGGAATACCTCCGGGAACGCCTCATCGTGGCGACGGTCCACCGCGATTTCCTCATGCCGTTCGCCTTGGTCCTGGCGACATGCCTCGTCGGCTCGGCCCTCAAGCCGGGCCTGATCCAGACTGGCCTGGCGCTCGCCACGGTCGCCCTGGCGTTCGGGTTTGGGTTGAAGCTGGAGGCCGCCGCGCGGCCCATTCTCTTTGCCGTCGCGGCGATCGGATACTTCTTCGCGTTCAGGCAGACCCAGGAATGGCTGCCCCTCGTCTTCCTGCGACACGCGACCACGTACGCGGTTCCGCCCCTCGCCCTCCATCTACTGATGACCCTACACACCCAACGCCATCGCCTGATTTCGAACGTGCGGCTGTATCACGTCTACGCGCCGATGGTCGCGATGATGGTCGGCGTCCTCGTGGTCCTCCTTCGCCAGCAACGGGCAGAGGAGCAGTTGGTCGGGATCACCACAATGCTGGTTCCCCTCATCTACTGGATCTACAACGGCGTACTTCTCTTTTTCGTCGTCCTCGGCTTCTTGAGCGGTCTCGAGGCGGCACAAAAGGCAACAGAGAAGGAAACGACCTTTGCCGGAGATTACGAGCAGGAGGGGAAGTTCACGATCGCCAGCCACCTCTATGCCAAGGAGCGGAAGTTCGACAAGAGTGCGGAGGCCGCCCAGAAGGCGGGGAACTGGCTCTTGGCGGCCGACATGTATCGACAGGCCGGCGACTTCTTCAAGGCGGGGGAGATGTACTACCGCGCGCAGCGGCTCGACGAGGCGCTCGCCATGTACGAAGCCTCGCGCACGTGGACGGCGGCGGCTCAAGTCAGCCTCAAGCTGGGCCGCGCTGACCGCGCCGCCGAGTTCTACGAACGCGCCGGTGATGCGGGACAGGCGATCCGAGTGTTGGAGCAGGCCGGCAAGAGCGCAAATGCCGAGCTCTATGTGAAGGCGCGTCATTTCGAGCGGGCCGCAGAAGCCTTTCGCTCGCAGGGAAACCTCCAGCGCGCTGCCGAGATTTACGAAATGGATTTGGGCCAGAAATCAAAAGCCGCCGAGCTCTACCTCGGAGCCGGTTTCACACGGAAGGCCGGCGAGCTCTATGAGGCCGCTGGTCAGAAGGCGCAGGCCATCGGCGCGTACCTCAGGTCTTCAGACACCGCGATGCATGCAGCCCGCCTGAGTTTTGACACGGGCGACGTGGCCCGGGCCCGCGAGATCTTGGAGAAACACAAGCTCGAGGACGATGATGCCGTCCTGCTGCTTGCGCGCATCTACTGGCAGGAGCACAAGATCGATGAGGCCATCAAAGTGCTCCAGAAGCTCACAAGCCAGCCCGAGCCGGCCGGCACCGCCACCCTCCTGCTCGGACGCTGTTTCATGGCCAAGGGGCTGCCGGAGCTCGCCGAGGATGAATTGCGCCGCGCCATCGCCGCCAACCTCGACCCCGCCGAGGAGCTCGAAGCGCGCTACCACATGGGACGCGTGCTCGAGACCCTGAATAAACCAACCGAGGCGGCCGAGATCTACCACGACATCATCAAGAAGGACTTCCACTACAAGGATGCCGAGCAGCGCTATAGGGCGATCCGGAGCAAATCCGAATCCCGTGCCTGAAACGACCACGGGTCGTGGATCCTCCCAACGTGGCGGAGCCGCAACCCAAAAGGCTGCGTCTCCGCCGCGCGTGAGAGCGTCCGGCCCGCTTCGCAGGCCTGGAGCGTCGAGCGTGAGAGCGTTCTTCCGAGACACTCTGATCGTCCGAGGCGACCGCTCCGTTCCTGCATTCCTCCCCTCCTGCTTTCCTGCGTGGAGTCCGGTAGGTCTCGCCCCCTCGAGAGTTTTGCCGGTCCGTGTAGGCACTCATCTTCTTAGACACTTATGAGAGTCCTCGTCGCGACCGCCGATGTCCCCTTCGTCCACGGGGGCCACAGGGTGATCGCGTCGTGCCTCGTGAGGGCCCTGCGCGAGCATGGCGCCGAAGCCGAAACTCTCTTCACGCCACAAAACCGATTCGGCCGGCAGTTCGCCGCCTACGCGGCAACACGGCTGACGGATGTCGGGTTGAGCGGCGACGGCCGCCCCGTCGACCAGATCATCACACTCCGGTTTCCGAGCTACGCACTGCGTCATGAACGCCACGTCTGCTGGCTCCTGCACCGGATGCGCGAGTACTATGACCTGTGGCCGGAATGGCGCGCCCGCCTGAGCTGGAAGGGTGCGATCAAGGAGAACATCCGGCGCCGGGTCATCCACGCCGCCGATTCCTACCTCCTCCGGCGCGTGACAAAACTGTTCGCACTTTCGGAAACGGTGCAGCAGCGGCTGCGCACCTGGAGCAATCTCCAGTCCGAAATCCTCTACCCGCCGCCTCCTCACCGTGAGTACCGATGCGAGGCGTTCGACAACTTCATCTTCGCCCCGTCTCGCCTCACGCCGCTCAAGCGACAGGATCTCCTGATCGAGGCGATGGCGCGGGTAAAGGACCGCGGGATTGCCGCGGTGATCGCGGGGGAAGGGGAGAGCGCCGCCTCCCTCGCTGCACTGATCCGCGACCGCGGACTCGACTCCCGCTGCCGCATCGTCGGGCACCTCGCCGACTCGGAGCTGATCGACTATTACGCCAGGTGCCGCGCCGTCTTTTTCGCCCCGCGCATGGAAGACTACGGATTCGTCACGCCGGAAGCGTTTGCCTCCGGAAAGCCCGTGATCAGCTGTACGGACAGCGGGGGCGCGGTCGAGTTGATCGAGCATCGAGTCAACGGATTTGTGCTCCCGCCTGAGCCCGAACCCATCGCGGACGTCATCGATGAGCTGGCGGGTGATCGCGCGCTCGCCGAGCGGTTGGGCAGCGCGGGGTACCTTCGCGCAACCTCTCTTTCCTGGCAGAACGTCGTAGAAAAGCTCCTACTACAGAAGTAGATCTACAACTAATAGTGGTCGTTGGAGACCCTTAACTAGATGTAGTGCCCCCTATCCGCGATTTCCACAAAGTTTTCGACGCGTGTGGAAAAAACGGCTGGCTACCGGTATCCCCGTGCGAGCCGCACCCACCAAATCTCTTCAAGAAAAGCGACTGCTCAGGTCAGGTGGAAGCCACCACAAAATGCACAAAAGCGCAGAAGTCACAAATGCGCAATACCACTTCTCGTCCATTCCTTTCTGAGATTCGGAGTACACTTGGCCGCAGTACAGCCAGCATGTCATCCTGAGGCTCGGCGCAGCCGGGCCGAAGGATCTCCTGCAAGACCCGTAGCCCATGGAGGAGATCCTTCGTCACCGGGCTTCGCCCGGCTCCTCAGG
>JACPPM010000059.1 GCA_016191015.1 Acidobacteriota bacterium | reverse complement strand
GCACCACAACAATGCGAACCAGGCTCTTCACATACTCCATCGCCTCTATCCGTTCCTGCATTCCTCCCTTCCTGCTTTCCTGAGAGGGGGTTCGGAGGATCGCGCGCTCTCGAGAGTCTTGCCACTTCGTGTCAACACGCAACTTGTAAGAGATTAATGGGCCTCCCTGCCGACCATTGTCCCGGTGAGACGACGCCCGCCTCCTTCCCCCTCGACCTCCGGTGGCCGCTGGCGCTCCGCCGGTGCCGCCGGAAATCCACGGTTCGAGAACGTTCTTGACTTCTCACGGGACAGAACATTGCTTCGCATCCGTAGAACGCCTGGCAGGAGGAATCGCCACAGACGCAATTCGGCGTCGCCGGAGGCGACAGAGCCTTTCAACCAACTGTCGGGTTGGGAGAGAGGGCCGTGCCTCGACTGGTCTCGATCCGGTGCACAACTATCCGCTGTGTGGGGTTCGGCCAGATCACTGGACAGCATGCTATACTGGCGGAGAATGCCTGGGAAAGTGACTGGGGGGCTCAAGCTCGTTGCTGTGCTTGTCCCTCTGATGGTCCTGCATATCCTAGTTCAGGCCGGGGCCGAGGAGATGCCGGCGATCCGTCTGGGGATTGTCGTCGACGAGGTACAGGACGGTTCCTCCGGGCAGAGGGCCGGCATCCTCCGAGGTGATGTTTTGCTAGCGTGGGAGGTGGCTCCGGATTCAGGCAGAGCTGCTGGGCCATCGGCCGGTGAGCTGACGTCCGTGTTCGACTGGAGACGCGTGGAGATAGAAGAGTCCCCTCGATGGAAGCTGGTTGTTCAGGGCCTGCGGAATGGGACGTCATTCAGCGTCAGCCTCGATCGAGGCGTTCTCGGGATTTCCGCGCGCCCGTGGCTACCTGACGATGATCTGAGCTACTATCTCTCCGGAAGAGAGAAGTTCGAGGGGGGATGCGTCGAGGAGGGTGTTCGTCACTGGGCGCATCTGCTCGATCGATGGGACAACGACAGCGCCCCGGACTATGTGTGCTGGCTCCATTTGGAGATCAGCAAGGTGCTCATGCGGGCAGGTCGATTCGATGAGGCGATCGCCTCTCTCCGTGTCGCGGAGGGTTTTGCTCAGATCATCGAGGATCTCTCGGCCCTGGACCAGGTTCTCGACACAACGGGAGCCGTCCATGAGCGGCGGGGTGACTTCGCTAGTGCCGAAGCCGCCTATCGTTGGGCGCTCGGGAGCGGTGGGAGATCCGAATCGCTCCGCACGGCGAGGGCGTGTGATCACATCGGAGCTTGTCTGATCAAACGGGGGGATCTGGACGGTGCGCAGAGAAGCCTCGATCGTGCGTTCCAAGTGAGATCGCGTTTGGCCCCCGGGAGCCTTGAGCTCACCGAAACGCTCAACAATCTCGGCCGGGTGGCCTTTCGCAGGGGGAATCTCTCGCATGCCGAATCTCTGTTCCGTCAGGCCCTGACCATCAGCGAAGCGCTTGCCCCGGAAAGGCCGCACGTTGCGAGCTCGCTCACGAACCTCGGTGCGGTTGCCATAACCCGTGGAGAGGTGGGGGAGGCCAGAGCTCTGCTGGAACGAGCTCTGGCGATCAGGACTCGGTCTGATCCGGAGAGCCTGGAAACGGCATTGATATTGAGCAACATAGGGGTTGCGGCCTGGAGGGCAGGGGACCTTGATGAGTCGGTTGACTTCTACGAAAAGGCCCTGCGGATCCGGGAAAGGCTGGCTCCACGCAGCCCTGATGTCGCGGATTCCCTGAACAATCTTGGAGTTGTGAGTGACGATCGGGGCGATCTCGCGGCTGCAGAAAAGTACTACAGGATGGCATCACAGATCCGGGAAGAGCGGGCAGCGGGGAGCATAGAGCACGCACAGATGTTGCATAACCTGGGAGGAATCGCGCTGCAGCGAGGGAATCTGGCTGAGGCAGAAAAACAACTTGCTCGCGCTCTGGCCATTCGCGAGCGACTGGCGCCGGGAAGCCTCGCTGTCTCGAATTCGCTGAACGGCCTTGGTGCCCTGGCATACTACCAAGGTGACCTACGGACCGCGAGCAGTCTCTTCTACCGGGCCCTTGCCATCAAACAGGAGGAAGTGCGTGAGAGCGTTGATCTAGCGATCTCCTTGAACGATCTGGCGGCCGTTTCGGCGGAGCTCGGTGACATCACTGCTTCGGGGAATTTTGCAAGACAGGCGCTCGGGATGTTGGAACGACTAGCACCGCACGGTACCCACGCCGCGGCTACGTTGGCTACGATCGCGGAAATCGAATCTGTGGCAGGCCAATTCGAGAGTGCGCGACAATACGCCGAACGCGCATTGGCCCTCCGTCGCGAATTGTCGCCTGGGAGTATCGATGTAGCAGAGTCACTGCTGGGTCTTGGGCGGTTGGCTATCAGCCGCGGTCAGAGTGCGCGAGCTGAGCGATACTTGAGGGAGTCGCTCACCATCTATGCTCGGCTCAGCCGTGGCAGTCGCCGACATGCGGAGGCCCTCCACGCGCTCGGCAAGGTCTACCGCGCGTCCGGGCGCATGTCAGAGGCAGCCGCGTGTTTCTCCCAGGCTGTGGCGGTTGTCGATGAACAGCGACAGCGACTCGGCGGAACTATCGAAATGCGGTCTCGTTTTACGGCCGCCCTCATGGACTACTACTACGACTACATCGATCTTCTGCTTGGCCTTCGCAAAGAAGCCGAAGCGTTTCACGTGCTGGAGCGTTCCCGCGCACGAAGTCTGATCGAAATGTTTGCTGCACGCGACGTGACCTTCTCTGGTATTCCCACGGCCGTCACGGTACAGCAGACGAGAATCGATGTTCAAGAGGAACGGGTCCTGGCTGAGATCGCCTCTTTGGACCCGCAGAAGAGAGCTGGAGAAATCGAGCAACAGGTGGATCGATTGCTCGATCTGAGGATGGAGCGAACCAGGCTGGCGGAGCGGATACGGCGCGACTATCCGAGACTTGCTTCTCTGAAGTACCCGAAGGCCCTGGATCTCGACGGATCGCGACAGATGCTCGAACCTGGCACCGTGCTGCTCAGCTATTGCGTCATGGCGGAGAAGAGCTTCCTGTTCGCGGTCACGGGGGATGGAGCCCGTGTCTACACGCTCCCGCTCGGCGGAGACAGGCTACGGCGTGAGGTAGAAGCATTCCGCAAGGATATCGAGGAGTCGGGCTCGCTCACGTTCACGCCGCCGACCATCTGGAGTGCCGGCTCTCGCTTGTACGACGAGCTCCTGCGTCCAGCCGAGCCACTGCTCGCCGCAGCTCGACGGGTTCTCATCTGCCCGGATGGCCCCCTCCATCTTCTGCCTTTCGGCGCGCTGGCGAGATCGTCGGGAGAGGGGCACGAGCGGCGCCAGCAATTCCTCGTAGAGTGGAAGCCTGTGCATTTCGCGATATCGGCGACAGCATACGACGAGTGTAGAAGATTCGAACAGGCAGCGGATCGCAAGGATCCGCCATCGGAGTTGGTGGCATTTGGGGATCCACGCTATTCGGCAACGACCTCCGATCCCAGCTCGCCAAGATCGAACTGCGAGAACCCCGACGTGCAATCTCCGGCTGCCAGAGGCTTGGAGATGCGCGCTCTGCCAGATTCGAGAAATGAGGTGGAGGGAATCGCCGCTCTCTTTCCCGGAGCAGCCGTCGTCTATCTGGGAGAGGAAGCAACGGAGGAGCGGGCCAAATTCTCGACAAAGGGCGCACGCTATGTTCATTTCGCATGCCATGGTGTGTTTGAATCGCGCTTCCCCCTGGACTCCTGCCTGGTGCTGACGACACCTGATTCTCCTTCCAGCGCTTGCGAGAATGGCTACCTACATGCGTGGGAGGTATTGGAGGGCGTGCGGCTGGACGCCGACCTGGTGACCCTCTCAGCTTGCAAGAGCGGAATGGGAGGGGAGGTGAGGGGAGAGGGTCTGATTGGATTGACGAGGGCCTTTCAATTCGCGGGTGCCAGATCCGTCGTTGCGTCTTTGTGGGATGTGTCGGACCGGACGACTGCCGCTCTCATGGTGCGATTCTACGCCTACCTCAAGAGTGGGAAGAGCAAGGACGAAGCCCTGCGCCAGGGGCAGGTCGATCTCATCAGCTCGCCGGCCGGATTCACGGCACACCCATACCACTGGGCAGCCTTCCAGCTCATCGGCTCCCGGCAGTAGCCGAGGGAAGGCCGCTCCGCCGCAACAATGACGTCTCGCCCCGTGCTCCCCACAGAGACGGTTGCGGAAAAATGCGCCGCTGCGCGTTCTTAAGAGAGAGGGGTTCGAGCGTCTATGCGGTTCCGGCCCAAACCTGCGGACTGGATCTTCCGAAGCTCGCCCGGATCGGACATGTGCCGCCCGATTGGCTACGTTTCGTAAGAGAGTGCAAGCGAGAAAGCGAATGTCACAGCGGTCGCAAATGGATCCTCCGAGGTCGTTCACCGGTCCCGAGCGTCGGATCCATGCTGTGTACTGCACCGCCCACACCGAGTACCATGTGCGAGGCAGGACCTGCGTGGCCGTCTTCCCTCGCGCAAGGGACGGGCTTACCGGGAAGGGCAGGCGAGCCCTGTATATGCAGCTGAAGGCGTTCCTGCGACCGGGGAGCTCCACCATGTATCCCTGCCCACCTGCTCTGGGTTCAATACTGTTCTTCTCCGACGGCGTGCGTCGCGTCGTCACCAGCCCACTCGTTGAAATCGTGCGTCCCTCGCGAGAGGCCGTTTTGAAATACCCACCCAAGGAGATCCTTGTGGTGACGGATGTTCTGGAGTGGCACTTGTCCCATCTGCGGGTTCTCAAGGAGCGTGGCTTCAGAGCTCGTGTCCTCCCGGGCGGCGGCGAAGCTGTGGTGGCCTATTCTGAGGCGTGGGGAGACGTGGGACCGGTTATCCTGGACCTGAGCACGAGACAGACTGAGGCGGTGGAAACAATCGACACGCTCATGCTGCTCGACTCAAGTGTTCGGGTGATTCTGGTAGGAAACGAGGCTCTTCCCGGCAACTCCCAATCTGTGCCAGTGTTCAACTCTGTCGCTGGCACTCTCCCACGTCAGTTCCGGTTCGAGCAGCTCCTTGCCGTTGTCGGCCGAGAGCTCAAACGATAGAAGAGAAAGCGCAGTCCCTCGCGAGCAGGAGACGCCTGCTCGGAGTTCGCCGCCACGTGCGTTGATTGCGGCATTTCAAGTTCCGATATCGGAAGGGCAAAGACGCAAAGAGGAGTGTTGGGGGCGGAGTGCCTCGAGCTGCTACTCCTTCTGGAGCTCAAACGTTTCGTGCAATCTCTCCTGGCCGTCCGCATATCCTATTACCGAGAGCACGATGCGCCCGCGGGGCAGCGAACCTCCTGGGAGGATCACCGTGAATCCCTGGAATCCAGTCTCCGGCACGAGGTCGTCGATCTCCCAGATGGTATTCCCCGCGTGATCCTGGATCTTGGCCTTGAACTGTTGAATGCCCTGGAGATCCGCAAGGGTCGGCAGATTCAACACCACCGGCCCCTTGGCGGAGACGAGCCGAGGCAAGTCCCCGGTGGAACGAGTCCCTCCACCGTAGACGGTGAGTGTCTGCACCTGACCGGTTGGACGAATTGCCTCCGCGCCCAAGCCCGATCCCTGCCCTGTCCGCATCAGACCAAGCCAGGCAGGGTAGGCAAGCAGAAGCGTTGCTGCGACAGACCCCAAGGCCGTCCAGAGTGGCACGCTGACTCTCCCGCGAAACCATGCGGCTACGCGCTTCGGAGGAGGGGCTGTGCGCACCGAGGTGAAGATTCGATCGCGGAGGCTCGGATTCAGAACAGGCAGCTCGGACTCCGGAGTACGTTCAACCTCCTCCTCGAGACGTGCCGCAAGCGCCGCTTCGCGGAGAAACCCGCGACACTTTCCGCACCACTCGATGTGCTGCTTTAGGGTGGTATCCTCCCCCCCAGCCCCAGACGGCGCGTGAGCAAACTCCTGCAGGCGCGATTCATCCGGGCAAGGACCCGCGCGCGCGGAGATCCGGTCCGCGATCATTCTCTCGAGATCATCGGGCTCTGTGAATCGCTCCATCCTGATCATTGCCTCCTCCCGGGTGAAAACCTGCTTCGAAGATCTCGCATGGCGCTCTGGATAGAGGTCTTTACTCGTTGCAGATCAGTGTCGGTCAAGACGGAGATGTCTTTGTAGGAGTACCCCGAGAGCTGGAGGAGGATGCATTCCCTCTCGTGCTCCGGCAACGCTTCAATATGTGTCATCACGTCCTGCAAGATGATATCGAACTCCTGACTGGGAACTGATCGTGATGCGATCTTCCTAAGCTCTCCGCCTTCATCTTCCGCCTGCCGGGACTCCTCATACTGCTTCCTGGTACGCCCCCTCCTCGCTGCATCTCGATGCACGTTCATGCAAATGGTGCACAACCAGGAGAAAAGCGCTTCCGGCGGCACGGTGCATCTGCCCAAGGCCGCAAAGGCTCTGACCATCGTCTCCGACAGCACGTCCTCGGCGGCCGCCCAGTTTCCTTCCAGCCGGAGGGCGAACGCGAAGACCCGTCGTCCATACTTCTCGTAGATCCATTCGAAATACTCGCGCACCGAGAGTGATTGGTTTGGTACCTCGTCCGGCGCAGGGGGCTCTTGCCCGGCCCTCATATGTAGAACGCGCATGCGGCCAATTTTCCTTCGTCGAAGTCTGACCTTGCCCCCCGACCGCCATCAACGTGGAGAAGGCCTCGCGATAGGAAAACGGTCCTGGGCTGCTGGTGCTGGAATGATGGAACTGAAGGGGAATGGCGAGGCCCGATCCGCACTTTCTCCCTTTGGAGGATCGTTCCTCCTGGCGTGAGCCGGCATTCCATGGTCGGGAGGATACCAGCAGCGTCAGTGATGGTCAATCGGGGGGCCGGCGACTACACGATCCACGACGACGCCGGCTCCGCCCTCATCTGAGGCACTATCGCGAGCTTCCGCATTCGCGATTCGGAAGAGGATGCAGACGCACATCACAATCCTCGCCGTTCTGAAGACCGGCCGGTGCAGCTCCATTGACCAGTCACGCGCGTCCCCGACGCCGGAGGTCTCGAGAAAAGATACTCCCGTCTGTTCCCGGGAAAAACCTGTCTGCATGGAGAGGATTGTAGCATGCCTGCCGGCATCACTCGCTAGAGCTCGCGAAGTTGGCGAGCGCCGAACTTGGGCGTGAGGTTCACCACTCGCGGCGGTGGCGACACCTCTTCACGCACCCGATTCGGATCACCCCTGCGGTTCCACCTGGGGAATATGTGGACCTCGCGCGTTCTTACAGGTTGTGAGACTGAGACCGTGGACAACAGCACTCAAGGCCGATTCTCCATCACGATCGAACGCGTCGATCCGTCTGCAGCGCTCGTTCTCCCCAGCGGCCGCTCAGGTGTCGACGACAACACCGAGCTCCACATCGAATGTTTCTGACCGTCTTGAATGTCATGACAAACACAAACACTGGAGGCACACACATGAGAAAACATCTACTGGTAGCATCGCTCGCGATTGCGGCGTTCGCACTCGTCCCATCCACAGCCGCCGCTCAGGTCGGCGGGTTCGTGATGGGCGGATTTCAGATCGATTCTCCTGAGGGGGACGGGGCCATTCGCCGGCTCTGGTTCGGCGGCGGCGTCGATGCCCCACTTGCCGACGTCATTCGCGTCGGGGGCGAGGTGAAGTTCAACCATCAAACCTTCGATGATTTCGATGAGAGTGGCAATTATCTCGCGTTCTTCGGCAACGTGATTGTCACCCCCGGGTCGGATTCATCGGTGAGCCCGTTTCTGGGTGGGGGCGTCGGTCTTGTCCACGCCTCAGCCGCCGGAGAGAGCTCGAATGACGTGGGCGCTCACTTTTTCGGCGGCATCAAGTTCGGTGAGGGCGGCAGTTTCTTCGTGCAGGGTGAGCTGCTCACCGATTTTGATGCTTCGGCCCTGGTCGTCGGCGCAGGCGTCCGGTTCTAGCAAGCCAGGCCGGGCGCGGGTGAACCGGTGTTGGGCGCGTGCCGGCCCGGTACCCGCGCTCAGGCAGCACCGGCGGAGCCGCAGCGCGTCATGAAGTGGGTGTTATGTTGTTTCGCAAGCGAGTGCCGTACGTCCCGCAGATGGAGGCTGTCGAGTGCGGCGCTGCGTGCCTCGCCATGATCCTCGGCCATCATGGCCACTACGCGCCGCTCTCGGAGCTGCGCGAGGCTTGCGGAGTCTCACGTGACGGCGTGAGCGCTCTTCAGATCGTGGAAGCCGCGCGGCGCTACGGACTGGAGATACGAGCGCATCGCCTGGAGCCCCCTGATCTCGCGCGATTCAAGGTGCCCGTGATCCTGCACTGGGAGATGAACCACTTCCTCGTCCTCGATCGCTGGACAGCCCGGAAGGTTTTCTTGGTGGACCCGGCAATGGGGCGGCGTTCCGTGTCTCAGACGGACATCGATCAGAGCTTCACGGGGATCGTGTTGGAGCCGGTTCCCGGGCCATCGTTCCATAGGCGCAACGCACAGCCCTTCCCGATAGGGCACTACTTGAGACTTCTCTCGGGCGTCTGGGTCGCTCTCGCGATCATCCTCACGGCCACTCTCGCCATCAACCTTCTCGGGCTGTCCATCCCCATCGCGACCCAGCTCATCATTGACCAAGTGCTCTACCGCGATCAGACGACCTGGCTGCCGGTGATAGGGTGGGGGCTCCTCGCGCTCCTCCTCCTCCGCATGGCGTTCAACTGGCTACGCGGGTGGGTGCTCGTGACCGTCCAACGATTGCTCGATCGGGCGATCACCATCGGCGTCGTGCGTCACCTCCTCGGCGTGCCACTTCAGTTCTTCCTCCAACGCAGCACTGGCGATCTTGTCAACCGTGTACAGGGGACCAAGGTCCTGCGTGACATCCTGGCGGGGCAATCTGTCTCAGTGCTTGTTGACGGAATCCTGCTCGTTTCCTATCTCGCCCTCATGCTCCTCTACGATCTCCCTCTCGGACTCCTTGTTGCAGCAGCAGGGCTGGTCTATGTCGTCACCTACTTTGCGACGAAGCCGGCTCAGATGCAGCGATTCCAGGAGAGGCAGATCCACGAGATTCGGCAGCTCAGCCAGCTCTACCAAACCGTCCGTGGCGTGATGACGGTGAAGAGCACCGGCGCAGAGTCAATCTCCCACAACCGGTGGTTGAATCTTCTGGTCAACGAGCTGAACGCCGGATTCCGGGAGATCTGCCTCCAGGATCGAGTGAACATGGCCCTCTATCTGATCAAGAGCGCCGTTCCGGCGGCCGTGCTGATGTGGGGCACCTCGCGCGTGCTGGCCGGAGAGATCACCGTGGGTGTGCTGATCAGCTTTCAGATGCTCCAGCTTGTTTTCCTTGATCCCCTGGAAAAGATCGTGCAGACCCTCTTGCGCGCCCGTGCGCTGCCGGTTCTGTTCGGTCGCATGGAAGACATCCTTCGAACTCCGGCCGAGTCGAGCGGAAGGCGCCCGTGTCCTCTGATTGAAGGACATGTTCGTTTCGAAAACGTCGGGTTCCGATACGGCCTCTATGCGCCGTGGGTGTTGCGCGACGTGAGTTTTGAGGTCGAAAAGGGTCAGAAGGTGGCCATCGTCGGCCCTTCGGGGTCAGGCAAGTCGACGATCGCCCGATTGCTGCTCGGGCTCTACCAGCCCGCGAGCGGCCGCATCTCAATCGACGGCGAGGACATGGCGGATCTCGACCTCGCCTCGGTCCGCCGCCAGATGGGAGTGGTCCTGCAGGAAACCATGCTATTCGGGGGTACGGTGCGGGAAAACCTCTCGCTCTACTACCCCGGCGCACCACTCGAGGATGTCATCCAGGCGGCGCGCGTGGCGCAGATCTACGACGACATCCAGAGGCTTCCTCATGGCCTCGACACGCGGATTTCGGCGTCTGGGGGTACGCTTTCAGGAGGCCAGCGTCAGCGGCTGGCGCTGGCACGTGCGATTCTGCACCGCCCCCCGATCCTGATTCTAGACGAGGCTACCAGTGCGCTGGACGCGATTACCGAGGCGGCCATCGAACGGTATCTTTCGACACGCCGCTGCACGCGAATCTTGATCGCCCATCGGCTCAGCACCGTCCGAGACGCCGATCTCATCCTCGTCCTCAAGGATGGGCTGATAGTTGAGAGCGGGCGACACGAAGACCTGCTGGCGGCGAAAGGCGTGTACGCGGAACTGGCTGCGAGGGGAGACGAGGAGGTCAATCGCCCGGCCGCGGTCGCTGCGGGCCGTGAGCGAATTGAGGCTGCGACCCTGACACGGTTCCGGGCGCTGGCAACGATGAGTGACGCCGCGCGAGATCGATTGGCCGAGAATCTCCAGAGGTTGAGTGTCCCCGCCGGTACTACCTTGATCGAACAGACTGACAGTGCAACCGGCCTCTTCTTCATAGAGTCCGGCACCTGTGACGTGGTACTCGAGGAGCCGGGTCTTCCTCCTTGGCGGATCTCCCGGTTGGAGGGGGGTGAGCTGACCGGCGAGCTAGCGTTGCTGGATGGGGGCCCGTCCGCGGCGCGCGTCATAGCGGCCAGCGATTCGACCGTTCTCAAGCTACCTGCAGAGCGATTTCGGGAGTGGCGGCAAAGGGACGACCAGATGGCCGTCGAGATTTCGCTCGCACTCGGACGCGTGGTCTCTCATCGTCTGCTCGCAGCTACGGCGCGCCAGGTGGAGATCGAAAAGACGCTCCCCCCACAGGAACCGCTCCGCCTGGACGTCCATCCGGACCCCGAGCTCCCGAAAGGCGTCGTGATGCGGCTCGAAAGAACGCCGCTCGGCGCCTCCTTCACCGTGGAAGAATTGAACGCAGTCCGTGAGATCGGGGCCATCGCCGATTATCGACCAGGTGAAGTGGTGATCCGCGAGGGGGAGCCGAGCGAGGACGTCTGTCTGCTGCTGGGCGGCCGCGTGGGCGTGCTGGCCGGTGGCGCCAGCGGTCTCCTCCACACCCTTCGGCCCGGAGATCTCTTCGGCGAGATGGCGTTCTTCCATGCGGCTCCACGATCGGCCAGTTGCGTGGCGCTCGACCCGAGCGTTGTCTACCGGTTCAGCTCTTCGAAGGTGCGGCGTTTGCTGGATTCCGGCAATAGCGCGGCCGCCAAGATCCTGAGGCACCTTGTTCTCACATCGGTCCGGTTTCTTCGTCTGGCCGACTTCCGTCTGCGCGAGTTGGCGGCCCTCAGCGGGCGCGAACATGAACAGGCCTTATGCGCGCGAGAATGCGCCCTCTCCCAGCTCCGCCTGCAGGAATCCGATCGTCGCGCCATCGGAGAGGCGCGCACCGGCCGGATTACATGGGTTGAGGAACCGGCCGCACGCTGGTCGCTTCCCGCCTGCCTTGCGTCCCTATTATACCGGCACGGCCGGCCCGTGCCTCTGATAAGCGTTCGAGAGGCCTGTGCGTCTGACGGAGAAGTGACGCGCGACTCGATCCGGAAGGCTGCACGCTCGTTCGGCATGAGCTTTCGGCGCATGGAGGTGACTGCCGAAGACCTGCTGACCCTGCGGAACCCGGTCATCGGGATATGGAGCGGTGGTCGGTTCGTAGTTCTGGAAAGGTGGCATGGAGACGGACTCCTGATCATGGACCCGAGCCGGGGCCTCTGCAAGGCGAAGATGCCGGAGGTCAAGACGCACTTCGGAGGAATATGCTACGAGATCCTGCCGGACAAGAACGCGGAGCCATCGCGGCCCCTTTCGCAGCGCCTTGGCCAATTTCTGCGCGAATGGCGCCGTCCTCTGACAACGCTGTTCGTCACGGCAATCGTCTTGCAGCTGAGCGCGCAATTGCTACCCCTCCTCACCGGCCTGGTCGTGAATCAGGTTGTCCCAGCGGGCGATCTGGCACTCCTGCAAATCCTGGCCATCGCCATCGCAGCCTCTACCGGCCTTCAGGCTCTCTTGACCGCAGCGCGCAGTGGATCCGTCCGATATCTCCGCACCCTGCTCGACCGCGAGCTGCTCGACCAGTTGCTTGGCCATGTCCTCCGGCTGCCAATCACTTTCTTCGAATCCCATCCGCCAGGCGTCATCCTGCAGCGATTCCAGTCTTTCAGGATTCTGAGAGATCTGCTGACGAGCCAGGGTATCGCGGCACTATTGGATGCCAGCACTCTCCTGATCTACCTGGTCATGTTGCCCCTGCTCCGAGCTGACCTCGCCGCCGTCATCGGCGGCGCCGCCCTGGTATATGCGACGGCGATCGTGCTTGTGTTCCCGAGACTTCGTCGCGAGGCCGAGGAGGAGCTCGAGGCCGGCGCTCAACAGCAGGACAGGCTCATCGAGCTCCTGAACGGTGTCATGACGCTGCGCGTCAGCGGCGATCCTACCGGCGGGCTGCCGCGGTGGCAGGCGGCCTACACTCGGGAGCTGGCCGCAAATGAGAGACAGGAGCGGTGGCTCTCGACGGCTCTCGTGGTCCTCGACGCCGTCACCGCCCTGGCCCTCGCAACAACACTGTGGTGGGGAACATCTTACGTAATAACCCGTGAGTGGTCTCTGGGCCTGCTCGTGGCTTTCCAGGGAGTCGCCAGCGGGCTTCTGATGACCCTTCATCGTATGGCTTCGCAGCTTCTTCCGGCGGCCCGGGCAGCCGTGCACATCAGGGGACTCTCGGGAATGTTCTCTCAGAGGCCCGAGCAGAAAGCAGGGGTGCTGGCGTCTCCGGGGAAACTGCGAGGCAAGATCGTCCTCGAGAACGTTTCGTTCCGGTATGATCCGGAGGGGCCGATGGTGCTCAAGGACGTCTCCCTCGAGATCGAACCTGGCATGAAGGTGGCTCTAGTCGGGGCTTCAGGGTGCGGGAAGTCGACGTTGGGCAAGCTGCTGCTCGGGTTCTACCTGCCCACTCACGGGCGGATTCTGCTGGACGGAAAGGGCGCGGCGAATCTTGACTTGGAGGCTGTCCGCAGGCAGTTCGGGGTCGTGCTGCAGGAGGCCTATCTATTCAACTCTAGCATTCGCGAGAACCTCTCTCTCAACTCGCCGGGCGCGCACCCGAGCAAGGTGAAGGCGGCCGCAGAGAAAGCAGCGATCGACGATTACATATCGGCGATGCCGATGCAGTACGAGACGATCGTTGCGGAAGGAGGGGGCACCTTTAGCGGAGGGCAGCGCCAGCGCCTGGCCGTTGCGAGGGCACTCCTGAACGATCCCTCCGTCCTCTTCCTTGACGAGGCCACGAGCGCCTTGGATAATGTCAGCCAAGCCGCCGTGGAGAAGAGCCTCGCCGCGATGCAGTCGACGCGCATCGTCGTGGCCCATCGCCTGAGCACGGTTATGGACGCGGATCTCATCGTGGTTTTGGATGAGGGCAGGATCATCGAGAAGGGGACGCACCGGGAATTGCTGGCGAAGAAGGGGTTTTACTCGCGGCTGGTTGCCGCGCAGCTTGGGTGAGCCGGAGCAGAGCAGTGGGACTTGGACGATTCCGTCAACAGGCGATGCGCCGCTACCTGTCGAGCGACGTGCGAGGAGGGCTCTTGAGCGTGACGCCCCCCTGGGTTCTCGGCCTTTACCTGGGCCTCATCGCCGCCGTTGCCTTGGGCATCGCCATCGCCGGCTGGGGTCGGGTGCGAGTATACTCGCGCGGTCGCGGGATCATACGACCGAACGAGAGGGTGCTTGTGGTGCGCTCACCGATGGTGGGGACCGTCAAAGCCGCGGGTCTGCGGCCAGGAGTGTTTACCGGCACCGGGGATTTGCTACTTGAGTTCGAGGACTACGATGTGCGCGCCGATCCCGCAATCCAAGGCGAGGAGTACGCTCGCCTGGTGGCCTTGAGGCGAGAACGTCTGAAGCTCCGGGTTCCTCGCGAAGGAATCCTCGACTATCTGGCCGTACGCGAGGGCGACTGGGTTGAGGAAGGCCAGGTCGTAGCCAGGGTAGTGCCGGTCGGCGCCAGGCTGATCGGGTACATGGCTCTGCGCGAGCAGGACCGCCCCTACCTGAGGTTGGGTCAAATAGTCCGGCTCAAATTCGATGCTTATCCGTACCAGGAGATGGGGATCGGAATCGGGAAGGTGACCCGCATCGCAGAAGATCTGGTATCGCCCGAATCGAAGGCCGAACTGCAACCCTTGGATGTCCCGGCGAGCTCGGTCGTGGTGGAGGTAAGTGTCGATACACTCCCCCCTAGGGCCACCCCCGCCCAGCTTCAGAACGGGATGCTGTTCTACGGCGAGGTCGTGCTGCGCGAGCGGAGGATTCTGGCGCTGCTGATGAAACCGCTGGTCGACCTCGTCGGTGGCTGATGAGCAGCGGGCCAGAGTGGACATTTGGCGATCGCCTCACCGCCGAATCACGAGAAGATGAGATGTTCGCTGCCCTGAAGAGGATCCCGATATTTCAGGGGCTGGACGAAACCGACTGCCAGGCGGTTGGCAGCCGCGCGGCCATCAAGAGCTTTCGAAAGAACGTGGTTATCTTGAGCGAGGGAGATCGATCCCATTCGCTCTACGTGGTTCTTAGCGGGAGCGTTCGTGTGTTCCTCAGCGATGATGCGGGCAAGGAGGTCGTTCTCAACATACAGGGTCCTGGGGAGTTCTTCGGTGAATTGGCCTTGATCGACGACGAGCCACGCTCGGCCTCGGTCATGACACTCGAACCCACGACCCTAGCGATCATTTCAAAGGCGGATTTCCAGGAGCTCATTGGTCACCAGCCCGTCATTGCGATACGTCTGTTGAGAGCTTTGAGCCGACGAGCGCGGCTCCTGACCACGAACGTAAAAAGTCTGGCTCTGCTGGACGTCTACGGGCGAGTCGCCAAGCTGTTGCTCAACATGGCCGTCGAGCGCGATGGCGTCCTCGCCATACCCACGATCCTGAGCCAGCAAGAGATTGCCAACATGGTCGGTGCGTCCCGGGAGATGGTCAGCCGGATTCTGAAGGATCTGGCCTCGGGGGGTTTCATCAAACGGGATCGCCGCAGGATCATAGTCGCCGAAAGACCCCCCGCTCGCTGGTAATGCGCCGCGCACCGCCGACCGGTAGGGGGTGTGAATATATCACGACCGGACTGTGCGAGAGTGCGTGGCAGTCTAATCGTCAGGTTGCTACCTTATTGGCGTGATGGAAAAGCTCGATGCCAAAAGGTCGGGATCTGATGCCACACTCCAGGCGTCGGCTGGGAGAAAGGCCGGCATGAACACCGTCCGGCCGACGCATGTGGAAAGTGTCCGGCTCGAACGTCTAGCTATTAGACGGCCGCATGGAGCGGCCGGCCTCAATAGGGTAGGAGGAAAGAAATGACCGAAGAGAACAAATCGGCGAGGACCGGGAATGTGCGGCAAGAGCCCCCAAAGCCGCCCGAGCCGCCGGCGGAGCCGAACGAGGCGGACCTGAACGCTGTGGCAGGGGGATGCGGCGGCTGCGGCGTCCCCCATGACGAGAAGCGCACCTGTCCGGACTAGGTGCTCGGGTTCCAAGCCGGCGTTGAGAATGACGGTTTCACTTCTAGGGAGGATACGAGCTATGAGCAAGGCACACACCATTTTTCTGAGTCCACAGCAAAGGGAGGATTTGGCCCAGGTATTCGGTTTCAAGACGTTGGATGGCATCGAGCTCACCTCGGACGGCCAGAGCGTGGATGAGCTCCGGAGGAATCTCAAGGTCAAGGCGATCACGACGGGGGGGATCGATCTCCAAGGAGTCGCGGGCGGCTGTTCTCACGACTACTGCGACTGCGGAGGAGCGTGATCAGCGTTTCAGGCGAGGTTAGAGAGAGGGCCGGGATCGAGCGGATCCCGGCCCGCCTGCTCGGCCGATCGCGATGCGACAAGGTCCGGCGCGCCAAAACCGCCGCACAAAGGCCTCTGGCGCGTGCTGCTGGGACCTAGCGGATCCGCCGCCGCCCATCGGTCGGTGCCTGACTGCCGGATCCGGTATCACGATGCCCCGACGAGCGGCAGTGCGAGTCTCCGCCCGGCCCCTGCCATCTCGTGGTTCATAACGCGGCGGAGCCGCAACCAAACAGGCAAGACCCAGGCACGCTGCAAGACCCTTCCGAGCACCTCTCAGGAAAGCAGGAAGTTAGGAAGGCAGGAAGGGGTCTGTTCGATGCCACCCTGAGCTCCGGAGATGACTGCTC
>JACPPM010000055.1 GCA_016191015.1 Acidobacteriota bacterium | reverse complement strand
CGTGAAGTGCCTCCCCGCGCTGCACCGCCTCCGTCCCACTCCAGATCCATTGCACCACAACAATGCGAACCAGGCTCTTCACATACTCCATCGCCTCTATCCGTTCCTGCATTCCTCCCTTCCTGCTTTCCTGAGAGGGGTTCGGAGGATCTCACCCACTCGAACGTTTTGCCATTTCCTGTCAACACGCAACTTGTAAAAAACTAACTAGTGAACTGAAGTACTAAGGGGCCCTGTTGCGCATAAAGATCGACCGGAGCTACCGGCGCGGAGGCGTCGAGACCGACGCGTCTCTCCTCCACGCGCCCCCACCCGCTGTGCCGGCGAGCAGCAGCTTGTTCTCAGCGTCTACCTCGAAGCTGATGACGTCCTTGAAAGGCAGATCGTCACCGAGCTCGGCCCAGGTCGTCCCCTGGTCGGAGCTGACGAAGACCCCGCCGGGTCCGCCTGCGTAAAGCTGCCGCGGGGCCAGCGGACTGGCTTTGACCCATCGCAAGTCGTCGTACGACACACGAACCCAGCTCTCGCCGCCATCCTGGCTCCTGAAGACTCCGCCGGCGTACACCGCCGCATAGAGAACGCCGCTGGTGCGTGGATCGCAATCTATCGACTGCACCTCATAGCCGGTGATCGAACCTGTCGCATTCGTCCACGATTTTCCCCCGTCACGAGTCCGGTAGACGATCGCCTTGGACCCGTCTCCCCCGCCCAGGTAAACGATCCTCGTGTCGCGCGGGTCGACGGCGAGCGCTGTCACGTAGGTATCGGTGACGCCGAGCTCGTGAACGACCCAGGTCGCGCCGCCGTCGACGCTTTCGTGAAGCGCGGGGGAATCAGATGTCCATCCCGCTCCCCGGCCGGCTGCCAGGATCCGGTTCGGGTTCTTCGGGTCGATCACCAGATGATCGACTGACGCGCCGTAGACTTTGGTCCAGCTCTGCCCTGCGTCCCTGCTCTTGTACAGTTCAGCGCCTACGCCTGCCCACTCATAGGTAAGTCCGTACACTGTGTTCGGATCCTTCGGGTGGACGACCACCACGGGCTTGATGCCGTCGAGGCGGCCGGGGTAGGGCAATCTTTTCCAGGTGGAGCCCGAGTCGGAGCTCCCGAAGATGCCGCTTCCGAAGCAGGCGGCATACACGGTTCGAGGGGCGGATGGTGCGGAGCAGATCGAGGTCACATGCGTAGCTTTGATCCCCGCGTTCGTGCCCGCCCACGTCCCTCCCCGGTCAGTGCTCCGATACATCCCGCCGCTGGACCCGGCGAGAATACTGCTTCCCGAGATGACGATGTCTCCGATTCCTCCGAAAACTCCTTCGTACGGAGCCCAGTTGACGCCACCGTCAGTGCTCCTGGAGATTTTGTTCGTGGCACCCACGTAGATGATGTTCGAATCGGCCGGGTCTATGGCCACGCAGAATCCCCAGCCGCACCCCTTGTTAACCTTCCAGGTCCTTCCGCCGTCGGCGCTCCGATAGACCGCCCTGAGCGTACTCACATACACGCGCGAAGGCGTGGCCGGGTCCAATACGAGGTCGCTGAGAAACCCATCGATCTGGCCCGTGATGCGCTTCCAGGCCTTGCCCCCATCTGTGCTCTTGTACAGGGCCGGGTGAACGACCATGTCGCTGTTCTGATAAACGCCACCAACGTAGAGAGTACGCGGGTCCTCGGGATCCGCCGCGATGCACTGGAACTGCCCTGCGTACGACCGATCCTGGAAATCCCATGTCTGCCAGGTGAGGCCGGAATCACCGGATTTCATGAAGGACATGCAATACCGGCCAGCCGCGAGATCCGTCCAGTGGAAACCGGCAACATAGATCAGCCCGGATGTGTGAGTGTCCAGCAGCAGCCCATTGAACCCTCCGCCATATCCCTCCTTCAGGGCGATGGGACTCCACGTCCTTCCGTTGTCGGTCGTCCGATTTAGCTCGTAGTACGTGAGGACGTAGCAGGTGTCAGGTTGAAATGGGTCCAAGGCTACGTCGATAGCAACCCCGTCGAAGACATGCAATCGCGACCACGAGCGCCCGTCGTTGGTCGTACGGTAGAGGATGCTTGAGGTGTCGGCATCGAGCAGGGCCCAGGCCTCGCCCCGCCGTGTCGCGTGGTATGCGAGATTCTTCACAAGGCCTCCAGCCGGGCCAAGAGCCTGCCAGCCCGCACCGGGGAGCAACCGGAGAGGCAATGCCTCGATCGGACAACCAAGCACAGTGCCAAGCAGGACTACTGAAACGACGATTTGTCTCATTTCTCAGACCTCCTCTACGTAAACATTGCCTCCGGTGTCCGCAGCAATCCCCCAGCCAACATGGGGAAGGAACAAATTCGAGAGGAGCGATCCGTTCTCATCGACCTTTGCCACAAAGGCGTCGGTACCTCCCGAGTATGCGCGGATCGGCGATCCCCACGTGTTGTCGCTCCGTCCCGCCACGTATACGCCGCCGTTCGTATCGCCCACCACGCCGAATGCATTGTCATAGCTGCCACCGCCGAGAAGTTTGTTCCAGAGCAGTTCGCCTTCGGTCAGCGGCGTTGGACTGGAATCGAATCTGCCACCCCGATATTCGCCGTTCCCCTCCGCGTGGGACGCTGGAGGCAGAGATCCGAGCAGTGCCAATGAGAGCCAAGTCGATACGACGATCGAAATCCTTCTCATATACGTCCTCCTTTCCCAAGAAAGGGAATGCTGCGCTCACCGCCTACTTCACGAGGAACTGCACTAGGTTGCTCGCCTTCCCGCTGACCACGACATAGACGCCCACGGTGCCCTTGGGGAGCTTCTTCGGGATGGTGACCTTGAGATTCGTGGATTTCGCCTTCGAGATCTTCGCCTTCTTCGTGCCAAAGTAGACGGTGTTCTGCTTCAGCGTCGTCGAGTAGCCGCTGCCGAAAAGCGTGGCTGAGCTGCCGGGCAAGCTCGTTTTCGACTTGATGGATGTGATGAAGGGCCCCGAACCAACCGTAAGTGTCGCAGCGATGCTGTTCTCATAGCCGCAGGTATTCTCGACGTGCACCCAGTAGCTGGTCGTCGTCGTGATCGGAGCTGTCTGGTAGACAATCGAGCTGGCGCCTGGCACAGGACTCGACTGATCCCCGCCGGCGCCGACGTACCACTGGCAGACAAGGGGAGCTGTCCCGTCGACTCCGACTGAGAGGAGAACCTGCGCGCCCGAGGTGACCGTGGCGCTTGACGGCTGAGTCGTGATGTGCGGTGGCGCGCAGGAGGATGAGACATCAAGCATGTATTCGAGACTTCCGGTACACCCCACGGCATCGTTTGCCGCGACCATGAATGCGTACGAGCCTGGTGTGCCGGGCGTACCCGAGAGTTTCCCGGAGACGGGGTCAAGGGAGAGCTCGGCCGGGGGAGACCCGCCTGAAACGCTGTAGCTGTAAGGAGCTGTCCCGCCGCTGGCCACAATCGTTTCGTCGTATGCGGAACCGGCTAGCCCGTCCGGGAGGCTGGGCGGGGAGATCGCGATTGACGGGCAAGGGGACCCGCAGAGCAACAGGTTGGAGGAGCTCGTCAACGTTGATTGGCCCGTGCCGAGCGCATCGGCCGGGACAAGTGGGCTGTAACTCACGCCAATCAAAGTCGCGACCGCACCTGTGTCGGCCGATCCGACCGATTGGCTCTGCCAGATAGCGCCGCAGCTTGAGTCGATCTCACCACTGGAGGAACAACGGAAGATCATCGGCTCAGAACCGCCGCCCGCAAGTCCCGATTGTAGACCGGCGGCTGCCACACCGCCGTCAGCAGTGGGCGCAACCGCGCTCCAACCATCTTCACCGCTCCCCCCCGCCGTACGAGACCAGATGACGTTGCCTGTCGGCCCGAGTTTCATCAGCCAGCCATCCGGCGTGCCGGTCCCATACGAGTCGCTTGATCCGGCGACGACGATATTGCCGTCAGCCGCCAGACAGGCAAGGCTGAGATAGTCACTACTGGCGCCACCATAGATCTTCTGCCAGATGATGCCGCCGGCGCTGTTGAGTTTCATCACCCACCCGTTGTAACTCGCATTCATTGTCGTCCCGACAACGAGGTATCCGCTGTCGGGCGTCGGCAGAATCGCTCTGCTCCAAAAGAGACCAGCCATGTCGTAGGCATGCCACCATTCCAACACACCGCTCGCTCTGACCTTGACGATCCACGCTCGTATCTGCGACGGACCGGTCTGGATCTCCCCCGCCAGGATGTAACCCCCATCACCCGTCTGCTTGACGGATCTTCCGGAGCTCGTCTGCAAAGTGGGGTACCGGTATTCCCACTGTTTCAATCCGCTCGGATCCAGCTTCAGTAACCACTCGTCGGAACCCGGGGAGGTGAACCAGCCGTTGGAGTAGCCCAGTACAACATACCCTCCGTCGTTAGTCCGCTGCATCGAGTACAGGCCGTCGGTGGCATCGGCGCCGTACACCCGCTCCCAACTCAATACACCGTTCGCGCTAGCCTTCACGATCCAGTAGTCATAATCGCCCGCTCCCGTCGATGCCGTCACACCGGCACACACGAACGATCCATCGGGGTTCTGGACCACGGCGGAGAACCCGTCGTATCCGGTGCCGCCGTACCTTCTCTCCCAGATCGTGTTCCCACCGGCGTCGAGTCTGACAAGCCATCCATCCCAATCGGAAGGGGCATCCCCTTCAATACGACCGGCGGCAATGTACCCGCCGTCCGCAGTGCCGGCAACTGCGAAGACGTGCGCATTGCCCCCTCCACCGATCACTCGGGCAAAGTAGCTCGATGCAGTAACCGCTACAGGGAAGCCGGTGAGGGCCAGGGAAACGATCATGACTCCGCGTATCTGACTACGATCTGAACGCCGCATGGTCGCACCTCCTCGAAGATGAAACCTGAACGAAGGTGACATTCCGGCAACTAACGCCGATCAAAGTCACCCGCACGTAAGCCTGTGGCCTGGTTACTCTGGGCGGATTCGTTCAAGGTATCTGGATCGGAGTAGCGTTCACCAGCGAACTGTCTTTGACCCCGAGCGCAGTCTGCGCCGAGGCACCCGTCAGGCGATCGCCCAGATGTGACTTCCCGTCCGGGATCGGATCCGGGTCTGGTTCGGGTGAGGGTCCGGGTTCGACGTCCTGCACCGACTGGAGCCCGATACCGTAAAACACTCCCCCCACTGCCAGATTAGGTGGCTCCGGAATCGGCTCCGGTTCGGGTGGAGGTCCTTCTGGCACATCCTGATCGGCCCTCAGACCGATCCCTTGGAACAGGACTCCGACGCGAATCGGGTCGGGCCCAATCGGAGGGCCTGCCTCCGCACCGCCGGGCGGCACCGGCCCCGGCCATTTCGGATCAGTCTGATTAGGAAGGTTGATCGGTGTTGCGCCCAGCTCTCCGCCCCTTCTCAGCGCCTGCTGCAGGTGATAGAGCGGGACGGCCTCGAATTGCCTCCCTTCGGGGATCGGGTCGAGAGGCCCCGGTGATTCACCATCACCGTTGTCCGCTCCGGCTGCACCCGAAAGCGGGGATGGGTTGGGTAAGGGCAGGTCGGCCACTGACGCGAATCGTTCGGATGCTCCCGCCGCCAGCCGCTCGAATCCGTCGAGGGGTCGAGGGAGGGGTCCCGGAAGATTGCTCACCCTCGAGCCGCCGATGGGTGAGCTCTGTCCTCCGGGCAGTCGCAGCTCCATGCCAGGTCGTATCTGATCGGCGGACTTGATGTTGGGGTTAGCGGCGAGAAGGCTCTCGACACTCACCTTCTGTGCGGCGGCAAAGTCCTGGAGCGACTCGCCATGTCTCACGAGGGCAGTGTTTCCCTGCTGTGTGCGGATGGGGGAACTGCCTGTCATCCGAACCGGTGTACTCATCTTGCATCCTCCTTCTGACTGTGGGGATCCGGACTCTCCGGTCTCCCGAAACGCCCACCGTAGCGACGATGATGGCGCTCCACACATTCATTAACGTCTCTCGACCAAAAGCCCCTCAGGGTCCTGGTCACACCGCCCGGCGTGGCGATCGGGCGCCGGCCGCTGCTTCACGACGAACGGCACGTTGTTTTCAGTCTTCCCGTCGACCACCACCACCGTGCCGCGGCAAAATCGAGGCGCCGATTCCCAGCCGAAGGGTCTCCGCCCCTCTTCGGTTCTCGAACCAACGTTTTCGATCTCTCGATGCCACCGGGGGTTAGGAATTCCCAACTCTCGGCTGTCTTTGTGGGCGCCGTAGCGTGGCACGGGTCGTGCACTACCTTGTCTGCATGGAGCTGGAGAGGCTCTTGAGAGTAGAGAGGAGCGAGGCCCATGACTGAGAACACGCAGTTGATCGAGTGCGACGCACGCCCGCGCGATGCTCGCGAAGGGGGAGGGGAGTACGAGAACAAGGAGAAAGCCAATATGAAAAAGCGGGATCGGCTACGGCGTCTTCTAGCTTTGCCGGCGCTGGTTTTGGGGTTCGCATGCGCGCAGGTGAATGCTGGTGGCAAATACAGCAGCTACATCACCGGCGTGACCCTCAAGGGTCTGAATGGTCTCCCGATCAGCGCAGGTGAGGATGGGGACGGCGACTTGTGGTTCACCACGTGGGCTGACGATGGAAAGCTCTATGGCACCTGGTCGGACGGCAACGGCCCGAACAAGGGGCAGAACGGATGTGCATATTGGACGAGCCTTGGAGTCGTCAGGCATGCCGGCGCGATAGGACCGAAGACGGTGGTCACGGAGCTCTGGCGGCTCGATCCCGTGAATCCGAAATGTCCCCGCTACAGCGATGCTGAGAAGATGAAATCGGGGAGTATTCTGAGCATTGAGGGGACGCTCTACGCCTCATTCCAAACCACCCACCCTAACTGCGGTGTTCACTGTACGGACAGCGGGTTTCTCGCGATGTCGACCGACCGTGGGAAGACATGGACGGACGACCGGGCCGCTTCGCCGTGGACGTACAACGGCCCGGCAGACCCCTACGACGTGTGGCATCCCGGCTCATCGCCTTTCCGGTGTCTCATGCTCTTCAACATGGGGCGGGACTACGTCCTCAACAACGATGGCTATGTCTACGGATTCGGCATCGGGATGTCATACGGGTGGGAGCCCCGCACGGTATTTCTGGCCAGGGTGCCCGCGGAGAAAATCATGAACTACGGTGCCTGGAGGTACTACACCGGCACAGGATGGTCCCCTGACCAATATGCCGCTCAACCGATAGCGAATATCGAGGCGTGGGAACAAGGCTCCGTGATCTGGCACGCGGGCGTCCAGCGCTATCTCTTCTTGACCCAAACCAAACTGTACGAGTCGAAGCATCCGTGGGGCCCGTGGTTCGAGGTCAACACCCACGGCGTGTGGGGCGTGCCCGGATCCGGCTGGTGGGGATATCAGCCGGGAATCATCTCCAAGGGTGCAGGTGCGAAATCCTTCTGGTTCACATTTGCCGGACAGCCTCCCCTGGGATTCGATGTGGGGTATAACCTCCACTACGGTCGAATGGTCATGATCCTTTCGGGCAAAACGGCTGAGGAATGATCGCGTTCGGAGGGGGAAGCAGCAGCAATCTCTGGCCGATGCCACGTTGACGTTCACTTGCACGGTTGAGTGAAGGAGATGACTTATGACTGACGACATGCTATTGGTCGTGGACGACGACCGTTCAATGCGCGAGCTCATGGCTTGCATTCTGACCACACAGGGATATCGGGTCCTGTCGGCGGCAGATGGCTACGAGGCGCTCGCGCGGTACTGGTCCTACCGTGAACAGATTCGGCTGGTTCTTTTGGATATGGTGATGCCCAAGATGACTGGCGAAGAAACCCTTGCCGAGATGAAGAAGAACAATCCACTTGTACGCGTCCTCGTGACGAGCGGCTGTCCAAGCGAGATGTTCCCCGCCCTTATCGGCGATCCGTGCGTCGTGGGGTTTGTCTCCAAACCCTTCACTGCCCAGGTCCTCCTCGATTCAATCCAAACGGCACTCACTGACATTCACGCCGCCATACAGTGGATCCACACACCTCATCCTAGCCGGTTCGCCTGACCTCAATCCGCGCGCGGGACCCTCGGATTCAGGAGTCAAATGTGCAGAATCAAAAGTAACTACTCAGGCCGGCTAACCACAGAAGGCACAGAACGCGCCGAAGGCACAAAAGGAATGGATGAAAAAGGGGCATTGAACATTTGTGACTTCTGCGCATTCTGTGCGTTTTGTGGTGGGCTCCACCTGACCTGAGCAGCTCCACTGAAAAGTTCGTGAGTCCCTCATCCGGACGAGTCCTCTTTCACGCCGGCGGCTCATCCTGGTGCCGTGGCCGCCTGTCGATGCCCAGAGCCGTTATCTTCTGGTGCAAGTAGGACCTGTTTATTTCCAGCGATTCTGCCACCTTGACGTAGTTCCAGTTCAGACGGCGGAGGATGGCATCGAGAAACTCCTTCTCGCAGAGCGTTTTGAAGGTTCGCAGCGGCATTGGCTGGATCTCGGATATCCTCAGGAATCCCGGCTGCGGTTGCTCGGTCCCATGGAAGAGGTGGGAGGGGAGGTCTTCGAGGGTGATCGGATCTCCACCGAAGATGACGAGCCTCTCACACAGATTTCTCAACTCGCGCACATTCCCGGGCCACGCATGCCGCGTGAGCACATCGAACACCTCCCGTTCGATCATCCGTTGTCGGGATTGATGGAGACGGCAGAAGTGCGAGACGTAGTAGTTCACCAGGAGAGGAATGTCTGCGGATCTCTCCCGGAGGGCCGGCACCACCAGCGGCACGGTGGAAAGGCGATAGTACAAATCTTCCCGAAATCTGTTTTCGCCGATAATCTGCTCGAGATTGCGGTTGGTGGCCGCAATGACGCGGACATCCACCTGGCGGTCCCTCGTATCGCCGATCCGGCGGATGCGTCCGTCCTCGAGGACGCGGAGCAGGCGGGATTGGAGCGTGAATTCCATGTCTCCGATCTCGTCGAGGAAAAGCGTGCCACCGTGCGCCTCCTCGAACAGCCCTATCTTGTCCTGCCGGGCATCCGTAAAAGCCCCGCGCACATGTCCGAACAGCTCGTCCTCGATGAGATGAACCGGAAATGATGCGCAATTGATCCGGACGAACGGTCCATCCGAACGGCGACTCAACCGATGGACCGTGCTGGCCACCAGCTCCTTTCCGGTACCGCTCTCCCCCGTGATCAGCACCCGCGCCTCCGTTGGCGCGACCTTTTCGATCTGTTCATTCAACTTGGCAATGGCATGCGACTCACCCAGTATGACCTGGCCCTGCGCCAGCCGCTGCTCCAAGTCGCGCACCTGCTTTCGCAGCGCGACCTTTTCCAGGCAATTCCGGACAGATATCGTGAGACGGTCCACGGTGAAAGGCTTCTCGATGAAATCGAGAACTCCGAGTCGGAGCGCCTCGATCGCCTCACTGATCGTGGCCTCTCCGGAAATGACGATCGTCGGTGGGAGGAGCGTGGCGCCGAGCCGCGTAATCAGATCGAGCCCGCTCATCCCTCCCAACCGGACGTCCAGGAGCATGAGGTCCACGTGCCGCCTCGGAGTCTGTGACAGAAGTGTGTACGCCTCTTCGGCCGCCGCGAGCGGTATGAGATCATGACCCTCATCTCGCAACAGCGACGCCACGTGCGCCTGCATCTTCGCATTGTCCTCAACCAGGAGTATGTTTGCCACGCCGCCCCTCCTCCGTGCCTCAATCCTTCTTGAATCGAAGGCGGAACGTCGTCCCGCTGCTCCCGGTTCGGGCCAGCTCGAGGTCCCCTTCGTGGTCCAGCATGATCTTTTTCGAAATGGCCAGCCCCAGTCCCATGCCCTCGCCGACAGGTTTGGTCGTCACATAGGGCTCGAAGATCCGTGCACGGACGGTATCCGGGATTCCCGGGCCGGTGTCTTCGACGACCACCCACACCGCGTTCCGTTCTCCGAACACCGCAACCGTGATCCGGCCGCCTTCCGGTCCGATGGCTGCAGCACTGTTGCTGCAAAGGTTCACAAGGACCTGCCTGACCATGCGCCGGTCTACCGATACGACCGAGCCCGGCCGGTCAGATTCTCGAACAGTGAGGCTCACGTTGGGCCACACGGCTGCATAGTCCTTCACAAACTCTTCGAGAAACGCAGCGAGGTTCTCGTTCCTCAGCCTCGGCTTGCCGATCTTTGCGAATGACGCAAACTGGTCGGCGAACTCGCCGAGTCTGCGCAGCTCTTCCTGGACGCTCTCCAAACATCGCCCCGCCTCCGCCTTGTCTCCCGGACCCAGTCGGTCGAGGATCTTGTGGATCCTTGCGAGGTCGAGATAGATGGCCGTGAGAGGGGTCCGGATCTCGTGGGCGAGGCGGCGCGATGACTCTTGCCAGCTCTCGAGCATCCGGAGCTGCCTGAGCCTCGCTCCGATGAGGCGTGAGGCGTCTTCGACCATGCGTTCGACAATCCCGATCGTATCCTTGCGAGGGCGGTTCGGCACCACCGGCTCCCCTGCAGCGAGGGTTTCGATACTTGTCCTCAGGCGTCCGAGCCGCTGGTCGAGCCGGCGCTGGAAAAGGAGCTGGATCGAGACCACGAGAAGTAGATTCACGCCGAAAAGCGACAGAAGGATCGCTTCATATCGCCAGACGATCGCGTCGCGGCTCGTCCTGAAGATCTCGAGATGTGCCGCCAGGGCCCTCGCCTCTTCGAATTGCTTCCGGTAGACATCTTCCCGCTCTGGGTCGAGCTTGGCCAGCTCACGCTGGTTCGACATGGCGCCTTCCAGAGCCCTGAGTATGTCCGGATGCATCGCCAGATGCGCCCAGGCTTGTGTGAGCCATCGCTGAGAGGCGAAAAAGAGGCTGGCGCCGATGGCGCTCATGAGGCACAGTGAGACAGCTAGCCGCCTGACTCCCATTCCCATCACCTCGGTCGGAGCGTCCAGCTCCAGTCGTACGTCCGGACCGCTCGGCGCGCTATTCCCGTGCTGATCAGCATCGCGAAGACACTCTGCTTCTCCGCTTCGCCCCCGGCGGCTCTCTGCGGGGCCCGGCCACCACCCTCCCCGGCACTCGGAACGCGCAGGGCTTGTGAGAACCACTCCTTGGCCCGGCCTTCCTCTGCCTTCGAAAACGGCGTGACGTAGCATCTCACGCGGACACTGATTGTGGCCCTACGATCCACACCCTGGAGCGAAGCAATCCTCAGCGGCTCCGCCCGAAGCCAATCAACGATGGCCTCGATCGAGAGGAGAGATCTTGTTGAGGGTGCGCGTCCCGTATCCATACGCTTGACGAGGAACTGCTCTTCCCAGAGATCATAGCGGATGTCGATGGATGCGGGGGAAAGTGTTAGCTTTCTGGTGTCGGCCTCGACGACTCCAACGAGCTCCAGAGTCGTGGTCAGACCCGAAGCGAGCCGCCGGCGGATCTCCTCATCCTCCATCGGTTCGCGCGGCAAGTTCAGGAGGAGGTAATCGTCGTCAGCTCGCTCGAGCGGCGGGCTCCATCCGCTCTGCGGGGCGAGGAGCAGGATCAGAGCGAGCAGCCCGCTGCTCATTCGAACGACCGCGACGATTCGACCGTGGTGGACGTGCGGACGTGGCGATAGCTGAACCGGAGATAGGCCCACTCACTCCGGTACACGATGCCCATCTCTATCTGCCACCCGGTGGAGCGCTGGTACCGGTGAGCTTGTCCGAATGCCTGGAGGCCTGCCTCCAGCCTCAGGTCGCCGAACCTGCTGGTCAGGCCGGGGCCCCAGAGATCCCAGCTGGCAGCGGCGTCAAGAGCGAAACGCCGGAACCCCGGATCGCCAATGAGATCACCCGCATCGCTGAGCCGTACCGATCCAAGAGCTCCGAGCTTGACACTGAGCTGTTCGCGCACAGGAACGAAAACGACAAAGCTCGCGAAGACCTGAGTTGCCTTGCCAGTGAATTCGCGTTCCGACGAATCTCGTGCGGCTGAAGTGGCACCGAGCGCGTCAGACAGGCGGTCCGACCGCCTGGTGCTCCGCTGCGTCGAGACCAGAGAGATGTGGCTCAACCCGCTCTCCGCCCGCGTCCCGGCCGTGGGCACCAGGAGGTCATCGGTGCTGTCGAAAGTCCAGGTCATGCCCAATTGGAGGCGCCGGTCCCTGACGCGGTCCACGAAGGGTTGGCCCAGGGCGTCGAAGTCGTAGTTCTGGGTCGATGCCGAATAGTAGGCATCGACCGAGAGCCATTGGTTCACACTCAGCGGTACCGATACCGCAACGCTCGGCGAAGGGTGCTGTTTCGATCTGACAGCGAATTCGGATGCTGACTGCTCGTCGTAGAGAGAGAGTTTCTGCCCTGCCGTGAATCGAACATCCAGATTGAGGAATACCCCCTTCCCGAAGAGGTTGTAGTAATTGATCCCGGTATCGAGCGTGTAATACGGAGTGACGTCTCCGCCACGTGAGCGGCTGGCGCGATCGGCGACCACATAACCAAACCCGTAGCCTGAGAAGAACACGCGAGCTCCCACGGCCAGATCCTGTCCGACCGAAGAACCATGACTCGTCCTCGGCGATGATGACACGCCGGACATCTCCATGGTCTCGGAACTGCGAACGTGACCTCGCACATAGTGCAGGAGGAACGGTTTCGACTCCCGAACCCGGACGACGAGAACGTACGTTCCGTAGGAGGGCCCCTTCTGGAGGGAGAAATCCGCGTCGAGGATGAAGGGAAGGCGGTGCAGGCGACGGCGAGCTGCACCCAGATCGCTCTCCGTATAGCTCTTGCCCCTCTCCAATCGCAGCTCAGACTCGACGAGGTCCCGAGAGCTCCATCGCGTGCCCACCACGACGATGTCGACTATCGGGAACGAGGGTGCGTCGGAGACCGAGCCGGCCTGCGCCCGGACTGTCAGGATCGTCGCTACCACCAAGACGACGCCGATCGCACGACCCAGCCTGTTCCAGCTCCAGTGCGGCGCCGGTTGAACTGCGCAGACACCTCTGCCGGAACGATTTGGCGATGCAGAGAGCCCCGAGCCCCGAGCTGACCGGACGGGATGAAGTGGGTGAGCCAGGAGGCCAGCCATCACGCGCCGTCTCTGCCTGTCAAGGTCTTCGCTCGGCCGGCCCACTCACGTAAGGCTCCTAACCGCCTCCCAGTGGCACCTGAGCCTGAGTCGCGGTCATCGTCGTTCGCCATTGCTGCTCGTCCACTGAGAAGACATGCGCATCCGATGCCGGGGCAGCGCTGGCACACGGCGCGCGCATTCCTGAATGTTAAACGTCTCATGGCGGTGCTGATGGTTGATCCAGCTACGGGCTTGCTGTTGGCGGGTTGGAAAAACATAACCCTTGTCGCAGAAAGGGATGCAGGATGGGTCGACTCATGGCCACTCACGCCCCCGGTCTTGATGATGCCCCATTCTATTACCGAAGGGACTTTGCGCCAATCCTTCCGCCATGGTGCCCGCGTGAGCTCGCATTGGGGGCCGACGAAATGTTGGCACAGACGATGCACCGTAATGAACAGGCGATGGAGGAGATGAACCATGAATCACAGAATTGGAGAAGACAAACAGAATGTCCGTGAGCGGCATCGTTCTCAGACGACGCAGCCTGCCCGATCGTGGCTGCATTCGAAACGCGCGGCCGCTCGCGTTCTCGGCGGGCTGACTTTGGTTTTCGCTTCCGTCGGGCCGGCGGACATGGTGGCCGGTGGACTGGTTCACCGTCGCGGCTTTCCGCTATCCACTCCTCTGCCCGGCACCTTTGCGGCCGGCGACGGAGTGGCGTACCTTGGCTGCTCCGGTACTCTGTCGATCTTCGATATGAAGAGCCGGGAGGAACTGGCACGTGTCTACACGGATGGCAGGATCGAGCAAATCGAGCTGGACCGGGCCAAACTTTACGTGGCCGATGGCATTGGAGGACTCTTGGTGTACGACATCTCCGACCCCTCCGATCCGATGTTGGTGGGGAAGTGGAACCCCAAGGGCAACAGGCGGGTGCGAGGCGTGGCCGTGAGCGGTGGATACGCCTACTGCCAAGTGGAAAGGAGCGTGTGCACCATAGGGCTTTCCGGACTGAAGCAAATCTCGGCCTACGAGTTGCCGGCCGGTATGGGCTTCTCTTTCGGTGGAGTGGAAGCGACACTGGGCGCCGTCGTGTTTGCTTGGAGCGATGATTCCGATCCGTTGGATGTTCGTCTGGCGATCCTCGACATTCGCACCTCACCGTCGAATCCCGCGTTTGCCGGGGGATGGGACACGCCGGGGCAGGCCAGCCAGATGTGTGCGGACGGGGCCGGCAACAGAGTATTCGTGGCATGCTCGAGTCTAGGCACATTGACGGAGGGATTCGACGGGATTCAGATTGTGGATCTGACGGATCCGGGTGCCCCCGTGGGGAGCGCGGCTCTGCTCGGGGATAGGGGCGTCAATGCTGTCGATGTCTTTGTGGATGGGTCCCTGGCGTACGTGACCACCGCTCCGAAGCACGATCCGCGGGTCACTGCGGGGAGTGAAAGGGGAGGGGCGATCAGGGGGAGTATCGTTGTCTACGACGTGGCCGGTTCTCCGGTGTGGCGCACCGTCGTAGGCCTCCGAAGAGGCTCGGCCCCGCTCGGTCCGATCTGCATCTCGCAGGGCGTGGCATTGTGTAGTGGTGGCAACAACTCGGGTCTCAATCTGCTGTTCGTCGACGTCTCGGATCTCCATCACCCCGTAGCGCTGGGCAGCGTCGATCTCCCCGACTTCGTGGAAGGAGTGTTCGTGAAGGGCACCACGATGTACCTCGCGTGTGGCGACGACGGCGTATGGATCGTCGATGTCACCGATCCAGACGACTGCCGGGAGATCGGTCGTGTCGACGCTCACCCGGATCCCGGCGCGAATCTCAGCGAAAACCTCTGGGTGGAAGGAAACTACGTCTACGTGGCCGACGGAACGCACACCACGATCGTGGATGTGTCGAAGGAGGGGGCCCCGAAGGTGCTTTCGACCTTCAGCGCCGGTGGCTGGCAAGAGGGCGTTCACGTCCGGAATGGCTATCTGTTCGTAGCCACTTTGAAGATCACTCCTTCTCTGAGCCACAGCGGTGTCGTTGTGTACGACGTGCACGATCCGTCGAATCCGACCGAGGTTGCCAGGCTGACGACACCAACGGGTACCCACGATCTGTGGGTCGACTCGAAGGGCTATGTGTACTCAGCCGGCAACGAGCTCGTCTATGCCATGCGTTGGCAGCCGCCTGATAAGTTGTCGATGGTGGGCCAAATTCCAATGGGGAGCAACAGCCAGGCGTGGGACGTCGCAGAAAACGGAGGCTTCCTCTACGTTGCTTGCCGGATGGTCGACTCCGCCGTGAAAGGGTTTGGTGGGCTGCAGATCTACAGCCTCTCTCTCCCGTCATCCCCTCAGCTTGTCAGTAGCGTGAGGTCGGGCGACAACAGAGGTAGCGAGAGTGTCTGGGTGGATGGCGACGTTGCAGTCATCACGGGCGACAAGAGCATCGTCATCGGGATCGGTGACCCGCATGCGCCTGCGATCATTGGTCACTCCCAGATGGCGAGCACCGCTCTCAACGTGATGGCACGTGAGGGTGTCTTTTATTTCGCGGGCTTTGCAGGCGGGGCCCCGATCCTTCAGTTGGAGTGGCAGACGCCGAATCGGTAACCTTCCGATGCGAGCACCCGCCCGCGGCCGTGACAGTTAGGCGCCTTAGCGCTCGAATCTTACCAACATGTTGTCAGCTGTGGGTGAGGTATCCGACGTGCAAACCACCAAGACTCCAAGGCACCAAGCCGCACCAAGGGGCAAAGCGATCCGCTTGGTGGGTCCTGGTGTCTTGGTGACTTGGTGGTATTGCGGATT
>JACPPM010000062.1 GCA_016191015.1 Acidobacteriota bacterium | reverse complement strand
TGGCTTTGGCTGCTCAATTTGAATGTGCTGTTCTCAAGGACGAAATCAACAAGGACATCTCCGCGCCCTCTGCGTCTCTGCGGTGAGACGAATGGCCCTTCTTGCACACTGCCTGAGTAGTTACAGTTCAGCAATGCATGAATTCAAGGCTACGGCAAAGTCCCGGAAACCGCAGATTTCACAGATTGACTCGCAGATGTCGCCGATTGCTTCGCGCCGACCCGAGAGTGAGGAGCAAGTTGTTCGTCGGTTGAATGCCGGAAGAATCTGCGTAATCTGCGCGGAAATCCGCGCCATCTGCGGTTTCGCACGGAACGGCCTCGCCCGAGTCGGCGCCTCGACTTTGCCACAGTCCTGGCATGAATTGATTTGTCCCCCGACATGGAATATGGTCTCGATGTAAGGATTGCATCTTTACCACATCACGAAATGACCGCGGCGATTCCGAGTACTTGTGATCAGAGCTCGGCAATCTGCCATCCTCAATCTGCGGGCTGCAATCGATAGATGCTGCCAACACAGGATCAGATCCTCTCGGCCCTGAAGCGGGCACGGGGCGCTACCCCGCGCTCACTCGCCAGCATGCTCGGCGTCACCAAGAGGGAGATGACCGAATTCAAACGGATGCTCCGGCGGCTGCAGAGCGATGAAGCGGTGGTGCGGGGGGGCCGGAGCCGCCTTTCGTTGCCGCACAAGAAGCAGCTCGGCGAATTCCTTGACACCGATCGCGGCTTTGCCTTTGTCCGGCCACTCGCGGGGGGAGCCGATATCTTTGTCCAGAAATGGCTCCGTTCTGGCGCCCGAGACGGCGACATCGTCGAGTTGGAGATCACGAACCCGGAACGCGGCGCGGGGCGGGTCGTGCGAATCGCGGAACGCGTCTCTTCGGCCCTCGGGCTGGTCGGCAGGCGTGGCGGGGAATTCGTCTTCCTGCCTTTCCGCAAGAGCATGGAGGAGATGGAGATCACCGATCATCCCGATGGGCTCGACTCGGACGCAGTGGTCCGGGTTGAGCTCGACTATGGCCGCCGCGGCCGCACAGCGCGCGTGGTCGACGTGATCGGCGATATCGATACCGACGGCATCGAAGAGCATGTCGTGCTCGAGACACACAAGCGCCCCACCGATTTCAGCGCAAGCGCGCTGGCGGAAGCCGCCGGCTTTGACGAGAAGCTCAGCCGGGCCGACCACGCCGGCCGTAAGGATTACCGCGATCTGCTCTGCTTCACGATCGATCCGGACGACGCGAAGGACTTCGACGACGCCGTCAGTCTGCAGCCGGGTCCCGCTCCCGACACGCAACTGCTCGGTGTTCACATCGCCGATGTGTCCCACTACGTCGCCGACGGCAGCGCGCTGGACGCGGACGCCCGCTCCCGCGCCTGCTCGGTCTACTTTCCACGCGGTGTCGTGCCGATGCTGCCGCTCCGGCTGAGTGCCGATCTCTGCAGCCTCCGCCCCGGTGTCGACCGCTTGGCCTTCAGCGTGATGATGCTCGTGAACAAACGCGGTGAGGTGCTCAGGTCCGAGTTCCATCCCTCAGTGATCCGGAGCGCGGCGCGGCTGACCTACACCGAAGCCAACGCGATGCTCACCGACGACCAGGACCGTCCCCACTTGCGGGAGGCGCTGCTCGGGATGCGAGAGTTGTCCGAGCGGATGGTTGAGCTGCGACGGGACCAGGGGAGCCTCGACTTCGACCTGCCCGAGCCGCTGCTCCACTTCGACACCGCCGGGGATCTGGTCCACATCTCGCCCTACCCGAGGCTGCCGACACACCGGCTCGTCGAAGAGTTCATGCTCGCGGCCAACCAGGCCGTCGCCCAGTATCTCTACGCAAACCGGTTTCCGACGCTCTACAGGGTGCACGAGCCCCCTGAGCCCGAGAAGGTTGACGAGCTCAATGAAGTCCTCGAGATCTTCCGTGTCCCGCCGATCGACCTTCCGGACCCGAGACCGCGCGATTTCCAGCGTGCCATCGATGTGGCGCAGCAAAGAACAGAAGAGAAGTTCCTCACATACAAGATCCTGCGCACGCTCATGCTCGCTCGCTACAGTCCCGAGAACCTCGGCCACTTCGGCCTGGCCAAGACCTACTACCTGCACTTCACCTCCCCGATCCGGCGCTATCCGGACCTCGTGGCGCATCGGGCGCTCCGCGCGGCGATCGGCGAGGCGGGCCGGTCGGTGGCAGAGGATCTCGATATCCTCGCGGATTCGACGAGCCGTTTGGAACGGGATGCCGAGGCGATCGAGAACGAAATCGTGGCGTGGAAGGTCGCCCGCTTCATGCGGAAACGATTGGGTGAGACCTACGATTCGACGGTCATCGGGTTCTCCGCGCGACACCTGCTCGTCGATCTCGAAGGGCTCTACATCGAGGGCAAAGTGCGAATCGACTCGCTACAGGGAAGCTGGGAACTGGACCCTCGCAGCTACGCGCTGAAATCCGGGCGCAAGCGCATCAAGATCGCCGACCGCGTCACAGTGCAGGTCGTCGCCGTCGACATGCGGCGCCGCGAAGTCATCTTCATGCTGGCCGCCAAATGAAGCAGCCGTTCCGCAACCAGAAGCTTGGGAAGATCGTGAGCCGCACGATCAAGAACCTGCCGCCGGCCAAGTACGCCGGCGTGTCGGGAGACAAGCGGGGCGGGAAGACGGCGCGTGAGGGATCCAAGGGTCAACGGCCCGGGATCAAGCGGAAGGGGCCGGAGGACTCCTGATGTTTCGGAGGCCGGAATCCCGCATACTGCCCGTGGCGACTAGCAGCACGGCTGAAATGGGAGGAACCTGATGCCAGACGAATTGCCATCACTGGACTACCGGTTTGCAACTCAGCCTTCATTGCCAGGCAAGGGACTCGCTCCCGAGGATATCGCTGACTGCGAGCTGTCTACTGCCGCGCTCGAGGGTCTGCGCCGGCGGATTCAGGCGGGTGAGGTCGGATTCACGCGGCTGGCGTACGACCAGACAACTCCGCGGTCCATCGCATCCTTCGCGCGCGACGCGCGATTTCAGAACTTCCTGCTGATCGGTATCGGCGGCTCGAGTCTTGGCGCCCAGGCGCTCCTTGCTGCCCTCAAGCCGTGGTATCACAACTGGGTCGCCGGTCGCCGCGGAGCACGCTTCTTCGTGCTCGACAATGTCGACGCCGATCTGGTTGAGCGGACGCTCAGCATGCTCAAGCCACGCGACACGCTGGTGAACGTCGTGAGCAAGTCCGGGACAACCGCCGAGACGGCGGCGAATTTCATGATCGTGCGGCGGTGGCTCATCCGGTCACTCGGCAACAAGTTCGCGCGCCACGTCGTGGCGACGACGGATCCGGAGAAGGGTGAGCTGCGCGCCCTGGCCAGGGAGGAGGGTTTTGCGACATTCCCGGTCCCATCGGACGTCGGCGGGCGATTCTCGGTCTTGACGGCAGTCGGGCTGCTGCCGGCGCATTTCATGGGTGTTTCAATCAGACAGCTTTTGTCAGGTGCGCGAGCCATGGCAGAGCTTGGACTATCCCAGGCTCTGCCGGGTAACCTTCCGCTGCTGTCAGCCCTGATACTCTATCGGTTCCGGACGCGAGGACGCTCGACCCAGGTCTTCATGCCCTACGCGTCGAACCTGCAGGCATTCGCCGACTGGTACCGGCAGCTCTGGGCCGAAAGCCTCGGCAAGAAGGTGGACCGGTCGGGTCGCGTCGTCAATGCGGGACAGGCGCTGCTGAGCTCGATCGGCACAATAGACCAGCATTCCCAGGTCCAGCTTCTGAGGGAGGGGCCTGACGACAAGATTGTCTTCTTCCTGGACGTGAAGCGACCGGGCCGGCAGGTGAGGATTCCACGCGATCTCCAGAAATACCCTTCGTCGGCGTACTTGGGCGGCCGGACGCTGACGGAGTTGATGCGGGCGGAGCGGCGCGCCACCGAGATCGCACTGGCCTCGGACGAACGCCCCTCGATGTCAATCTCGATTCCGAGGGTCGACGCCTTCAGCATCGGCGCCCTGATCATGTTCTTCGAGCTGCAGACGGCATTCGCAGGCGAGATGCTCGGGATCAACGCATACGACCAACCCGGTGTCGAAGAAGGTAAGCTGAATACGTTCGCGCTTATGGGGCGGCCGGGATACGATGAGCGCCGCACAGCCCTCGCAAGATACGAGTAAGGGACAAGGTAACCGCTGAGGTCAGATACAACCCACCACAGAACGCACAGAAGTCACAAATGCTCGATGCCTGTCTTTCGTTCATTCCTTTTGTGCCTTTCGCGCGTTCTGTGCCTTCTGTGGTTAGATCCCCGGCCATGCGGCGAGTCGATCACCCCAGCTATCGCAGATTCTAATCGGAGAGAAAGATTCCAATCATCATGACCAGGAGGCCGGCTGTGATGCCGAGCCAGAGTGCCCCCAGCATGATCTGCCAGAAGATGAGTGCCTGCCGGGGTGTGACGCTGAGAAAAATGCCCATCCTGTGAATCATGTAGAAGAAGACGATCGAGACGGTGACGCCGAGCACAACCATCTTCAATACAGGATGGAACGGGAACGCCACCGAGGCGACCAGGCTCAGGATCGCCACGCCCACCATTCCCACCGTCACGTGGTCGAACAGCCTCTGTTTGACATCGTCAGCCCCCGTTGCTCTTCGGATGTGCCGATATGCCGCAACGAAGTTCCTGAGTCCTCCGCGAGTCTCCCTGTCCACGCCTGAAACGCCGTCGTTCTTCGTGTCCGCCATGATTCACCCCGCTTGAGAATCGATTCTTATTACAAAACCGCCGTCTGCCGCAACGACTAGTTCAACTCCCCACCAGAGAAAGGCTGTACGCGTTGAATGACGAGTCGCAGCTCCCGGTTATAATATCTGATCTCGAATGAAATTCATCGTCGTCGGGACCGCTGGCCACATCGATCATGGCAAGTCCTCTCTGGTGAAGCACCTGACCGGAACTGACCCTGACCGTCTACCTGAGGAGAAGGCGAGGGAGATCACGATCGATCTCGGTTTCGCCCACATGGTCGTCGACAGTGTGACAATCGGCTTCGTGGACGTGCCGGGGCATGAGCGGTTCATCAGGAATATGCTGGCGGGCATCGGTGGCGTGGACGGGTTTTTGATGGCCGTTTCGGCGGTGGAAGGCATTCGTGAACAGACGCGTGAACATGCCGAGATTCTGCGGCTCCTTGGTGTGCGGCGTGGCATCGTCGCTGTCACGAAAACCGACATGCCTGATGTGCGGCTTGGGATCTATGACGAATGTAGTAAATACTTCACCGACTTGCTGGGCGCAGGGATCACGATCCTTGGTACCAGCGTCCGCACGGGCGAGGGGATGGACTCCCTGCGGAGCGCTCTGGTGCGCCTCGCCGAGGCGCTGCCAGAGCGGGACGCAACCGGCGTATTCCGCCTCACGATCGATCGCGTGTTCTCGCTGCGCGGAGTGGGGACTGTGGTCACCGGAACGGCGGTGAGCGGGAAGGTTCACCTCGGAGAGGAGGTTGCGGTTCTCCCGGGCGAGCGGGTCTGTCGCGTGAGGCAGCTGCAGGTGTACGGGGGCGCGGTGGATGAGGCGAGGGCGGGTCAGCGTGTGGCGATGAACTTGCACGGAGTCGAGCGCGAGGAGTTGCGCCGGGGGCAGGTGGCCGTGGCACCCCCTCAGTCGCTGATTCCGACGACCCGGCTGATCGTGCGGGTCGAAGATGTCGGGCTCGCCGGCTGGCCGATCCGCCACGGCGAAAGGGTGCGCGTGTGCGCGGGATCGGCCGAGGTGCTCGCGCGATGCTACCTTATCGATCGGAAAGAGATTGAACCGCACGCACCTCCGGTTTTTGCCGAATTGCGCCTCGAGGAGCCGCTGCTCGTGCTGCAGGGCGACCCATTCGTCCTACGCTCGTTCTCCCCGGTTCAAACGCATGGGGGCGGGCGCGTCATCGACAATCTCCCACTCATGCCCCGGCGGAAATACTCCGCCGCCGACCTGGAACAGCTTGCCGGGACCCGTCTTGTGCCTCTCGTGCGCATGCATGGCAGCGACGGTCTGACGGCCGCGGAGATCGTGGCAAGAAGGGGAGTTGAGCTGCGGCAGGGTGAAATGGCGGAAGTTGAAGCCGCCGGAATAATCGTCTGTGACCGGAAATCCGGGCGGCTTGTCTGGAAGCAGTCGCTCGAATCACTGCAATCCACACTGCTCAAGGAGATCGAATCGTTCCATGCCGCACAACCGCTGAAACCTGGGCTGCCTATCAAGGAGCTTTCGGGGAGAGTCAAAGCCGGCGAGGAGGCAGTGGAGATCGCCACGGAACTGCTGCTTTCGGCGGGTGAGCTCCGGCAGGCCGGCGGCCTCCTCTCGCGTCCGAAATTCTCGGTGCAGGCCAATGCCGAGGAAACGGGGCTCCGAACACGCATCGAGGAGATCTTCCGGGCGGCCGGGCGGCGACCGGTCGAGCTCTCGGAAGTGATTGCGACGCTCCAGCAGAAGTCGCAATCCGTCTCACAGCTCATCGCCCTCCTGCTCAACGAAAAGAAGCTCGTCAAAATAGCCACCGAGATGTGGCTGCACTCGGAGGGGTATCAGGACCTGATCGCCGCGTTGCGCGATTTCAGTCAGAAGAAACCGCGGATCGGCGTGGCTGAATTCAAGGCGTTGACAGGCACGACACGCAAGACTGCGATCCCACTCCTCGAGTTCCTCGATCGCCAGAGATTGACGCGCCGGGACAAAGATGAAAGAATAATAGTTTAGGGATTGGGTCGGGAGGTTGGAATGTTTGGTAATCTCGGGTTTTGGGAAATACTCCTCATCGCCGTCGTCGTCATCGTCTTGTTTGGTGCAAAGCGGATCCCGGACGTCATGAAGGGGCTCGGTGAGGGCATCCGGAGCTTCAAGAAGGGTATAGCCGGCGAAGCGGAGCCCACCGACGCTAAGCCCGCCAAGAAAGCGGAGTAGCGTCCGCGGGTTGGCGCCGGCAGCCGCCGGTAGCCGCAGCCTTTAGGCTGCGCACCGGACGCGGGCCAAAGCCCGTGCATACCGATGCGATGAGAGGCCCCAGGACTGCGGCAAAGTCGAGGCGCCGACTCGGGCGAGGCCGTTCCGTGCGAAACCGCAGATGGCGCAGATTTCCGCGCAGATTACGCAGATTCTTCCA
>JACPPM010000054.1 GCA_016191015.1 Acidobacteriota bacterium | reverse complement strand
GTCATGATCCCATCTGTGTAATCCCTCCGGAAATCTGCGTCATCTGCGGTTTCCTCCGATCGACTTCACCCGGACTTCGCGGTGCGACTTTGACGTTCCCCTGCCTTGGATTATGAGCGGGCTGACGGCGAGGGGGATTCCTTGCTATAATCGCCGGTCACGTGGTCGAGAGGGCAGAGCGGAGGGATGACGTTGTCGGTAAGTGAGGTCGAGGCGGTGCCGGCCGCCGAGCGGATCTACGAACTGATCCGGAAGGAGATCAGGCCGCGATTTTCCGAGATGGCGGCGTGTGGATCGACGCCCGAGCTGCTGGTGCATCCTCGGTACTGCGAGCTCTCCGACGCGATTCAGACCGTTCTGCAGACACCCGAGGCGGGGAGCTTCGCAGGGCCGGTGTCCGCCCCGAGTGGTCCGGCGTACCGCATTCTGGCGTACAACCTCGAGCGTGGCATCCGACTCGACGGCCAGATTGAAGCATTCCGGACTCATCCGTATCTCAAGACGTGTGATGTGGCGCTGCTGACCGAGACCGACGTGGGTATGGCGCGATCGGGAAACAGGGCTGTTGCGCAGGAGCTGGCACAGAAGCTCGGAATGTACTTCGTCTTTGTTCCCTGCTATTTGAACCTGGCAAAGGGCTCGGGGGTCGAGTATGACGTGACAGGCGACAACGATCTTGGATTGCACGGCAACGCGATCCTGAGTCGCTACCCGATCCGGCGCCCCCGGCTGGTCCACCTCAAGAACGGCAAAGACAAGATGAAGGGACGTGAAAAACGACTGGGGACCCAGACGGCGGTCGTTGCCGATATCGAGCTCCCGAATTTGGCGATGACCGTGGCTTCAGTTCACCTCGATGCGAATTCGACCCAGCGCCACCGCCACGATCAGATGCGCGACGTCCTCGACAATCTCAAGACCGATCTTCCGGTCGTGCTCGGCGGCGACTGGAACACGACGACCTACAACTCGTCGCATGCATTCCATTCGATCATGGGCTTCTGGCTGCGGGTGTTCATGGGTGTCGACAACGTGATCAACAACCACTATCTCCACCCCTACAACCGATTCGAGAAAGAGCTGTTCGGGCTGCTCGAATCGCGCGGATTCGACTACAAGCAGTGCAATCGCCTCGGGGAGTACACTGTCAGCTACGATGTCGAGTGCCTCAAGACGATGAAGAACCTGAACGAGTGGGTGCCGCGATGGTGCTTCCCGTTCATCCGCTGGGCTCTCCGGAACCACGACGGCATCTGCCCGATCAAGATCGACTGGTTTGCGACTCGTGGCCTGAGGTGCGAGAATCCGGTGATCGTCCACGACCTGCGACAGGGCCGCGCCGTGCCTCTCTCAGATCATGATGCCATCGGCGTCGACGTCATCGCACCGTAGAGCTCAAAGTTCAAGGTTCAAAGTTCAAGGAATCCCGATCCATGTTGAACCCTTTGAACTTTGAGCTTCGATCCCGTTCGACGTCAAGCTTCCCGCAGTCCGCCATCCTCGAGCACCAGGCGGCGGCCGCATCGCTCGGCGAGCCGCTCGTTGTGGGTCACGAGCACGGTCGTGAGGCTCTGGCTGGCGTGGAGGGCCTGGATCGTGTCCATGACAGCGTGGGATGTGCGGCTGTCGAGGTTTCCGGTCGGCTCGTCGGCTAGGAGCAGTCGGGGGCGCATGATGAGGGCCCGGGCGATTGCGACACGCTGTTGTTCGCCGCCGGACAGCTCGGATGGGCGATGATGCGCACGCGCCACGAGCCCCACGGCCTGCAACTCGGCCATCGCCGCAGCTGCGGCGTCACCTTTCCCTCGGCCGGCGATCATGGCCGGCAACATGACGTTCTCGAGCGCCGTAAACTCGGGGAGCAGAAAATGAAACTGGAAAACGAACCCGATCTGCCCGTTCCTGTACTCCGCCCGCGCATCATGCGAGAGCTTCGACAGATCGCTCCCGAAGATCTCGACCCTGCCGCGATCCGGCGTGTCAAGGCCGCCGATCAGGTGAAGCAGGGTGGACTTGCCGGCTCCCGACGGTCCCATGACTGCCAGCATCTCGCCGGTTGCCACCGACATGTCGATGCCATCGAAAACCGGCACCGGCCCGGCCTGGGGATGGTAGGTCTTGCTGAGCCCGGAAACAATGATGGCTGGAGATGGATTCGAAGCTCCGTCGTTGGTCATGAATCGCTAGCCCCTAGCCGTTAGCCATTGGCGACAAGCACCCAGCACCCAGCACTCCTACTCATAGCGGATGGCTTCGGAGGGATCGAGGCGGGCGGCGCGGCGCGACGGGTAGAGTGTTGCCAGGAGCGTGATGAGAAACGCGCTTCCGCAAATCGCGAGCACATCGGTCACCCGGACCCGGAAAGGAACGTAGGGAATCTGGTAGATGTCCACGGGCACCTTGATGAGCTGGTACTTGTTGAAGAAGTAGCACGCGACCACACCGAGGAGTGTCCCAAGAACGATGCCGGCCCACCCGATCGTGATGCCGTGGTAAAGGAAGATCTTGAGGACCGACCTGCGCTTCGCCCCCATGGACATGATGATGGCGATGTCGCGATTTTTCTCGATCACCATGAGGATAATCGTCGAGATGATATTGAAGCTCGCGACGAGCACGATCAGCAGGATCGTGATGAAGAGGACGGTTTTCTCGATCTTAAGGGCGGAGAAAAGAGGACGATTGAGATCCATCCAGGTCATCAGATAAAAGCTCCCGCCCAGTTTCGAACGCGCCGCATCCGCGACCTGCTCTGCGGTATAAATATCGTCGAGTCGGACCTCAATGTAGGTGCACCGCCCCTGCAGGTCCAGCAGCCTCTGCGCGGTGGGCAGAGAGATGATGGCGGAATTCGAGTCGTAGTCGTAGATTCCTGTCGAGTAAGTGCCCGCGACCCTGAAGCCGGCCACACCGGGGAGGCTCCCGAACGGTGTGGTGTGTCCCCTGGGAACGTAGACCTCAACCGAGTCGCCGGGTTTGACGAGGAGCGTTGAGGCGAGCTCCTTGCCGAGCAGTATCCCGGGGCGCGCTCCAGCTCCCGCCACGTCCATGCCCGCCAGGCTGCCGGTGACGAGCTGGTCCTTCATCACGGCTGCCTCGGAAGGGCCTGTCAGGTCGATCCCTTTGAGGAACGCCCCGGCCGACCGTGTGTAGCTGGCCAGCATCGCGTTGCCGTAGGCAACCGGCGTGGCCGAGATGACATGGTCCATCTCTCGAATGCTTTCTACGCGCGTCGTATAATCTGCGATCCCGGCGCCGAGGGCGTCATAGATGAGCAGGTGAGCGTTGGCGGTCAGAATCTTGCCGCGGATCTCTTCGTTGAATCCGGTGAGCAGGGCGAGGGCGATGACGAGCGCCGTGACGCCGACCGTGATCCCGGCAATCGAGATGAACGTGATGACAGCGATGAAGGCCTGCTTGCGCCGGGCCAACAAGTATCGCTTGGCAACGAAGAATTCGAATCCCATCGGCATCGATCAGGAATCGTTAGTGTCTAAGAAGTTGAGTGTTGACACGAAATGGCAAAACGTTCGAGTGGGTGAGATCCTCCGAACCCCTCTCAGGAAAGCAGGAAGCGAGGAATGCAGGAACGGAGCAGTCATCTCCGGAGCTCAGGGTGGCATCGAACAGACCCCTTCCTGCCTTCCTAACTTCCTGCTTTCCTGAGAGGTGCTCGGAAGGGTCTTGCAGCGTGCATGGGTCTTGCCTGTTTGGTTGCGGCTCCGCCGCGTTAGG
>JACPPM010000001.1 GCA_016191015.1 Acidobacteriota bacterium | reverse complement strand
CGGCGCTCTTACGCGTTACATGTATAACGAAGAAGACATCTGGCTCGCGATCACGCCCAGCGGCACAGCCATCCACTATCACCACGGCCCCGGGATCGACGAGCCTCTGGTGGCCTGGACATCGTACGACGGCGGCTACTACGAGCCGCTCTACTACTTCGCCGACGGCCTCGGCTCGATCCGGGCCGCCAAAGGCCAGGACTGGCTAGGCCGCGACATGAGCGCCAGCTACGAATTCGACTCCTTCGGCCAGATCACGTCGAGCACCTCGACGCTGAAAGCCGAGTGGCCACTCTTCACATACACGGCACGCGAGGCCGACTCTGAAACCGGCACCCTGTTTTTACGCAATAGATTCTACGATGCACATACGGGCAGGTTCACCGCGGAGGATCCCAGAGGCATCGACGAAGCCGTGAACTTCTACGCCTATGTCCAGAACGATCCGGTCAACAACACTGATCCATCTGGTGAATCGCGACTCAAAGCATGTTGGAACTGTATCAAGTACGGCAGGAGATGCACCAGGGATCGGGCAGACTGTGCAAGACGGCACTCCGATCCGGCCGCCTGTTTGGAGCGAGGAGAGGATGATGTCGGTGACGCCAGCGCGCACGTCCTAAGGTGGTGCGCCAAGGATGCAATCCCATCATGTCTGGACGCTGCGTACTACTGCATCGCGTGCGGCCCACGATTCCGATAGGGTGGCAGCATCATGTTCTCTCAGTCGTCACGCTCCAAGGAAGGAAACCCTGAAGAACGCGTACCGTCCATGTCGCGCGCCCCAGCACGATCGATGTCCACTCTCCGCCGGGTATCCGCCATTTTGGTGTTGATGGTCGCTCCTCTCGCGCTTCACAATGGGGTCCTTCTCGTTTCGTATTATCTGGGTCTGCCACCTCTGGCACACCACGTCCGGCAATTCAGAAGTGACCTGGAGAGATGCGGCGTGGATGTCGACCAGGTAGATAGCCAGGGCAAGTGGCTCAAGGGCGATCGGGCCAGAATGGATATCTATCGCCGTTTCGTAGCTGGAGTGGACAGAGCAGCTCTCTATGAAGCCTATGGTCTCACTCCCCTCGTTCTCGTCCTTTCTTGTGTGATCGCGAGGTTCCTTGTCGGTTACCTCACGATCACACACATGCTCCTTGCGTCTATGCCATACCTCATTTGGGAAGCCGCCGTTAGCGGCATCACCGCTCCTAGATTGGGCGCCTACTCATTGTCCGTTTGGGTGGGCTACTGGCTCGTGAGACGTTTCCTACCATGGCGCCGCGAACCTGTCAGCGGTCGGGCGACGGACCGGACGGTGTCTTGAGTTTTTAGCCATGGCCTCGGCCCGTGTCGATGGCCCGGACCGAATCGGTGCTCAGCTCCAAAAATGAAACGTGGATTGCGCTGCAAAACACCCCCTACTTCTTCAGGGAGCGCCTAGCCCTCGGGGGAGGGACCTTGGATCGCACCAGGTGCAGTTCCCGTCTGCTGAGGAGTTCCCACTCGACGGTTTCACTCGCCCGCAGGCCGATTGCGTAAAAACCCGCATGTAAAACTGATCCCCTATGCTGCATCAAGAATTGACCCCCGCGCGAGCAGGTGGTGAGCGAAGTGAGTAGCGAGTCGTCCCGGCTCATCAGACCGCCCCCCCTGCCTACGCGGAGCACGATGCCGATCTACCGGCAGGGAGTCGCGCATTGACCCTTACCTTGTCCCTTTCGGACTCGCGGGTGAATCGATGACGAAGATCCTCGCCCAGCTAGACGAGCGCAGCCGTTCAGGGCTTTTGGAACTTCCGGAAGCCGGGATGGGCTTCTACATCGTCCGAGCTCACCTCCGGGACAACAAAGTGATCGAGCAGGTCTGCGTCATCGGCTCGCAGCCCATGGGGCTGCATGTCCTGCCGGTGGGAGTCCGGCCTCGGGAATCGACTGTTGCCCGAGTAGTCATATTCGACGCATCTTTGAGGCGACTCATGGAGGTGAAAGCTTGAAAGTAAAAGCCCTTGCCGAAGAAGGGCGAGCAACTCTCCGGGCCGTAGCATGAAGCGAACGCTGCAGCCTCGTTACGCTGCCCACCTGGGAATCGGCGATGGGGGCAAAGTGGATGCCGAGTCTTTGCAGATAAGGCGAAGGCCAGAGCCGGCGATGAAGGAACAGTCGGAAGCAATCGTCGGGTCCACCGGGGTACGGGCGATGGCACGGAGAGAAAGACATGCAGAGGAAAGTGGGGAGCCTCTCGGTTCCACGCCGTGCTGGATAGCACGGCAAAGACCCCCCTGGACGAAGGAAATAAGCCGGAGGGAGGAGCCGAGAGTTTCGGATGAGGCCATAGTAAGCATTGACCTGGGGGGACAACATAACCCTCCGGCGAGCCAAGGGCCTCTGGACTGGATTGGCGTGGTAAGAGAACTGAAGTACCGCTTGGACATGTGTCCGATTACGGAAACCTGCTTCAGTCCGAGACCGGGCCTGTGGCTGCCTATAAGCTCCGTGGAGGTAATCCGGGCGCGAAGGTCGCAGCCGAATTCCAGTTTGAAGCCGTACTGGGGAAAACCCGCCGTACGGAATTTTAGAGGGGGAGCAGGAAACGTGGTGACCATTCATGCGCGCGCCTGCTCTCCACTCGACGGTGACTTCTTGATCGTTCCACAAGACGATCCGGAGCTCGTGTCGATAAGTGATCTGACGCCGGGAACGGTCTTTCCGACAGAGCCGGCCGTTCAGGTCAGCGCCGCGATCACCGCGCCGGCGTCGCTCGCCGCAACTGCCTCCCTCCCACCAGCGTACATCCCCTTCTCTGGGGCGATTCCCCTGCTCGTCCGGGTGACTTTGACGGCCCGAACGCTTTTCTACCGCTTCTCCAGAATGGTAATCGATCCGTGTTTCGACGGAAGAACGCTGCGCCGCGGTACGTACCTGACGACGGAGAGCGATCACGGTTATGCGAACACCGGTTTTGCCGCGGTCGGAAGATACGCGCTGCCGTTGCCGGTTCCTGCCTCGATCCTCTTCGTCTACCAGCTCCCGGCAGGTACCGACATATCTGTCGGAACTGTGTTGCCGAACTATGGGCAATCTGGCGGCGGAGTCGAAGCTCGGCTGGGAGCGGACGCAGTGCCCACATGGGCAACGAGTATCGCGCTGCCTGACTACTGACGGACCCTGGACCTCGCCGCGAAGCCGGCGGGGCCGCGTGCCTCGTGCCCGATGCCGTGCCGGCGGGCACCGACACCATCTATGATCTGGCCTCCCTGACAAAGCCGCTCGTGACTTCGATCCTCGCGCTGGTCCTGCGGCGACAGCGGCTGATCAGGTTCGAGGACGAGGTCAGGCGTTTCCTTCCGGCCTACGAGTGGGAAGGGCGTCGAGGAATCCAGATCAGCCATCTGCTCACTCACACTTCCGGCTTGCCCGATTGGGAACCGATCTACCTTTTCGGCTACGAGCGAAAGGAGATCTGCCGTGGACTCGATCGAGTTGACCTGGAGTATGCCCCCGGCGGCGACGTTCGATATAGCTGCCTCGGATACATTCAAGTCGGTCGCATCCTCGAACAGGCCGGCGGTGCGCCCCCCGATCTGCTCTTTTCGGAATTGATCGCCCGCCCGCTGCGGCTCGAGTCCGCATGTTTCAATCCCGCTGCCGCCCTCTTTCCGCGGATAGCGGCGACCGAAGGGGGGAATGAATTCGAGCGACGCAAATGTGGCGATCGCGCCGATGGTTACCAGGGCTTCCGGAAGGAAATGATTCGAGGTACGGTGCACGATCACAACTGCTACAGCCTCGGGGGCGTGGCCGGCAACACAGGGCTGTTCGCAACGGCTCGAGACGTTCACCGCATCGCCGCTGAAATCCTGCACCCCGAGCTCGTTCTGCGCCCCGAAGACGCGGATCTGTTCTTCGAAAACCTTACGAGTCCATTCCCCGATCACCGCTCGATCGGGCTCCAGCTACAGTCAGCGCGTGACTCCGTGGCTGGTCCGGCGATGTCGGAAAGAGCCGGGGCACACACGGGCTTCACCGGGACGAGCTTCGCGATCGATCCCGCGAGCCACCTGATTCTCATCCTCCTGACGAATCGGATTCACCCGGAATACAAGGAGCTCAACATGAACGAACAACGGCGCCGGTTTCATGGGGAAGCCTTCGAGCGTGCGGCGGCAAGGGATTAGGTATGGGGACGAAGCAGGGTGACCACGTCTTCT
>JACPPM010000051.1 GCA_016191015.1 Acidobacteriota bacterium | reverse complement strand
TCGCAGGACGGCGCCTGCGACGAGAGGCCGCGTTGCGGCAGCCGGAAGACCGGAAGGGAAACCGCAGATTTCGCAGATTACGCAGATTCCCCGGAGCGACGATCTCGCGGCCGTCAATACTCCGTGGTTAGATCTGTGAAATCTGCGAAATCTGTGGATGTCCGGTTTCGGGGCGGTCTCGCCTGACAACACGTTGGTAGGAATGGCCGCCAAGCTGCCTACTGGTATATCTCCAGTCTGCGTTCGGATCCGTGAGGCCCTTTCGGCTGCGTGACGAACGCGGTCCGGGCAATCGCGATCCAGTCTTCGCTGTTATCGAGCAGTGAGCCGATGGGATCGCCTTGTTCTTCGCTGTTGACGATCTCACCATACGTCTTTCTTCGAATAGTATGTCGCTTCGGCGAGAGCTCCTCGACCTTCCCCCCCCGGCAGACAAAGAGCCGTTCGTTCAGCCGCTGTTGACCCGTGACCCCATGAACCTCTATGTCATTCAAGTTTCGGTCGCGATCGAGCTCCCGGCGGCCTCTCTCCTCTATTGCGTATTCGTTAAGGAATTCCAGACGCTGTGAAAGCATCTCCCGTATCTGCTTCGTATCCACCGTGACCTCCTTGGGCGAACGCGGATTCTACAGAGGAATGGGCAAAATGTAAAAGAGCGCTGTCACCGCTCAACTGCCCTCATAAAGCCTCCGAAATCGTCGAGGCTCGTCAGAAAGTGGTCCGGCCCGGCTGCCTGAATCTCCGGGACGAATTGGGGATGGTTGCCAACGGCGATCGTGACGAGTCCGTGCGCCTGGCCGGCTCGGACATCGTGAACCGTGTCGCCAATGATGTACACGCTGCGGGGGTCGAAGGCATGTCCCGCCACCTTCTCAGCCCGGAACATCGCGATCGGCGGTAGCTCATCGCGTTCACGGGCGTCACTGCCGAAGGCACCCAGTCTGAAGTATTCCCACAGCCCCACGGCCTCCAGCTTGATCCGTGCGCCCTCCTGGAGATTGCCCGTCAGCAGCCCCAGGAGGATTTCAGAACGCTCCCGAAGAGCGTCGAGAATCCTCCGAGCTCCCCCGTGGACAAACACCCCGTTTTCGTATCTGTAGAGCGGTTGCAGGGTCCTCACGTACTCGGCAAGAACGGCATCCCGAATTCCGTCCCCGGCTGTGATCCCGGCGGACGCAAGGGTCTCGTCGACGATGTACGGATCCGTGCGGCCTGCGCACAGCACTAGGGGGATCTCCACCGTGCGGCCTGTCACACAGCGGATCGCCTCCTCGAGAACACGACGCCCGATGCCCGAGCGCGACCCCACCAGCGTCCCGTCAATGTCGAACAACAAAAGCTTCATCGCATCTCCCAGCATACATCACGATCCGGGCGAAGAACCAGGGCGCCGGGCTTCCAGCCTGCCCTCCGGGACCGAGCATGATCCGGACGGCACAGGCAAGATGCCTGTGCCCCCTGTACTGGTGTTAACGGAATTCCTTACGAAGGCCGAGAAAGAGGGAAGATCCCCGATAGTTGCCGAGAGGTAGACCGAGATAACTCGCATCTTCGTGGAGTCGCTGGTAGGAGAGAGCGGTAACGAGCTTGAGATCTTTTACTACGAGAGTAGTTAGATCCGCCATGGCTCGCTGGCTGTTCAGCGGCCTCGTGCCCGTGGCCGACTCTGCGATCGCTGACAGGGTCAGCGACAGGCGGCGCGATGCTTTCATGAAAAACCGTCCATCGGCCATGTGGATGGTTTCATCGTACCGGGCTCTGCCGGGCAGCTGCTGGGAGTTGAAGTAGTAGAGAATGTCCGACTCGCTGGACGCCGTCACGTACGAGTAGCCGGCGGAGACCTCGAGCGTGGTCCTGGGCGAGTAGGTGGCCGACAGTCCGAGGGTGGTCGAGTCGGCGAGTGCGCGTGCGCGCCATGCGAGTGCCGCCGGTGTCACGTAGGAGCTGCCGGCTGCGTAGTCGCTGAGGCTCTGGACGTCGTTGGAGTTGTGGATTCGGCGGAGATCGCCGCTGACGATCAGGTGCTCGTCCAGCAGCCGCTGGCGGGCGCGCAGGACCAGCTTGTAGCTCGTGCGCGGCGCCAGAGGGGTGAAAGTGTCGTTTGCCGAGCCGCGTTCAACGACGATCTCCCAGAACCCGCCCGGGGGGAGGTACTGGAGCCCGCCGACGACTCGGATGCCCATGGAGGTATTCTCATCGTAGCTGGCGGCGTTGCGGATGATCTCGAATCGGTTGCGGACGAGCTTGTAGCCAAACCGGGCTGTGATGCGTTGCCCGAGCTTTGCGCGCAGATCGCCCTGGGCGAGTGTCATGAGCGACTCGCTCTCGGACCGAGCCTGGCCCGTGAAACTGACAGGCTCTGCGGGCTGGAAGGCGTATTCTCCCTGTTCGAGGTGCGCGGCGCTCTGATTTCGTCGATCGATCCGGAGCGACTGGGAGAATGAGAAGCGGTCGCTGAGCGTCGCCGTGACCGAGGCGTCGTAGATCTGGTAGTTGATGCGGCCGGAGCCGTCGAAGGCATCATCCAGGTAGTACGAGACCTGGGAGGCGTCGGCGCCGGCGTCGAAGAGGTGCAGAGCACTGTCGATGTCAGCTCGGCCTGCCGTGACGGCCACCGCCCCGTGAAGCCTGGCGTTTGATGAGCTCTGCAACCGCACCGACAGCTCAGGCATCCGGGTCTCGTCCTGACCGCTCCGTGTGGCCGCGTCGAGGAATGACGTGGTCGTGATGGGCTGGAGGAAATCGGGCAGGGGCAGGATCGGAGGGATTCCGGACAGAGCCTCGCTGCTTTCAGACCGGCTGTACGCCGCGGCGGCTTCCAGGTGCCATGAATCGAGGAACGACCGGCGGTAGGCCAGACGGGTGCGAAGCTGGGTAGTGTCGATGTCCCCGGCGAGGCCGGCGATGAACTGGTCAAAGTCCACGCCGCGAGTAGACCTGACCCGACCCGACCGTTGCTCCCGATCGACGGTGAGGCTGATGAGGTCGTGAGAGGTGGCTGCGATGTCGAGTGAGGCTCCGGATCGACGCAAGAAGGTGGCGAACGAGTGGAAATCACCCGGGGAGGCATAGTCGTAGTCGCTGCCCCGGTAGTAAAGCGCGAGTCTGTAGCGGCGCTCGCTTCTCAGAGTCAGGTCCGCTCCGGGGAAGGGATCACCGCCGATGCCGGATAACCGTACGACATATGTAGTACGTCCAAGTGTTCCTTCGCCCTCGACCCGCGCCAAGCGCGGCCCAGACCAGAGATTGATGTCCTCCCGGTACCGCTCCTCGCTGCCGTCAATATCCACGAACCGATAGCCCGTTTCGATGGCTCCTTTGAACGTGAATTCCTCGGCGCCGAGCCCAGCGGAGATCGCCGCGGACAGGAGGAAAGTCGTGACCGCCTTCATTCGAAGAACCTCGGGCTGAAGTTCGATCCGTGAATCTTCACGTGGCAGCGAGTGCAGTCCTGGAAACGAGTTGTAGCCTGATTGATGAACTGGGGATGCACCGGATGGCAGCTCAGGCAGAGGAGTCGCACCTCCTGCTGTTTCAGGAGGTGGCGGTTGGCCGATCCGTGTGGCACGTGGCAGGTCATGCAGCCCTCGGCCCTGACCACAGCGTGTTCGAACAGGAACGGCCCGCGTTTCTCCATGTGGCACTTGAAACACACCGAATCGCCGGCGCCTTTGAGCTGGTGCTGGTTCATCGATCCGTGCGGCTCATGGCAGTCCATGCAGGTGAGTGCGCCCTCGGGGACGCGATGGTGCTCGTCGAGTCGGAACTGTGCCTTGACCTCCACGTGACAGCTCTGGCACAGCTCCACCGGCTGTGCCGTGATCAGGATCGCAGACTTGGATTTGTAAAGGTGCGGGTGGTGGCACTGGAGGCAGTTGAGCCCCCCTTGCGCGTGCTCGCTGCGCTGAAACCCCGGAACGGCAGGTTTCTCAGCGTGGCAGGCCAGGCAACGCTCATTGATCTCGCGCGACGTGAGGCCCTTGAATGCGAAGATCGGTGTCTTGCCGTCGGAGATCCCGTGCTCCGGATTCTCCCCGTGGCAACCCTGGCAACCGGGGCGGCCGTCCCCGCCGAGGAGCCGCGCATGAGCGGTCGCGGCAATCTGCTCCTGCTCAAACGGGTGGCAACTCTCGCATGCGGCCGGCACCTCAGCCGCCAGAAGCGCCCCAGGCGCAATGACCACCAGGACCAATATCCACGCGATCATAGCCGAATTTCCTCCCGATCATATCAGATCGAAACGAACATACCAGCCCCATGACAAGGCTCCACAGGACTGCGGCAAAGTCGAGGCCCCGACTCGGGCGAGGCCGTTCCGGACGTAACCGCAGATGGCGCAGATCTCCGCACAGATTACGCAGATTCTTCCAGCATTCAACCGAGGAGCAACTTCTCATGACTCGCGGGTCGGTGCGAAGCAATTCGCGACATCTGCGAGTCAATCTGTGAAATCTGCGGTTTGCGGGACTTTGCCGTAGCCTTGGAAGGCTCATCTCGAGTGGGGTCCGCGGACGTTCGCAGGCCACGTCTGCAATCAGCTCAACTCGCCTCGAACACCCCCACGACTGGTCCGGAGAACTTTAAACTTGAAACTTTGAACTTTGAACTTTGAACTCCGGTGGGCTCACCACCCAAGCTTGTCGATGTAGTGCGGCAGCATCTTTCTCCACCAAGGCCAGTCGTGATTCACGTCATGGCCCCAGAGGTCGAGGGTGTGGGGGATGCCCTTGGCGGCGAGGGCGGCCGAGAGGCGTCGCGAGGCATCCGGGACCTCATACGCGCCCTGGCCGGTGACGACGTTGATGTTGCTGTGGTTGCGAAGGAGGTCCAGATAATGGCCGTCGAGCCCCGGCAGGTAAGACAGGGGGTTATTGAAGTAGCAATTGTCGTCGCCGTAGCCCTTCAGGTAGTCAGGGCCCAGATCATAGAACCCGCTCATCGCGATCACGCAATCGAAGAGGTCCGGGCGGCGGAACAGAGTATTGGCGGCGTGAAACGCGCCAAAACTCGCACCCGTCGTAGAGATTCGGATGCCGGGGTCGCCGCAAACGGAGCGGATGTATGGGACGACCTCCTGTTCGATGTACAGAGCGTAGAGGTTCTGCCGGCGCGATTTCTCGGCGACGGAAATCGTGTCGTCCATCCAGGAATCACGATTGATGCTGTCGATCGAAAAGAGGCGGACGCGTCCGGCCATGATCGCCGGTTCGGCAGCCTTGACGAGGAAAAACCGCTCGTTCTCCAGGAAATCCGCAGCAGCGGTCGGGAACAGCAGCAGCGGCCGCCCGCTGTATCCGTACGTTACAACAGGCATGTCCATGTCGAGAATCGGACTGTGCCATCCATCGATCCGTCGCGGCAGTGCGTCATCCACATACTTGATGTCCATCAGGAACCTCCTCTCGTGATGCGTCATCGTAACACGACGAGCGCGATGGGAGAAGAGCGGAGGAGAGGCCGAAATCCGGCGATAGGGGGGCATCTGCTTCGTCGTCTTCGTCGCTGTTGTGCTCACATGCGAGCGGGTGATACTCGTAGAGACTCATTGAGACTCGTAGAGACGTCGCACCGATCGGCGCTGCCCTGATTTCGCAGCTCGACATTCCCGCTCGCGGCAGTCTCTACCAGTCTCTACTAGCCTCCACCAGTCTCTCCGAGATGGTCGCCCCTGCACCCTTCTCGCGGGCCTGGGCTTTCAATCGCATGTTGTCTCCGTAGAGCGACCGAATGGCCGGCCCGCCTCTCGCACGGGATTTGACTCCATCGCGGGGCCGTAATATCCTGATCCTCCGCATGCAGAGGGGGAGCCGGAGAGTGCGCTTGGAGCTGCCGGAGCATGTTCCTGTGCCCACACAGCTGAGTCATGTCGTTTTCTCTCGTATCCCGGCCCTCGGGCTTTTGACTTTGGACATCATCTTCAAGGAGATCTCTCATGGCTGTTGAAACAAGAATCGGCGGCATTGACCGGATCACGGAGCTGCTGGGCGCCGATGCCCGCGCAATGCTCGAATATCGGGCGAAGGTATCAAAGGACTCCCTGACGCTGCCGGGGCCGGATTTTGTGGAACGTGTTCACATGATGAGCGACCGGTCGCCTCAGGTCCTGAGGAGCTTGCAATCGATCCTGAGCCACGGACGGGCTGCCGGGAGCGGATATGTGTCGATTCTGCCGGTGGATCAGGGCATCGAGCATTCTGCAGGGGCATCATTCGCGCCCAACCCGGCCTGCTTCGACCCCGAGAATATCGTCAAGCTGGCGGTCGAGGGGGGTTGTAATGCGGTAGCTTCGACCTTCGGAGCTCTCGCCTCCTGCTCCAGGAAATACGCCCATAAGATCCCTTTCATCGTGAAGGTCAACCACAACGAGTTTCTGTCCTATCCCAACAGGTTCGACCAGGTGATGTTCGGAAGTGTGCACGAGGCGTGGAATTTGGGCGCCACCGCCGTTGGGGCGACCATCTACTTCGGCTCGGCCGAATCCGCGCGGCAGATCCAGGAGGTCAGCGACGCCTTCGAAGAAGCTCACTCCCTCGGGCTTGTTACCGTCCTCTGGTGCTATCTGCGCAACACGGCGTTCAAGACCAAAGAGGCCGACTATCATGTCGCAGCCGATTTGACGGGACAGGCGAACCATCTGGGAGTGACGATCAAGGCCGACATCATCAAGCAGAAGTTACCCGAGTGCAACGGCGGGTTCACGACGCTGAACTTCGGAAAGACGCACAAGAAAGTGTACAGCGATTTGACCTCCGAAAACCCGATCGACCTCACGCGCTACCAGGTCCTCAACTGCCTGGCCGGTCGCTCAGGGCTGATCAATTCGGGTGGAGCATCGAGTGGAGAGAGCGACCTGGCCGAGGCCGTGCGGACTGCCGTGATCAACAAGCGGGCCGGCGGCATGGGACTCATCTCGGGTCGCAAGGCCTTTCAGCGCCCGATGGCGGAAGGCGTCGCCCTGCTCAACGCTATCCAGGACGTCTACCTCTGTCCCGACGTCACCGTCGCGTAATTGAGTCATTGAAGCATCGGGTCATTGAATCATTGGCGTGCGGAAGAGATGCGCTGCCCGGCGCCGCAGAGTCGGCGCGAACGCCGCAGTTCTCATCGATTCGCCACCGAACAATGAGACAATGATTCAATGAGACAATGATCAAGTTTTGTGGTAGGGTTTTCACCCGAATTGAGTAGGAGATAAAGGAGAGTGAGGTATGCGTAAATTGGGGATCGCTCTTGTGTGTGTCGCGGCGGCGTTGGTCGTCGTGCCGGTGCCGGCGCGCGCGGCAAAGCCGACGATCGACTTCGTGCGGATCGTCCCACTGGAAGCCCTGCGGGGGATGAAGGAGACGCTGAAGCTGACCGACGAGCAGGTCGGCAAGTACAAGTCGCTGCGCGACGTATATGCGGGAAAAGTCAAGGACGCCGTCGCTCAGCATGCTGCCAAGCAGAAGGAGCTGGTGACGCTCATGAAGGTCGAAACTCCGGACAAGGCAGCCATCGAAACCAAGGTCAAAGAGATCATGGTGACCGAGCAAGCTCAGGTTTCGGCTGCAGTGGAGTTTTACACGAGTTTCGCGGCCAATCTCTCAAAAGACCAGCAGCTCGTCTTCTGGGCCGAAGCCGGCAAGAAGTTCCTGAAAGACGAAGAGGCGCCGAAACCTGCCGCGACGCCGGCTGACAAGCCCGCTCCCACCCCGGAACCGCCGAAAGCGGAACCGGAAAAGCAATAAGCGGGCGCTGGACCTGACCCGGGAGCGCGGGGCGCGGAGAGCGATGAGGATGGGATTGCGAAACTTGATCGCAGCGACCGTCTGCTTCTGGGTGCCTGTGGCTTCGGGATTCTCGTCGGAATCCGGTCTGGAATCGATAACGTCGAAAGAGATTGTTGCGCACGTCCAGCGCTTGGCCAATGAGCACATGCGGGGGCGGGGGAACGGATCGCCGGAGCTTGATGAAGCAGCCGAGTACATCGCGGCCCAGTTGCGTTCATACGGTCTGAAGCCAGCCTTCTCCGGCAGCTTTTTCCAGACATTCGACATCACGGTGCGAACGGACTTTGCACCTGAGAGCCGTGCCGCGATCGTGAGTGGTGAGAGCCGGCAGGAACTGGCCCTTTTCGAGGGCTTCCTTCCGCTGGGACTCGGGGACGAGAACAAGATCAGTGGCGAAGTCATATTCGCCGGATACGGGATCGTGACGCAGACTCCGCCATACGACGAGTACAAGGACATCGACGTCAAGGACAAGATTGTTGTCTTGATGACCCACGCTCCGCGGGAGAAGGAGGAGGTGAAGTCGGGTGAGGATCAGCTCGCGCTTCAATCGACTCTTTCGAACAAGGCACTCAATGCGCGCATGCACGGGGCCAAGGGCGTTGTGATTGTCGCGGACCCGCTGCACGCGGAGGATGAGCGCGAGGCGCTGCCTCCGTTCAAGGCCGGCGGGTCTGCCGAGGAGTGGGGACTTCCCGTGGTGGCCGTGCATGTGGCGGTGGTGAAACAACTCCTGGCGGCGGCCGGGAAGGACTTCGCTGCGCTGCAAGAGGCCATCGACGGTGATCTCACGCCGCGGAGTTTCGGACTGCCTGGCGTGCGTGTCGAGATCGACCTGACGGCCACCAAGACGAAGAAGGCCGTGCGTAACGTGGCGGCAGTGGTGCCGGGGGCCGGGCCTGAAGTGATCGTGATCGGAGCGCACTACGATCATCTGGGGCTGGGTGAAAGAAACAGCCTGGCACCGCGCCTGATCGGCCAACCGCATCTCGGTGCTGACGACAACGCTTCGGGGGTTGCGGGGGTGCTCGAGCTGGCCCAGGCCTTCGCTTCCACAACGCCGCCCCGCACTCTGCTGTTCACGACGTTTGCAGGGGAGGAGCTCGGCCTGCTCGGCTCCGCGTACTTCACGAAGAACCCGCCGGTGCCCGTGGAAAGAATCGTTGCCATGATCAACATGGACATGGTCGGACGGCCTAAGAATAACAAGGTGTACGTCAATGGGGTGGGCACCTCTCCCGTGTTCAAGGGGATGGTGGAGGCCGCGGGGAAAGAGGCGAAGGTCGAGGTGAGTCTCTCTCAATCGGGCTACGGGGCTTCGGACCAGACGTCCTTCGTGAGCCACGGCGTGCCGGTGCTGTTTTTCTTCTCGGGATTGCACGCGGACTACCACAAACCGTCGGATACGTGGGACAAGATCGACGGTGACGCCGAGAGCCGGCTCCTGCGCCTCGCCTTCCGTCTCATCGATGACCTGGCAGCCCTGAAGGAACGCCCGGCGTATGTGCGCGTTGCTGAGCCGGCTGCGGTGGGCGGCCGCTCCGGCGGCTCCTACGGCGTGTACTTCGGGTCGGTTCCGGATTTCGGCGAGGAGGTCAAAGGGGTGAAATTCGCCGATGTCCGCGACGGGTCGCCTGCAGCCAAGGCCGGGTTGAAGGCTGGGGACATACTCATTCGATTTGATACCACAGAGATCAAGAACCTCTACGATTTTACATATGCCTTGAAAGCCCACAAGCCGGGGCAGAAGGTGCCGGTGGTTGTGGTGCGGGAAGGCAACGAGCTGTTGGTTGCTGTGACGCTGGAGAAGCGCGAATGAGTCTTTTGTTCAGGTTTGCCAGACGGTTTGTGGCGGGGGAGTCTCTCGATGCGGCCATCGGTGAGGTCAGGCGTCTGAACGACGCGGGTCTCCTGGTGACCCTGGATTTCCTGGGAGAGAACGTTTCGAACGAGGGCGAGGCCGAGGCGGCCGCGGCTGAGTACGTCAGGATGATCGAGGCGATCAACCGGTTCGGACTCAAGGCCAACGTCTCCCTGAAGCTGACGCAGATGGGGCTCGATCTGGGCGACGGGTTCTGCCAGGCCCAGGTGGAGCGTGTCGTTGCGAAGGCCGCGGATTTTTCGAATTTCGTCCGCATCGATATGGAAGGGACTGCCTACACGGATCGCACACTCGATGTTTTCGAGAATGTGTATCGAAAGATGGGGAATGTCGGGATCGTCCTACAGGCCTATCTCCACCGCACCCGGAAGGACCTCGATCGCGTCGTCGCTCTCAAGGCGAGGGTTCGCCTCTGCAAGGGCGCCTACGCGGAACCGCCGACTGCGGCCATACAAAAGATGAAGGACATTCGAAGCAACTACACGACGCTGGCCGAAGCGCTCTTCCGGTCCCGGACGTATCCCGCCATTGCCACTCACGACGAACAGCTGATCAGGGCCTGCGCGCGAATGGCGCAGGAGATGGGCGTGGGAAAAGAGGATTTCGAGCTCCAGATGCTTTACGGGATGAGGCCCGCGCGGCAGCTCGAGCTCGCACGCGAGGGCTACCGGGTTCGTGTCTACGTGCCCTTCGGGACGGCCTGGCTGCCGTATTTCTACCGGCGACTACGGGAGAGAAAAGAGAACATTTTCTTCGTTGTCAGGAATTTCTTCAAGAGCTGATGGAGACTCGACCGATGGCGCGAATGCTCTGCTGTCTCTGCCTGTTGCTGTCGTTGCCGGCTATCGCTCTCCCGAGTGGCGATGTCCGCCGTGATGAGATTGCGAACCGGGTTCGTCTGGGGTCGTTCGTCGTCGCCGAATGCGCCCGTGGAGTCTGCTTGCTCCAGGACCTCGGCGGCGACGACCTCACGGCAGTCTGGGAGCGCCCGATGGCACGCGCGCTGGCTGTCGGCGGTTCGACCGCGCTTTTCAAGGTGCTGGGACACGATCGCGATACCCTCACCGCAGCCGATCTCGGCGATCCGATCCACCCGGCGTTTTCCGATCTGCTCGATCGCCCTGAAATCGGGGGGATCAGCGCGGTCGAGGTGAGCGGCGTGCTGCACGTGGCCTTCTCGGCAGTCGACGGAGGACACGAGAGCATCTACTACATGCGTAGAGAACGAGGCGAATGGAGAGAGCCCCGTCTGCTGTCGGCTTCCGGGTGTGATCAGCCGCGCACCATGCCGGCCATCGCTGTGACTGCGGGGCGGATCATCGTGGCTTTCGCCGGTTATGACGGCTCCGATTATGAGGTCTACACGGTGACGGGGGATGGCCAACTTTTCTCGGCAGAGTCTCTCGTCACGTCCAACGAGGTTGCGGCCGACATCTTCCCTGTGTTTCGGAGCACGAACGGGGCCGGAGCTGAGCTGGCCTGGACCAGGTACGGGGTAGGAGAGAGCCGGGAGATCATTGCGCCTGTCGGGGCGGACGGGTCGGTGCGGGAGGTGGCTGAGACGCCGAGCGTGGCTGAGCCGAGTCGCACTGCGGAATCCCTGGCAAACGTCTTCTGCGGCTTCGGCGACTCGATCACGGAGGGCAATGGTTCGGACGGATACTATCCGGCCCTCGAAACGTTGCTGGGACAAAACTACGGAGCTTCCGACGTCATCAACGCAGGGTTTCCCGGAGAGATCACCGCAGGGGGACTCGCGAGACTCCCCTCGGTGCTCGCGTCCCGCCGCCCGGGCACGGTGCTTCTCATGGAGGGCACCAACGACGTCACGCGGAATCAGAGCTCGAGGACGATCGCGGACAATATGCTTCAGATGGTGCTCCGTTGCCGTGAGGCCGGAAGCGTGCCGGTCCTCTCGACTCTCATCCCTCGGGGTCCTAATGACGGGTTCGATCCGAACAATACGGCGACGGGACGAGCCAACCAGCTCCTGCGTGTGTCGATGATCCAGAATCGCATTCCCTACGTCGACATGTTCGACGCCTTCTTGGCAGATCCAGACTATAGGGACAACTTGATGGAGGACCACGTTCATCCGAACGGCCGCGGCTATGATGTGATGGGGAGGCAGTGGTATGAAGGGATCGCGAGGCTGGGCCCTCGGACACCATCGAGCGTGACCGCGAGCCAGGTCGGAAACAAGAAACAGGTCCTCGTGAGCTGGCCGGCAAATGCCGATTCGGACGCCAACGGGTACCTGGTCCATTACGGGACATCACCCGGCATCTATGACAAGGTCGTCGATGCCGCGAACCGCACATCCTACAGGATCGACAATCTCGAGTATGGAGTCACCTACTACTTCGCGGCTCGCTGCTATGACCGGAAAACGAACCTGTCGGGACTGTCGCCCGAAGCATCCGTGACTGTCTCGAAGTAACGAGGCCCGCCGGGCTCGCGGGCCACGTCCTTCGGCATCGATCCGCGTGCGGATGTCTGCTAGGCACCTTAGTGTCTAAGAAGTTGAGTGTTGACACGAAATGGCAAAACGTTCGAGTGGGTGAGATCCTCCGAACCCCTCTCACGAAAGCAGGAAGGGAGGAATGCAGGAACGGAGCAGTCATCTCCGGAGCTCAGGGTGGCATCGAACAGACCCCTTCCTGCCTTCCTAACTTCCTGCTTTCCTGAGAGGTGCTCGGAAGGGTCTTGCAGCGTGCCTGGATCTTGCCTGTTTGGTTG
>JACPPM010000050.1 GCA_016191015.1 Acidobacteriota bacterium | reverse complement strand
CTGAGGACTGCCGCGCGAATCCAGGACGCCCTGCGCGGATCCTGTCACCGTTCATACTCGCGTTTCAGTAGGGGGTTGATGGCAAAGGCGCGGCTGAGGGATTCCTGCGCCTGGCGGAGGCGCTCGTCGGGGTTCGACGTATCAATGGCGACGGCAAGCAGGGCCCCTCGGAGAGCATATGCCTCTGCAGCCACCGGATTGATGGCAAGCGCCCGATCGGCTGCGGTGAGGCCATCGCGCGCATCGGACTCGATTGGCATTCCGGACGATCGTCGCCATTCGCATCTGCGTAACATCAACTTGGAGATCGACAGATGGTTCGCATAGTCAGCCTGGTTGATCGCAATGGCGGCGCGAAATCTCTGTTCAGCCTCCGTCCAGGCAGCTTGGGGGTCCTGTCGGCGCACCTTGAGCCATTCCGCACGCAGGAGGGAGGCCTGGCCGAGAAGACTGCGCCCCGCGGCGCTCGATCCATCCAGCTTCAACAGCGTTCCAGCGTACGACTCGGCCTTCTGGAGAACCGCCGTGGGATCCGTGCGCCGCGAGATCCTGAACGAAGCCATCTTGAGCTCGTTCTCGGCCAGTAGGACGAATGTCTCCGGGAAGTTGGGATTGATCTCGAGCGCCTTCGCGAGGAGCTCACGGGCCTGCCCTACCATCGACGAAGGATCATCGCCGCGCATCAGCCTGTACTCGACGGGAACCTGGAGGAGCGCGCCCATGTTGACGTAGGCGAAGACCCGATCGGGGAGAAGCTGTTGTACCTTGCGGAACTGCTGAAGGGCAGAGGCGAAATTCACCGCCGGATCCTTACCCTGCAGCAGATCGCGACGCGCCAGCAGAGTGCACAGCTGCCCCATCGTGTTGTAGGTGTGCCCCCGACTGGGGGTGATCTGAATGGACTTTCGGCAAAGCGCCAAACCATGCTCCAGGTCATCAGTCGGATCGATTCCATGGTCCAGGCTGTATCGAGCCAGATGGTAATAGCACAGCGCTGCGTCGCCGAGGACCCTCGCATCCTGCGGGGCGATATCGAGAGCGGATTCGTAGCTTCCGGCAGCTTCTCGATAGAACGGGCACGGATCCTCACCGCGCACCTCAACAACTTTACCAATCCAACTGCTCGCGAACCCAATGTTGTGGTAACAAGCCATGTCTCTGGGTGCCACCGACAGCGCCTCACGATATTCGCTGATCGCCTCCCGCCATAGCCCCACGGAATCCCTCCCATTGTTCGCCGCGTACTCTGCCAGTCCGAGAAAGGCGTAGCCGATTCTTTTGTGGGGCAATTCCCACGAGCCACGGAAGGCAAGGGCGCGTCGGGATTCGGCTATGGCGCGATCGTAGGTGGAGATAGGGTCGTTGCCAGCATAGAACAGGTGATCGCCCAACTGAAGCGTGATAAGAGATAGCGTCGCGTGCGCATCGGCGTTGTCGGGGTTAATCTTGAGGGCGTTCTCGCATGCATCGCGGGCCAGTCGGTAGGCCTCCTGTGGATCCTCGCCCTGCTCATTCTGCATGTTCATCATGAGCTCCCAGAGCACGGAACGCCCGAGGTAGACATCCGGATCGCTGCGCCCGATATCCTGAGCCCTCGCATACTGGGCGTCGGCCTCCCGGAAGAGCTTCGCGGCGGTCTCGTACTCGCCTCGATTACGTTCCTGCTGCGCTCGCGACCTCCGCACATCGCCTCCGAGGAGGTAGCTTTCATAGCGCCAGGGACTCTTCTGCTGCGCCTGGTAGCAGAGGCTTTCGGCGCGGTCGAGCTCGCGGCTGTAGAAGGCGATCAACGCCCCTGCCATGGCATCGGAGCTATCCGCCGGGTTCGCGCCGAGCGCGAGATACTGGAGCGCTGGAGCGCGGTGGGTTCTCTCGAGATCGCGGATCAGCTGCTCCCGCTGCGTTGTGTTCCGCGTTCGCTCGGCCTCCTCACGAAGCCGCTGATAGAGACGTCCGTAGGTGAGGCCCAGTGCCCGCGCCGTGTCCGCCGTTCGCTGGCCGGCCTCCCAGGAGCTCTTCAGGTGCTCCAGCGATTTCTGGTCGTCACCGAGTGCATACCATGCGCGTCCGAGCGCAAGATGCCCCGGACCTTCAGCAAGTTTTCCGATGTCATCAATCCGGGATTCGAGTGACTTGATCGTCCTGCGTACCTCCTCGATGTCCGGCCGGATGTCATGCAGAGGAAGAAGATGGGCGACCTGCAGCGTCCGTTCCATCCGCTCGGCTTGCTGCGCGAACTGGCCAGCCAGCTCGGCCCGGCGCTGCGCGTCGGCGCGGGTGCGCCACGCGTAGGAGGCGGCGATGAGGCTGATCACGAGGGCGGCGGCCAGCGTGGAGGCCAGAGTCCGGTGCTTGAGCGCTTTCTTCCGTAAACGGTAGAGCAGGCCGGCCGGCCGTGCCTGAATGGGATCGCCGCGCAGGTAACGATCCAGATCCTCGGCCAGCTCGTGAGCCGAATCATAGCGCCGGTGCGGCTCTCGGGCGAGACACCGATGCACAATGGTCGCCAGGTCCGCGGGAACATGCGGCGCGATTTTTCTCAGATGTGGAGGCTCATCCAGAAGGATTTGGATTAAGATGTCGATGCTGCTCTCCCCACTGTAGGGAGGGATTCCGGCGAGCAATTGATAGAGCGTGGCGCCAAGACTGTAGACGTCCGAACGACGATCGAGCGCATGGACCTCGCCCCGCGCCTGCTCGGGCGGCATGTAGTTCGGTGTGCCCAGCACGGCCCCGGTCGATGTCTTCCCAGTGGCGTGCACCTCGCGCGCGAGACCGAAGTCCATGACGGTCGGAACCCACGTGCCCGCGTCGCTCCGCTCGACAAGGATATTTCCCGGCTTGAGGTCACGGTGGATGAGCCCAACGCGGTGCGCTGCGTGGACCCCCTCGCTGACATCTTTGATGATTCGGACCTTCTCTTCGAGCGAGAGCTCCTCCTGCAGGTAGTGCAACGGTTTCCCGCAGATCCACTGCATGGCGATGTACGGAGTCCCACCGTGCTGACCCGTCTCGTAAACCTTACAGACGTTCGGGTGATCGATGCGCGCTTGGGCGCGAGCCTCCCACAGCAGCCTCTCGGCCAGTCCCGGATCATCCCAGCGGATGAACTTCAGTGCAACCTGCCGGCCAAGCTCGCGGTCCTGTGCGCGATACACCTTGCCCATGCCACCCTCGCCGACAAGCAGCAGAGCCGTATATTTGCCGAACCCGCCAAGAACCGGGTCCTGGTGTGGTCGGCTGATCTCAGCGAGACCGTCCGGGGTTCCGCAGGTGGCTTCATCCTCCCCGTCGCTCATCCATGTCCCTTCCGGGTATCGGTCACGGCCTCTCCGGGCATCCCCTTCAGTGGGTCGCTTCGTGTTTCAGAAGCTATCACGAAAAGCCGCGTCGCGCATCCATAGGTCGAGGCCCGGAACGAGATCGAAAAGCCTGGGTCCACTTCATCCCCGGTGTGACGATGGCGAGGGACGAGCCTATGTCTGTCAGGGCTATGATCGGGACCGGGCCGACAGGCTCGTTGTATAATGACCGTAGGTTCAGGAACGGGGCCAGAGCTTAGCGTTGATAGCCCTTCGAACTTGATGCAGTAAGTCCATGGATTACAAAGCCTCGAAGAAGGTGCTCGCCGCGATGGCACTGCGTCAGCGTTTCGGTCTCGCGGAGGAGTGATGCCAGTTCGGAAGTTGCGACGGGGTGAGGAGATGCCGGAGCCGTGGCTGGATCGCGGTGATCCGAAACTGTACGGCGCCATCGCGGGGGTTTGGAGCTTCGGGGATCGGTGGGGATCGCCTCGATTCCCACCGGGCGTCTACAAGCACCGCAGCCTCGAAAGCATGAATCGGCTCAGTGAGGAATGGGCCGAGGCGAATTTTCGCGCGTTCAGGGAACGGCTCAATCGCACCCGGCATGCGTGATGCTTCCCGTCCTCGATGGGTGCTCGTCGTAGCTGGACTGGCGGTTTTCGCCCTGCTCTCCGGCCTGGGCATCTTCATTGGTCTCCGGTGGGGCATCCTCCAGCCTGCGGCCACTCATGCGCCCACCTCGCCAGGGCCTCGCCCGGCCGTCGCTGTCATCGGCTTCTCGGACACGTCGGGGAGCCCTGAATCGGCGTGGATTTCCCCCGCGCTCTCGGAGATGCTGACATCGGAGCTCTCCGTAGCTCCGCGGATTCGAGCGATTCCCGGGGGCGAGGTCGCGCGGATGAAGTCCGATCTGGAGCTGCCCAATTCGGACGCGCTCACCGCCGAAACGCTCGCCAGAATCCGAACCAACATCGGCACGGACCTGATCGTCGTCGGTTCCTATCTGACTCTCGGCGATGCGACCGGAGGGCGAGTCCGCGTCTCAGCGCGCGTGCAGGATGCATCGACCGGAGAGACGCTCATCACTGCCACCGAGGAGGGGGTGGAGAAGGACATCGTCGATCTTGCATCTCGAATCGGCACACGTCTTCGCGGGAGACTCGCGTCGGGAAAGCTGACGTCCGCCGAAGAACGACAGCTCAAGGCGTCACTCCCCTCCAGCCGCGAGTCGGCGCGCCTCTACGCCGAGGGGCTCGTGAAGCTCCGCCAGTTCGACTTTCTTTCCGCCCGCGACCTGCTCGACAGAGCGGTCGCCGCAGATCCGCAGTTCGCTCTCGCCCACGCAGCCCTCTCCGACGCCTGCGGCTCGCTGGGGTTCGCCGGTGAAGCCGAGCAGGAGGCTCGGAAGGCCTACGACCTCTCCAGCGGCCTCCCCCATGAGATCAGGCTTTGTGTGGAGGCCGCCTACCTGGATCGGACGGGGGAAGTCGAGCGGGAGGCCGAGCTCCTGCGGGAATTGGGCACGGCCTATCCGGACAACCTCGATTACGGCCTCTCGCTCGCAACGGCCGAGGCGAAGGCAGGTCATCTGGATGAAGCCTACGCAACTCTCGACCGCCTGCGCCGCACGCCCCTTCCTTCATTGGGAGACCCGAGGATCGACCTCGCCGAAGCGTGGTTTGCCGACGACGAGCCGAAGCGCAAGCTTGCCGCAGCGACCCGCGCCGCCCAAGCCGCAGGTCGCAAGGGCGCGCGATCTCTGGTGGACGACGCCCTCATAGCTCAAGGAAACGCCCTGGAGTGGATGGGGGAGATCGAGAAAGCGGAGTCCGCCTATGAGGAGGCCCGTCGAATCCGCGCCGCGCTCGGCGATCGCTGGGGCGTGGGGAAGGCTTCGAGCATACTCGGTGCGCTCCACTGCAGGAATGGCGACCTCGAGAAAGCTCGGGACTCCCTCCAGCAATCCATCGAAATCCTGCGCGAGTTCCGCGGCAGCAGACCGTACGAGGCCGAAGCCCTGGACAGAATGGGGAATGTTCTGATGGAGCTCGGAGACCACGCGGCCGCTCGGCGAACACTCATCGAGTCCTACAGGATCATCCGCGATGCGGGCGACGGAATCCTTTCCGGGTGTCCGTTTCTTCCGGACAACGCCCTCTGCGACCTCGCGATCCTGAGCGCGCGAGAGGGTAACCTGCTTCATGCAAAGCAGCTTTTCGAACAGATCCTGCAGAGAGCCCGCGCGGGTGACCAGGGGTCGCTCATCGCAGAGGCCTCCCTCGGCCTCGGGCGCGTACTCAGAGACCGGGGGGATCTGGACGGGGCCGAGAGAGCATTGAACGAGGCTAGTGCGATTTGGACGGATCGGGGCTTCAAGGCGCTGGCGAGCGAGGCGGAGCTCGCGCGCGCCCTCGTGGCGCTGGAGCAGGGAAGACCTGCGGACGCCGAGTCTCTGTGCCTCTCGGTTGCCGGTCGCGCCCAATCCGCCGGGATGCGGGGACTCGAGGCCTCGGGGCGCGCTCTCCTCGCCTGGGCGCTCATGGCGCGCGGCGACAGCGGGGCCGCTGCCGCCGCACTCGGCCGCGCCGAGGAGTTGTCGAGACCACCGATCAGCGCCTATCAGCACGTCTTCGTGATCGTGACCCTCGGCCGGGTACGTGCCTCGTACGGCGACCCTCGCGGAACCGACCCTGTCCCGTCACTCCAAGCCGCCGTCCGCGATGCGCAGAAGCACGGATTCACCGGGCTGCTGCTCGAAGCGCGTCTGGCCCTGGCCGCGGTCGATCTGAAACAGGGAAGGAACGCAGCTGCTCTCGGACACCTCTCGGCAGTCGAGAGCGACGCGAGAGCAAAGGGGTTTCTCCTGATCGCGGAGCTCGCCCGAGGGCTCGCCCGAGGGTTCGCCCGGCGGAGCTCCAGTTGAGGCCGACGACACCGCGGTGACCGTGCCATGCGCCTGTCCATCGCCGGTCTGATTCCAGCCATCCTGTTGATGGCATCGACGGGTTCGCGCGCCGGTGTTGATCTCTCCAGGCCAACAGCCTTCCGCGACTGCGAGGCGCTCATCAGCGAACATCCACGCGAGCTTGATGCCTACCGCTGCTATCTGGTGCTGGCCCGGCGTTATCAGAGCTGGGATGAGGCGATGCGACGGCTCGATGCTGTGCTAGCCCGCGACCCCTCGAACAGCTTCGCGCGGCTCTTCCTGGGTGCCCTCGAAGCCGATCGTGGGCGGGCCCGGGCCGAGACGTCGTACCGCGCGGCAGCCGAAGGCTTCGCTGCCGTCGCCGACAAGAGAGGGGAAACCCTCGCGCGCCTCAGCCTCGCCACGTTCCTCCGCCAGCGAGGGCGAATGACGGAGGCGGAGGAGATGGTCGACCGTGCCGCGGTCACGGCATCCGGCGATCATCGGCTGATGACCCGGGTCTGGATCGAAATGGGATTCATGGCGATTGCGCGGGGCGAATACAGTCTGGCTCGGTCCCAGCTCAGCAAGGCCGAAGGTGCGGCGGAGGGCGAGGAGGACTACCCTCTCGCCCTGGTATTGGACGGACTGGGTGCGGTGGCCTCGGCGACCGGCGACAACGAGGAAGCGCTCGCATGTTTTGCGAAGGAGGCCGTGCTGCATTGGGAGAACGGCGATTATTACGAGGAGTCGAGGGTGCGCTACAACATCGCGACACTGGCGCGGAGGCTGCTGGAGAGCGGTGCGATGACCGCCGAGCGCGCAAGGAAGCTGTGGTTCGACGCGCTGGACGCCGCCATGCGTGCCCGGAATCTCGAGACGCAGGCCGCCGTCTACTGCCTTCAGGCCCAAGACCGGGACCTCGCCCCACCCGAGGCGCTGGACGCTGCACAACGCGCACTCGACGCGGCGCGCGCCACGGGGAACATTAACCTCATGGCGTCGGCCTCGCGCCTGGTGGCGCTGAATCTCATTCTCACCGAACCGGGGCAGGCCGAGCTGGCGTTCGAGCTCGCAGACAAGTCCCTCGCTCTGACGCGCCTCACGGGAAGCCCCACCACCTTCGCCCGTGCCTGCCTGACGCGGGCGTATATGCGCGTCATTTCCGGAGATCGTCCGAAGGCTATCGCGGAGTCGCTCGCGGCGCTGGACGCGATCGAACGCATCCGGGATCTGCAGCGCGACGACGCCGTCCGTGCCCGGCTCTTCTCGGAATGGGCCTTTGCCTACTACCAGCTCTCCGGTTATCTGCTCGGATCTCCCGCCGATCTGAATGCCGCGTTCGCTGTGACCGAAAGGATGCGTGCGCGAGTGCTTCTGGATGCGCTCGACGCCGCACGCAGCACGGCTGCGCTGAGCCCGAGGAGCGCGCTTGATCGGCAGCGGTTGGCGGTGCTCGACCAGATCGCGCAGCTTCAGAAGACTTTGCTTGGCGGTGAGCTGTCGGGGCACGAGAGGTCGGAGGCGGTCGAGCGACTCGACAATCTCGAGGTGCAGGAGGGGACTCTGCGCGAGGAGATCGCACAGTCTGATCCGAGGTTCGCGGTGGTGAGGCACCCGGACATCCCCGCAATCGCGGAGGTCCAGCGGAGACTGGCCACGGACGAGATGCTGCTGTCCTTCCAGCTCTCCGAGCGAGAACAACTGGGCGGTGCGACCGAAGGTGGCTCATGGCTGATCGCGATCACGCGCACAAGCTCTCGCGTGTTTGCGCTCCCGGACCGTCGAATGCTCGAAGCGCAGGTTGATCTCTTCACCGGGATGGTCTCGCGTCGCGACGGCCAGGAGGCTGCCGCCGCGGCCGCTCTTTATCGTGACCTCCTGGCACCGGCGATGCGGATCATGCCGGCTGCGATCAGGCGCCTGGTGATTGTGCCTGATGGGAGCCTCCACAGGCTCCCGTTCAGCGCCTTGCGTGCGCGGAGCGAGGGCCCACCCCTGATCGCGCAATACGATCTGTGCCTGGTGCCCTCGGTCACGGTCTGGTTGCGGTGGTTGAAGAAACTGGCGCCTGCAGCCGATCGCCCCGCAATCGTGTTTGCGGATCCCCACCTGGTGCGGGAGGGGAAGGCGAACGCGTTCGAACGTCTCCGGCTGCTTGACGCCGATGAGTTGCCGGGGGCTCTGCCGTACGCCCGAATCGAAGGCCGGATGATCACGCGGTTTCTCGGTGCCGGCAGCCTCCTCCTCGAGGGGACAGATGCGAGCGAAGACGCGCTCAAGCAGACCGACCTCAGGCGGTACGGCATCCTGTATTTTGCTACGCATGTAGTAATCGATGAGAGGAATCCGGATCGTTCGGCCGTTCTCCTGGCGCCGAGTCCACCCTCGGAGGACGGTCTGCTCCAGAGCCGGGATATCATCGGTCTTCGGTTGAACGGCCAGGTCGTCGTGCTCTTTGGGTGCAGGAGCGTCACCGGGACGCAGCTCAGAGGCGAGGGCGTCATGGGAATCGCCCGCGCCTTTCTGCAGGCGGGTGCGCGCACGGTTGTCGGAAGCCTCTGGCCACTCAGAGACGCGGAAGCGAGCGGCCTCTCGGAGGGTTTCTGCGAGCACCTGGCTATGGGGCACGACGTCGCCGCCTCTTTGGCTGCGGCACAGCGGGATCGGATGAGTGCCGGCGCCCCCGCCGCGGCGTGGGCCGGCCTGGTCGTCATCGGCGACGGCTCGGCCGTGCCGGTGTCCGGCGTGAGTGGCGCCAGGTCCGCGAGGCCATCGATAGTGATGCTTGTGACTATCTTCGCGGTCATCGCCGCAATCGCCACGCTCGCCCGCGCACGCATGGGCCTGTGGGGGATTGAGGAGCACACTCCGTAACCTGTGGCAGCCGCCACTCCCGTCGTGATGCCGGCGCTCGAGATGACTGTCATGGGAAAGATGAACGCCTCGTTGCCCTGGGCCAGCAGGGCACAGCGGGCGACCTGGGGCTCCAATCCCACCATCCGTCCTATTCCACCGAGGTGGCTCCAGCCGCATCGGCCTCGCGTGGGGCTAGTCCTCATGGCAAAGCAGGGGGAAGATGATGACCTCGCAGTGGTGGCCAACACCGCCGCATCCGTGGACCTCGAAGCGGGCTCAAGGCCCACTCCGTCTGAGCTCACCCGTGTTGGCGGCCCACACCTCTATGCGCGGCCCGTCGCGGGCAGTGTGGCAAAGCCAGAAGATCACATCGGCACTTGGGTTGCCGATGGCCAGCCCACTCGGCAGACAGGCGGGCGAGGGGACGACCGCCGGGTCGCCCACGCGCTCGCCTTCACGATCGAACTCCTGTCTCATGACTCTCACTCCGGCAGAGGAAGCCTCGATCCACGCCACGATGGGCCCTTGGTCGGCGGCGCCCACATCCCATGCCGGTATCGGTCCGCCGACATAGACGAGTCGTGTCCTGCTTCCGATCGCACCGCTGTTATCGACTCTCACCATGAAGATCCACGTTCCGTCCTGAGATGTCTCAGCCCAGAAGACAAGAAAGCCGTCGGCCAGCTCTCGTATGCGCGGTTTGCGCATCAAGCCATCAAAGGACGCGGGGATCACGAGGAGCTTCGACGACGCCTTCTCCCTCAATGGGTCACCGCGAACGAGATGCGCGCGGATTCCTCCCCCCATGGTTTGATAGCAGAGAAGAGCGCAATCGTGCTTCTTGGCGATACTCGGCAGCAGAGGGCCCATCTCAATGCCAGATCCCGTGATCAGCTCGGTTGCCTCTGATGCCGGTTGGCCCTGGCGGTCGAGCGACATCATCCATATCCTCGACCCTCTCGGCCCAAAGGAAGTCCAGGCCAAGAGATAGCGATCCCCGTCCCAGCACAGGTCCGGTGCGTCGCCTTGGACCTGCAAGGGCGTCGCGGCCCGAACCGCTCCTTCCACCGGTGCGATTCGCCAGGAGGCCAGGCCCTGCGGGGACGAGCCGACAAAGACCGCGTTCTCACCGTCCGACGCGAGGGTCCCCATCACCGACCCTTGGAGCACCAAGCCACGACTCGGAGGCGCCAGAGAAGGGAGCGCCATGGCGGCGCCCCATTTTCCACGATTCCAGATCTTCGCGATCAGACCACCGCCTCCCTGAGTGACGATGACGGACAAGTCACCGGCGGGGGCGGCGTTGATATCCAGAGAGTCCATGGGAGGGGGAGGAGCTCCAAATCCCGATGATCCGAACCCCGATGATCCGAGTGGGCCTTCTGCATACTGAACCTCTTGTCGTGTGGGGTTCCCATCCCTGCGGGCCCACGGAAGGATGAGAAACACGACGACGAAGGTCGGAACGAGCGTCACGACGGATCCGATTGCCGCCGCGCGAGCCATGGAGGTGACCGAGATTTTGAGAATTTCCGCACCGGTCCTGCCCACGACAACCATCTCGAAACCCCGGCCGAAGCCGGATCTGATGGCAAGCGTGCGTCCGAAGAGAGGGAGCAGAATCGCTGCGCCACTGTGGCCGTGTTTTGCGGGTAGTGCTGGCGCGCCTCTCTTCGTTTCACACGGCACCTCGGATGTGCTGACAGCAACGTCATCCGGCCTCGCAGAACGACCCGCGAGTCGCCGCTGGAACTCCGGGTACCGGTCGACATCTGCGGATTCCACTCTCAAGCCACGAGCCAGTTCCTGCGCTCTCACCAGCTCCTGCAATTCGCCGCGGCACTCTGCGCACTCGGCGAGATGCGATTCGACGATCTCCGATCGCTCCGGATCGAGCTCCTTTTTCTGAAAATAGATCAGAAGGTCGCCCACGCCGCGGCATTCTGCGCCTGGACCTAACATGACTGCCTCCTACTCAGCGACCTGTAGGCGTCGGAAAAATGCTTGTACGCCCGCCGTATGCGGCTCGCGGCCGCCTCGATCCCGATACCACTTCGCTCGGCCACCTCCGCGATCGTGTGGCCCTCGACGGCACTCAGTACGAATGCGATTCGATACTGGGGATCGAGCCTGTCTAAAGCGGCCTCGATCGCCATTCCTTCGACGAGCCCCGAATCGTCATGGGGGTGAGAGGTGACGGACTGCAGGCAATCATCCCTTTCCTCCGCCAGGCGCCTCCGACGCTCAAGAACGTCCCGACAGTGATTCACCGCGATCCGGTGGAGCCAGCCACGTAGAGTCACAGTGGCTTCGAATGTGCTCATCCCTCTGTAGGCCTTCAGGAACACCTCCTGCAGAGCATCTTCGCCGTCCGCACGCGATCTCAGAATGCAAAGACATAGATTCGCGATGTGTTGCTGGTGGCGCCGGAAAATGGCTTCGAATGCGGCTGGATCCCCGGAGCTTTGGAACTGCCGCACCAGCTCGAAATCAGGCTCCTCGCCCGTGGCAGCGTCCGGCCGCGACCTGACGAACTTCCTTATTTCAGCCACTGATTCCTGTTGAGGTTGTCATCACGCCGTGTGATCCAGCGCGACTGATCCTCTACCCTTCAATGATACAACGGTTGGCAACCACGAATCTGGTCAAGAGTCAGGCCGATACCGGCGAGTCGTCAAGAAACTCTGACCAAATCCAAGGCCGATCGCCGTTGTATTGGGTGATGGGCTGCTCAGAGGAGCCCGTGGAGATGTGCTAAAAAGGAGCATGTGATGACAAGGGACCCTTTTGGAGGATTCGTGTTGCGCCTTGGCGTACTCGTCTTCGGCGTCTCGGCCGGAATGAGCGCCGGAGAGGTCGATCTTGCGGTGACCGAGTACCAGTCTCGTTTGGGACACGAGTTCGAGTATCGCCTGAGCCGCCACGGAGACCGGGTGGTTCGGGCGAGTGGAGTTCTCTCAGACCCGGTCCAAGGCGACCGAATCGAGGCGGCGCGGGATTTCGTGTGTGAGAACAAGGGGATGTTCGGCATCGATTCCGACAGTGTGCGACGGGCGCAATCCAGAGTGCTCACCAGCAGGAATGGTATTCACGTCGCCCTCACGCAGGTGATCGGAGGTGTTCGCGTGATGGGCCCGGCCAGCCATGTGCACTACGACGAGCAAAGGCGGATCATGCTCGTCCAGAACAATTTCCTCCCGGGCGCGCGGCCCAGAACAACGCCCAGGCTCACTCGCGACGAGATCGGCCCAGAGGTGAAACGGGCCTTCTCGGAGGATGCCGCTGTGACCCCGGGGGAGGCGCAGCTGGTCCTGCGCCGCGAAGGCGACGATTTGCGACTCGTCTACTACGTCCCCACTCGTGTGGCATCCACGCCGCCCACGGATTGGATGGTATTTATCGATGCCATCGATCCTGATGTGGCGCCTCAGCGACTGGAAGTCCTCCTGGCCGCGTCGGCGAAGGGGACCATTTTTCCTGAGAACCCGGTCACGACCTCGCTCCAGTCTCTCGTTTTCCCCAATCTCCTCTCGCCGACGCGCCTGTCCGGCTCCTATGTGAGAACGTACAATGGCAAAAACGAGCTTTGGCTACCGGAATCGGTGGAAAACCAGCGCAAGTTCACCACTGCCACAGAAAGCGACCGTGACTTCACCTATCGGGGGCCCGGGTGGCCCGATCCAAGAGGTAAGCCTTCACACATCCGCTTTGCCGAGGCCATGGCCTACTACCACGTGAACCGCGCACACGACACCCTCAAAGACATGGGGTTCAACGAGCTCGACGAACAGATGCCGGTCTTCCTGCACACGCGGACTTTCTATCTCCCCCACTACCAGCCCGGGGACTCGACGCTGGGCGTCTTTCCCCGCACCGGACTCCTGGAGATACCAGCTCAGTGGGCCAATGATTCGGACGTGTACTATCATGAGTATGGGCACGCGGCGCTCGACCACATCCAGCCACTCCTGAGAGCGAATGTCGAGCACGTGTACGGCCGCATCTACCACGAGGCGTGGGGGGACATCCTTGCCGCCTCTCTGAACCGCAACTCGCAGATCGGTGAGTATGCGTGGGTAAACGATGCTGTTAGCCTCACTGACTTCCGCGTGTACCCGACGGATGTCCAGGACCCTGTCTACAAAATCACCGACCCGCATCAGGCGAGCCTGATCATCTCCGGACCGTACTGGTACCTGTACAGACAATTTGGCAGCAAGGTGCTACAGTGGTTTCTCGATGCCAACTACCTGTTGGACGGCTCAGAGAATATGTTCGGCATCCGGGATGCCGTAATCCAGGCCTCCCCCGAAGATTACAAGCAACTGATCTATAATGGTTTCCTAAATAACGGAGTCTTGGGTCCGGATCCTGGCAACAATGCCAAGGTGAAGATCCTGGACGTCTATCCGGCGCTCCCGCAATCTGGGACATTCGAGAAGAGGACCCGGTTCCGGAAGTTCGAAACCATAGCTGTTTGTGTCGACGCAGAGATCAAGGACGCGGCCCCGGCCTACCGCTTCTACGGCAAGCTGTCTATAAACGACGCACAAGTCTTCCCGAGCATTACTCAAGTCACGCTGCCGGGGCTTGTCGAGGCAGGTAACGGCACGAGATCGCAGCGGAGCGGCGGGCCGTACGTGCTGTATTTCGTGCTGTCAGACAAGGACACCCCTGCGGGCTCGTATCACCTGAAGATCGAGGGACACCTCGGCGGGTCGGCGCTCACGTTTGAGAAGACGTTCGATGTCACCATCGAACCGTAGTGTAACGGGTGAGGAGGAAGAAATGAAACTCTTGCAGATTGTGGTGCGAAAGCTAGGAGCGGTCCTGACGGGCCTCGGTGTCCTCGTCCTCGGACTCTCCACCGCAGAGGGTGCTGCCGGGAGGGCTGATCTCGCAGCGCAGGCCTACCAGTCCCGCTTAGGACACGCATTCGAATACCGTCTAAGCGCGGACGGCAGCCGGGTGACCCGGGCCAGTGGTGTTCTTTCCGATCCGACTCAGGGAGACCGGGTTGATGCGGCGCGACGGTTCTTCTCCGAAAACGGGGAAATGTTCGGCGTCGATCCCGATGATGTCGCGCGGGCCGGGTCCAGGATCTTGACCAGCCGCAACGCCGTCCACGTGGCCCTGACGCAGACGATTGATGGGATACGCGTGATGGGTCCGTCCAGCTACGTGCACTACGACGGGTCAGGTAGAGTGGTTCTCCTTCAGAACAACTTCGTTCCGGGCAAGCACCCGGAAACGGAGCCCAAGGTCAACATAGAGGAAGCCACGTCGCGCGCCGTGCGGATGTGTTCGGAGAACGGCGGAACCGTGACAACTAGCTCCCCCGAGTTGGTCTTACATCGGGAAGGCGAGGAGCTGCGACTCGTTTATCGCGTGCCGGCACAAGTGGCATCGACACAGCCGAAGTACTGGTTGGTCCTTGTCGACGCCCTGAATCCCAATGTAGTCCCGTTGAGACTGAACATGGTCTTGGAAGCTACGGCGAAGGGGACGATCTATCCTGAGAATCCGGCGGCGAGTTCTCTGACATCGGTCACGTTCAAGAACCTCAAATCTCCCACAAGCCTCTCTGGAGCTCATGTGAGAACGTACAATGGGAATTATCAGCTGTCTACGCCGTATTCGAAGGAGGATGTTTCCAAATTCACAACCGCATCGGATTCCAATGGCGATTACACCTTTCCTGTAAACGATTCGGCCTGGGGCGATCACAGGTTCGGAGAGGCCATGGCCTACTACCACATAGATCGAGCCTACGGCATCCTGGCCTCTATGGGCTTCAAAGAGCTTCGGTCGCAGATGCCGGTTTTCGTCAATTGCGCTGATGGGGCAGACAACGCTTTCTATGCAAGGGCTATCTTCGATTCGGGTTTCATCGCGACTTGGGTCCCACTGATGCTCAATCCCTTCGCATTCGATTCGGACATCTTCACTCACGAGTATGGCCACGCGGTGCTCGATTCGATCCAGCCGGCGCTTATTGAACGCTCCAACGATGTGTACGGCGCTGCGTACCACGAAGGCTGGGGCGACTGCGTTGCGGCAGGCCTAACTGGCAACCCGCTGGGGGCCGAGTACGCGGCTATTGACCGGAAGGTCGGTGTCTGGATGGGTCGGTCTGCGGACAACAGCAACCGCTATCCGGGAAATGTGGTACACCCCATGGCTGGGTTTTCCGAACCGCACTATGCCGGGATGATCGTTTCGGGAGCCTTCTGGAATCTCTACAAAGCGATCGGCACAAGAGCACTGCAGACATTCCTGGATGCGAACTATCTGCTCGACGGCACGGAGAACTTCTTCGGCATCCGCGATGCCGCTGTGCAGGCGGCAGAAGAGCGCGACAAGGATGCAGTCAAACGGGCATTCGCAGCCCATGGAATCAGTGGGCCGGATCGTGGCAACCCTGCAAAGGTGGAGATCCTGGATGTCTACGCAAGCGGCAGCGCCAACTCGAGGGAAGAGATGAAAAGGAGCACGTTCAGGAGGGGCGAGGCGATCATGGTGGCGATTGACGCGAGAATACAAGGAACAGCGCCGGGATACTATTTCTATGGAAATCTGACGATCACGCCCAATAGTGAAGAAATCATCACCAGCCCGGAATTCTATCCCCCGTCTATTGAGGCGGTGAACGGCGTCAGATCCCACCTCAAGAGTTTTCCATACCTTGTGTACTTCATCGGCCTGAATCAACGTGCCCCGCTCGGAACCTACGAGCTGAAGTTCGAGGGGCATCTCGAGGGAACGAAACTAGCCTTCACCAGGAGTTGGAAGATCACAATCGTTGAATAGACCATAGGCACCCTAGGGCGCATTCCTTACCAACATGTTGCCAGGTCAAACGAGGCCGAAAGCCGGGAAACCGCAGATTTCACGGTGCCCCGCCGCACCGGCAACCCCGATGCGAACATGGAGACGTTCAATGTGCGGTGTGCCAAGGCGACGCCGACCAGCACGTCTAGCGGGTACAAAGACATAGATCTGATACGGGACGGTGCGTCCGCATCCTGGAAGGCATGGGGGCAATGACGCTACTTACAGCGGTGAAACAATGCTGAGTATCAAGTACGCTCAGCGCCCTGTAACCCAAATCCGCGGCTAAGCCGCGGATTTGGGCAATTCAAAATTCAAAATTCAAAGTCAAAAAACCGGAAACTGCTCGGTCAATCGCCGGGCGCGGCGTGCTCGGGTCGCTTGTGAAAGCCGTCCCACACACGAGTCAACAAGGTCAAGCATCTCTTGACAGAAAGAAATCTCGGCCCCTTCGGTGCCACGATGAGCGTCGCATCTGCGCTGGGCCCGTCACTCGGGCTTTTGCCGCTTTTGCGTTTCTAATTTTGCATTTTTAATTCATGAATCCGCGCGTCTTACGCGCGGATTCAGGTGTAACTCAGACTCTTTACGGCGGGAAGTATTACAAAGTGCACCGCGCAATAGCAGACGAATATGTTTGCCCCATCGTTGCGGATGTCAACGGCAACCGCACCGTGGACGCGGGAGACGTTCTGTTTATTGCCCAGGCAGTGGCCGGACTCAGGACCTTGACCCCTGCTCAACAGAACGCGGCCGACGTCAATTGCTACGCAGGCCTTGATGTTGTCGATGTCCTCTTCTACGCCCAGTATGTTGCAGGCGTGAGGACGAGCTGTCAATGAGCGACGCGTAGAACAACCATGAAACATGTAAGAAAAACCTATGGGAGAATGCTATGAAACATGGTACTCGGGATGTAGGCGAGGGAAGGCCGACCCGGTCACGCCGCTCTGTGATCCCCCTGTTGTATCTCTTCTCTGCGGCGACAGCGGGAGCAGCGACAATCACGATCGGCTCGATCAAAGGGAGCGGGACCGTCGCAATCACCGCGAACAATGTGAGCGGCCTGGCCGCGTGTACGGTCATCCTCAGCTACACCAAATCCGTCGTCGTTGTGGACAACATCACCGCGGGAGGCCTCGGCACTCCCACCGTGAACATCACCAATAGCAACGGCAGGACGAAGATCGTCACCTGGAATACGACGGCCCAAACGGGCAATGTCGTGATCGCCTACGTCACCCTGAGAGCCGTCGGTGCCGCCGGCACACAGAGCTACCTCACCCTGTCCGTTCCAGACTCAATCAACAGCAATGCAGCGCAGATCCCGCGTACCGTTTACAGGGGCACGTTCACGGCATCGATCCTTCGCCCGCGAAGCGAAGGCGAAATCGCTGCTCGCGGTTCGCCGGCTGTTGGCGCCTGTTTCTGACGACGGAGCACCATTACTCTGGGCCGCGTTTTGTTGGCACGAGTCGATGCCGGGCTGGAATGGGAGAGTGAGTCGGGCAATTCGCAAGGCTACGGCAAAGTCCCGAAATCCTGCCTACACGGATTCGTACCAAGGCCTACGGCCGGTACCCGTACGGGTACGAATTGACCAGAACGGGCCGCAGGTGTGACTTTGCCGCAGCCCCTGGGGGCAATTCGGGCTGAGCTTGACAGAGCGCACACCCACATAATGGCTCGGCCGTGCCGAACGAGGTGGGAGAGCTGGTGGAACTGCTCTTCACCGACTCGGGCCCGGCCGGCGCGCTTTGAGCAGACACGTCTCCACAACAATGAAATCCGAAAACACGGACCGGAGTCCGTACCGGGCAGACTCGCAGAGCCACACTTCGGTCACGAGCTCTGCTGAGGAGGCTGAGCTACTTCACCGCGAACGGAAGCGAGTTACTGCTGATGCTGTTCACGGTCACTGTCACGTCGTAGCTCCTTCCTTTCCGGCAGCTCGTTGGGATCGTCACGGTGAGCTTCGTCGGGGAGGCCTTGGTGACAGTTGCTTTCTTGGTGCCGAACCTGACGATGTTGGATGACGACTTTGCTGAGAAGCCGGTGCCGTAGACCGATACCGGGCTTCCCGCAGTGCTCTTCTTGCTCTTGATCTGGCTGATGGTTGGACCGTAGATGCCGGTGGTCGAGATGGACCAGGGGCCCACGGCCTCGATGACCAGATACACCGCCTCGTGAGGTACAGAGACACTCCCTACGAATGGATTTGTGGTGTCGACGAGGCGACCGATCAATTCTCCGGCGGCCCGGTAGCAATCGATCGCGAAGTTGCCTCCTGCGGCGTTACCGCTGATCGTGGCTGTGTCGGGCATGGCGCCGGAGAGTGCCAACACATCGTCGCCGATGCCCGCGTAGCTGCCCGGAACCGGCAGACTGTGCGCGGAGGACACCGGCAGTATGTCGATGGTCCAAGCGGTAATAGCGGTCACGGCGAATCTGCCGGCGTGGGTCCCCTCAAAATCCAGCGGGCGGATTCCGTCATACGGACCGGCCGCGTCCACAAGCAGGTCGACGTCGTAACCGCCACCGGGGGTCGACGATCGGATGACGAAGTAGTCATTCCCTGCATCGCCGGTGATGTGGACGATCGCGGGCGTCGACGGCCGAGTGAAGTCGACGATGGCATCGCCGGATCCGCTGAACGATTGTGCGCACGACTCCACAGGGCTGCCGATCGAACAGACCAGAATGGCCATCGCCAAGGAGACTGACGTCCCCGCCATCGACCTGGTTCCCCATGATGAGGCGTGGGACAGGCGCCGCCTAAACCAACACCTGCACATCTGCACCCAGCAGTCCATTTCTTACCTCCCGACGATTCGCTGATCCAGTTGCCCTCGCTCCTTCCCAACGCGGCCGAGCCGCAACCTGCATTGGTTGCGTCTCCGCCGCGCGTGAGAGCGTCCGGCCCGCTTCGCAGGCCTGGAGCGTGGAGCCGGAGCCCTTGAGCGAAGCGAAGGGGTGAGAGCGTTCTTCCGAGCCACCCTGATCGTCCGAGGCGACCGCTCCGTTCCTGAATTCCTCTCCTCCTGCGTTCCTGAGAGGAGCTCGGAAGATCTAGCCGCCTCAAATTTCTTCCCATTTCGTGTCAACACTCAACTTCCTGCGCACTAGTAAGACCAGCGAGCTGGCTGGATGTACTATGGCCGCCAGCAACAATGCGCTCCTCGAGACGCTCTCGGGTGGAGCCGGCCTAACGGCGGACAGCGGAGACAGCGGACGGCCGCCTCTTACACTGGGGGAGCTCGCTAGCGGCGCCGGGACGTGCCGCTGCAGATGGTGAAGGTGGTAGATCCCTTTCTCTTCCCGGTCTCGCCCTCGACATCAGTGATCGTGGCGTTCATGTTCTTCACCGTGGCCTTGGTGGTCTTGACCTTTGCCTTCGTTGTGGTGACCGTGGACTCGACCGACTGGTAAAACGGCGGGGAGGCGTTGGTGCAGGAGGCGCCGATCTCGCCGGCGGGGTCCAGTTTGAGCAGAATCGCGTCGGTATTACCATTGCCATACGACCGCGTGGAGCCGGTGATCGCGAATCCCCCTTTGGACATCCCGGCAGCCTGGTAGGCCGAATCGTTCAACCCTCCTCCATACGCATTCTGCCATATTACTACACCGGTGGAGTCAATCTTCATCCCCCATATCTGCTGGCCCAGGTAGCTGCGGCCCGAGGGCAAATAGGTATAACCGACCGGGACGGCTCCCCCGTCCGAAGACGCCGCGATGCCGAGGAACGCGTTGTTGTCGATCGTGCCATAGGCCTTCTGCCAGACGATGACCCCGTTGGAATCGACCTTGACAATCCACCCGTCATAGAGCCCCGCGCCGAATGAGGCGGTGAGGCCAGCGAGGAGATAGTTCCCATCCACTGACGGGACGATCCTCATGCCGAGATCGAGTTGTGAGCCCCCGTATGCTTTCTGCCATGCCACCGCGCCGGTCGACTTGAGCTTCAGGAGCCACACATCGCTCTGGCCGCTCCCGAATGATTTCGTGTCCGCCGCGACGAGGTAGCCGGAATCTGACGTGATGACAACATCCTTCCCGTCGTCGCTGGTCCAACCTCCGTATGTCTTCCACCACTCGATACCACCTGCTGAATCCAGCTTTAGCACAGAGACATCCGTGCTGCCATTCAGCGACGATGCGGACGATCCGATGACGATATACCCGCCGTCGCGTGTCTGGTGGACAGCTCTGGCGGAGTCGAAGTAGTTGCCGCCATATGCGCGCCACCAGGTGACGACTCCTCTGGCATCAGTTTTGATGACAAGGAAATCCTTGTTCTCGTAGGAATCACCAGCCCGATAGTTGGTCGTCACTCCGGCCACGATGTAGCCGCCATCGACGGTCGGCTGGACGTCGTTGGCGATGTCATCCCATGCCCCGACGTCATAATACCTCTGCCACTTGACGCCGCCCGAGGGGTTGATCCGCGCAAGCCAGAGGTCGTCGTCCGGATCCCCTTGGCGGATCGCATAGCCTGCGACCACAAACCCGCCGTCGGCGATCTGGGAGATTGCGAGCCCGACATCGTCGCTGGTGCCGCCGTAGGACTTTGCCCAACGCGTGTCGGCGGGCACCAACGGCGTCAAGCAGAGAATCGCCCCGATTACGGCGCCGGATCTACCCGCAGACGTGTTCATGATTGATCCTCCCAGATGTGGCGGCAGCTTGCTCTCAAAGATTCATCCGTGGCTGGTCTGCCCCTCATCGCCTCTCACCAAAATATAGGTCGGAGTCTTCACATTGTCGACCCACCGGCCAGCCCGCTCCCGGAGAGCAGGATCCAGGGAAGGGCATCGGGATGGCAGGATTCCCGGACACTACCGCAGCGTCGCCGATTTCGGAAGCCAGCATTGACCCTTTACAGTCGGGGATGTAACATGAGTGTTGGGTAGTGCGTTGTTTGCGCGCGGCGGCAGCTCCACGTGGGGGCGGCTGTCAGCAGGCGACGTGCCGCTCGAAACGAATGAACGTGAGCCTCGAAGCCGGGTCTGACCCGGAATCGAGAATCCAATATTGATCGACGGCCAGAGTCGGCCTGTGGGCTCGACATGGTGAGCGGCGTGCAGAAGATCGGCAAATACGAGATCCTTCAGAAGATCGGCGAAGGCGCCATGGGGATCGTTTACAAGGCGCTGGACCCTGTCATCGAACGGATCGTGGCGGTGAAGACGATGTCCGCCGACCTGGACGCGGACCCTGAGCTCCGCCAACGCTTCTTCCGCGAGGCACGATCGGCCGGCCAGCTTTCGCACAAGAACATCATCACGATTTACGACCTGGGCGAGGAAGGCGGGCGCGCGTACATGGCGATGGAGTTTCTCGAAGGCGAGGATCTTCGCAAGAAGCTGGCTCGCCGTGAGCTCGTGTCCATCCCCGACAAGGTGAAGGTGATCACGGAGATGTGCGAGGGCATTGCGCATGCGCACGCTAACGGGGTCATCCATCGCGATATCAAGCCCGGAAACATCTTCATCGTCCCCGGCGGTCATGTGAAGATCCTCGACTTCGGGCTCGCCCGCATCGCCTCCTCGGAGGTCACGAAAGCGGGCGCTGTGATGGGCACTCCCAGCTACATGTCGCCCGAGCAGATCAGAGGCGACCGCGTCGACCGGCGATCGGACATCTTCTCTCTGGGCTCGGTATGCTATGAGGTCCTGACCTCCCGCAAACCCTTCAACGGGACATCGCTCCCAGCCACGTTCTTCAAGATCACACAGGAGGAGCCCGAGCCGATCGGGTCGGTCGACCCCGCTCTGCCGAAGGAGCTGACTCAGATCGTCCACCGCGCCCTGATCAAGAATCCCGACGCCCGCTACCAGACGGTCGACGAGATCCTCGCCGATCTGGATCGAATGCGAAGTGGATGGGTGGCGCAGCCGGTCGATGTCGAACGTACCGCTCAGTTCGTCTCGGCCCGAACGGCGCCGCGTCCAAGGGTCGGGGCCGTGATCGACAGTATCGAAGTGAGACCGGCCGATCGGGGAGAGGAGCAAGAGAAGGAGCAGCGGACGCGACGGCTCGTCGCCCAGGCTGATGCGCTGGCCGCCAAGGGAGATCTGACCGGCGCCGTGACGATCCTCGAAAGCGCCGAGGCTGCGATCGCAGCCGATTCGAGAGTGACGGCAGCGCTCGCGCGCGTACGCGAGGAGCTTCGCGTGCGCGACGACGCGCGCCGCCGGGACGAATGGATCCAGCAGCGGTTCCAGGATGGGCAGAGCGCCTTCGATCGACACGACTATACCGGCTGTGTCGATGTGATGAATGAGCTGCTCGCCGCCGCTCCCGGTCACCGCGAGGCGGCCGAGTACCTCGCGGCGGCGCGTGAGTGGCTGGAGAGGGAGCGAGAGGAGGAGCGGCGCCGGGATTTGCTCTCGAAGATCATGCAGAGTGCTGAGGCCGCGCTGTCGGCCGGAAAACTGGAGAAGGCGGGGCGGGAGGCCGAACGAGCGATCGCGATCGACGCTGATGACCCGGCGGTGCAGGCGCTGCGTGCGCGGATATCGCAGCTCGAGGAGCAGCAGCGGGCGGCGCAGGACGCGCGGAATCGCGCCGAGGAGCTGATGAAGGAAGCGCGCGCCCACCTTTCGTCGAAGCGGCCGGAGGATGCATCCCGCGCCCTCGGCGAGGCCGTGGTGCTGTGGCCCGATCAGCCCGGCGCGGCGAATCTTCGAGCGAAGATCGAGAAAGAGATCGCGCGACAAAGCGCAGAGGCGCAAGCGCGTGCGGCTCAGCCGGAAACCACCCGCCCTCTCGCCGTTCGCCAAGGCGTCCGAGGCCGGGCCAAGCTGCCCGCGCGATGGGGATACGGTGTCGCCATCCTGTCGCTCGCCGGCGCCGTCATCGCCGGCGTCATGACGCTGAACACGGTCACGCCCGGGGTGACGGGCGACGACAAGGTCGCGGAGACCGGCCAGAAGCAGACTCAAGTTGTGGCCGGCCCCGGTGACCCAGCCGCGGTGGATGTAGATCCACAAACGGAGCAACCCAAGGTGGTCCTGCCCGATGGACAGGCCAAGCCTGAGGAGGCGGCGATCCTGCAAGCAAACAGCCTCCTCGAGCGTGGGCAGGCGGAGGAGGCGAAGACGCTGCTTGTTCGCGCTTTCGGGGCCGCACCCGCTTCCGCCGGCGCTCGCGACCTCCTCGTCAAGATCGACGCCCGGTTGCGGTCGGATCTGGATGACGCGATGCGGCAGGCACGGGCGGCCCGAGGCAGTGCGGAGCAGGCGCGGGCAGGAGTCCTGGCCAATGAGTCCTACGAAAGAGCGCGCAAACTGGAGCTGGAGGGAAAGCGCTTCTCCGACGCCGGGCAGTACGTCCAGGCGACGGTCCAGTTCAAGGCGGCTGTGAGCGCCTACGAGGGAGCGGCGGGGGAAGCACGTGTCGCCGAGCTTCGCGTGAGCCAGCAGGAGAAGGAGGTTCGCCGGCAGGATGCGGCTGCCCACCCGGCGGATGACCGGCCGCACCCAGGTGTCGATGCGGGAGCGATCGAGAAGGCGGTCACGGATTCGACGTCGCAGAAACAGGCGGCCGAAGAGGCGAAGCTCCTCGCCGAAGCGCGACTCGCTGCCGAAACCGCCAGGAAGAAGGCGCCGGGTGCGGTGCCCCAGGCGTCCGGCGAGATGTCGAAGGGGGGGTCGCTGGCTGAGCAGGGGAGGCTCTCGGATGCCGCAGCTGCTTATCATAGGGCGGCCGCCCTGTACGATGCCGCAGCACGAAGCGCGGCCGGCGACACCGAAGCGATTACGAAGCTGCTGCGTTCATACTCGGCGGCGATCCAAGAGAAGAATCTCGAGGCTTTGAGGAGTATCTGGCCATCACTGGGGGAGCGTGAGGAGAGCAAGATCAAGGCCAGCTTCGGTTTCACACGTTCCCATGTCATCGAGCTCACGCCCATCAGCTTCGAGCTCTCCGGTGATACCGCTACGGTCGTCTGCCAGCGCCGGGATGATCTGATCACGGTGCAGGGAGATCGGGTTCCCAACCAGTCCAAGGCAACGTTCAGTTTTCGAAAGGGAGGGGGATCATGGGTTATCGATGCGATCCGCTGACGGTGTGGGGTGCAGCGGCGTGCCTGTCGTCCCGCTCACTCTATTTGTCCAAAAGATGAAAAATGACAAGAGGAGAATCGCATGTGGAATAAAGTGATCGTGGTGGCTCTGCTGAGCTTGAGCGGGGGCTCGGCATGGGCAGAATCGAATAGCAACAAACTTGCGTATCTGATCCCGTACCTTTTCGGCTCGGATGGCCTCCAGGTGGACAGTGATGCGCCCCTTCCCGGTGGCGGCACTCACTCGGCTCACTTCTTCAGCTCCTCGTTCGCTTCCTTCACTCAGTTCAACAGCGCGATGGCGACACAACTGTCCTCGGTGCCACTCCCGTCCCCGGCGTCGGGATTCACCTACAGCTTCGACTCGGAAACCGGCGTTTTCGATCGATCGACTCAGAGCTTCGGTCCGATCATGTCGGATCGCGCCGAGACGATCGGCGGGAAGAAACTCACGCTGGGCTTCAGCTACCAGAGGTTCAGCTTCGACAGCATGGAAGGTATGGACCTCGAAAACGTCGATGCCGTATTCACGCACGACGACTTTCAGCAGGGCGGCGGGAGGGCGGATGTCGTCACCACGCTCAACGCCATCAACGTCTCGATCGATCGGTTCACCGCGGTCCTCACTTACGGCCTCGCGGATAGGCTTGATGTTTCCGTGGCGCTCCCGATCGTGCGGACCGACCTCGGCGTCACATCCGTCGCGACAATTCAGAGGGTGGGTACGAGTGGAGATCTAGCCGTGCACTACTTCAATGACGGCAGCGGCGGCCACGGCAACAGAAGAGTGTTCTCGACACAGGGCTCCGCCAGCGGAATCGGCGACCTGATCTTCCGGTTCAAAGCCAATGCGATGAGGCGGGAAACCGCGGGTATAGCCGCGGGAGTGGACGTCCGGGCTCCGACCGGCGACGAAGAAAACCTCCTGGGCTCCGGGGCGGCGGGTGTGAAACCGTTTGTCGCGATTTCCATGGCTCACAAGAAAATCTCTCCCCACGTGAATCTGGCGTATCAATGGAACGGGGAGAGCCTTCTCGGCGGCGACGTGGTGGCGGGCACGAAAGCGGACCTGCCCGACCAGTTTCTCTACGTCATCGGAGCCGATATCGGCGTCTCGCCCCGCTTCACCGTGGCCTTCGACCTGATCGGCCAGCGCGTCATCGATTCCGCACGCCTGGTGAGCGGGACGTTCACCGCAATCACAGGCCAGACGTTCAAGGACATCCAGTTCGCAGGAGGATCCTTCATCGAGACAAGCGCGGCTTTCGGCTTCAAGATGAACGCCGGCGGGCGGCTCCTTGTCGATTTTAACGTCGGCGTCAAGCTTGACGACGGCGGGTTGCGCGACAACCTCACGCCTCTCCTCGGCTTCGAATACAGCTTCTGACAACTCGGACGGGGATTCCGCTTCTATCTGAGCGCGGCGGAATCCCCGGTTCCTGGTTCTCAAGTCAGGCCGGGCGACGGCACGGGAGTGCCCGCCGACCCGCGTTCAAGGCTGCAGCAAAGTCGAGGCGCCGATACGGCGCGTCCGTTCCGAACGCAACCGCAGATTGCGCCGATTTCCGCGCAGATTGCGCAGATTCTCCCAGCCATTTACCGACGAGCAACTTCCTCTTCACTCTCCGGTCCGCCCGATGCCATCTGCGACAACTGCGCGTCAATCTGTGGAATCTGCGGTTTCCGGCGCGTTGCGGCAGCCCTGGGCGCGTTCTGCTGCGATTGACTCGGTGTCTCGCGTGTGTTATCCGTTAGCTTGCGATGTGTGTTCGGGGGCAGAGACGGCGGGGTTGGCGGGGCGGTCTGACTTCCGCCTACGTTCTCGCCATTCTGCTCGCCTCTTTCTTCCACACTCACCGGAGTGTACAGGCCGGGATCGCTCACTGCACCGAAACGGCCATGCATTGGGACGCGCCCGGCGGCGTCACGCTGCCGCAGGACCACCAATGTCCCGCGTGCGTGTGGAGCCAGGTCCAGAGCACGCCGGCGGCCACGTCCGGGTGTGTGCTTCCGGTCGAAGACAGACCGGAGCGTCTCCAGCCCGTCGCACCGCTCGTGCCGCTCGGCGGCGTCTTCTCAGCTTCACGATCTCGCGCGCCTCCGTCAGTCTAGGTCCCTTCCGTTCATCAATGGCGGCTCATTGCGAGCCGTCCGTGCCTCACACATCGACGAAAGGAATCAGACTTGGACCACAAGATCCTTGCGCTTCTGCTGCTCACGCCGGCCGGTTTTTCAGCGGCTCAGCAGTCGGGCGCACCTCAACAATCATCGAATCTTCTCAACCCGAATATCAGCGTCGTCGGGAATATCGGCATGAGCTGGGGCGACGACGCGACGATTGGGGAGAACCTCTTTAGCTTCAAAGAAGCCGAGGTAGCCTTCCAATCGGTCGTCGACCCGTACGCACGCGCAGACGTCTTCGTCGCGGTCAGCGAAGAAGGGGTCGAGCTCGAGGAAGGGTACATTACCTGGCTCTCGTTGCCCGGGGGCATCTCGGCGAAAGCGGGCAAGTTCCGTTCGAACCTCGGGAAGTTCAACCGCACGCATCCGCCCGAGACGTTCTTCGTCGACCGGCCGTTGGCAGGGGAGGCGTTTCTGGGAGAGGAGGGACTGGCTGGGGTAGGCGCGTCATTGAGCTGGCTCGTGCCGACCTCGGCGCTCTATCTGAATGTGGACCTCGAGCTCACCGACAGCTTTGGTGAGAGCCCGAGCTTCGCCTACGAGGAGGACGGCGAGCTTCTCTCGGGAGGCGGGCGGCGCGATTTGGGCTATCTCGTCCGCGCCTCGACCTTCTACGATCTGAGCGAGGCGAGCAATATCGCGGGAGGGTTCAGTTTTGCGCGAGGGGTGCATGATCGTGAGGGTGAGTTGGCCACGAACCTATACAACGCAGACGTCACCTTCCGATGGAAGAACCCGCGGCGCGCCGTCTACCGGTCGCTGACGTGGCAGACCGAGCTGCTGGTGGCGCAGGTTGAGGCCTCGCCCGGGGCCGCGGTCACGAGCTGGGGCATGTTCAGCTACGTCGATTATCAGTTCCAGCGGCGTTGGCATGCGGGGGCGCGATTCGACCGCACGGAATTCCCTGCAGACAACTCGACGAACGAGCAGGGCGGGCTCGCTTACATCACATACACGCCGTCCGAGTTCAGCCTGCTGAGCTTTCAGAACCGAGTCGTCAGGAGGGCTGACGGTGCCACCGACTGGGCACAGTTCATCAAGCTGACATTCAACATCGGGCCGCACGGCGCCCACCCATTCTAGGAGCGTTCACATGAACAGGACTATCTACGGAATCGTCATAGCATTCCTCGCTGCGCACAGCTCCGCTGCTGCCAAGGTCAACGTGATCACAACCACCGAAGATCTCGCCTCGATCACGATGTCGATTGCTGGTGACCGCGCCGACGTTGCCTCAATCGCCAAGGGGTACCAGGATCCGCATTTTGTCGATGCCAAACCGAGCTATCTGCTGAAGCTCCGGAAGGCCGATCTGCTGATCGCGGTCGGGTTGGAGCTGGAGGCAGGCTGGTTGCCTGCGCTCGTCCAGCAGTGCCGCAACTCGAAGCTTCTCGGAAGCGGTTACCTGGATGCCTCTCAAGGGTGCGAGATCCTCGACCGGCCCACTGGTCAAGTGACGCGCGCCGAAGGAGACGTCCATCCACTTGGAAACCCGCACTACTGGCTCGATCCGGGCAACGGTAAGGTGATCGCGACCAATATCGCCCGGAAGCTCAGCGAGATCCAACCCGTGGATTCCGCCTTCTTTCAGTCCCGGCTGGCCGCGTTTGTCGGCGAGATAGATCGGCGCAGCATGGGGTGGCAGAAGGAGATGGAGCCCTTCAGCGGCGCTCAGGTAGTCACGTATCACAACTCCTGGCCGAATTTCCTGAGATCCTTCAAGCTGCAGGTCGTCGGCTACGTCGAGCCGAAGCCGGGCATTCCGCCTTCACCGGCGCACACGCTCGAGCTCATCCAGAAGATCCGGGCCACCGGCGTGAAGGTGATTCTGGTCGAGCCCTACTTTGATCTCCAGACCCCCAACGCCGTCGCCCGCGAGACGGGTGCCCGCGTCGTTGTGATGCCACCATCGGTTGGCGGGAACGAGCAGATCAAGGACTACCTCGGGCTCTTCGACCACCTCCTCGGGTTGCTCAAAAAGTCCTTCGCGGAGACCGGGTACAGGCCGCCGCAGAAAGGGTAACAGATCAATGGACGTCCTCGAGTTCCTGCTCGCTCCGTTCGTCGCAAGCCTGATCCTCGCCGGTATCCATGCCTATCTCGGCCTGCACGTGGTCGAACGCGGGGTCATCTTCGTCGACCTCGCGCTCGCCCAGATCGCCGCCCTCGGCACAACCATCGGCTTCCTGCTCGGCTTCCCCCTTCACGGCCAAGGCACCTACTGGTTCTCGTTGAGCTTCACCTTCCTCGGCGCCGCCCTTTTCGCCCTCACGCGCATGCACGAAGGGCGGATCCCGCAGGAGGCCTTCATCGGCATCGCCTATGCCGTGAGCGCCGCCACGGCAATACTGGCCATGAGCAAGGCACCGGAAGGGTCCGAACACATCAAGGACATGCTCGTCGGCAACATCCTCGTCGTCTCCTGGACCGACGTCTGGAAGACCGCCGCACTCTACGGCGTGATCGGGCTGTTCCACTACGTCTTTCGCAGGAAGTTCCTGATGATCTCATTGGACGCCGATGCGGCCGAGGCACAAGGGGAGGCCGTCAGGTTCTGGGATTTCCTTTTTTACGTCTCATTCGGCTTCGTCGTGACGTCGTCGGTCGCGATCGCCGGAGTTCTGTTGGTCTTCTCATACCTGATCGTTCCGTCGGTGACTGCGATGTTCTTCGCCAAACGTGTCGGAACGCGCCTGGCCATCGGCTGGACGATGGGGACGCTGGTGAGCACGATCGGGGTCGCCGCGAGCTTCTTCCTCGACCTGCCGACCGGCGCCACGATCGTCGTCACCTTCGGAATTACGTTGGCCCTCGCCGCAATCGTGAGGCTGCTCATGCGCCGCCGCGCCTAGCAGCAATCACACCTTCCCGGGCGCCATTGAACTCTGAACTTTGAACTCTGAACTTTGAACTCGACTCCCCACGCCGCTCGTCCCCGCCCCTCGCCGTTCATCCCTGTGCCGTTGTGAGTGAGCAGGGAATCCCGGTATCATTTGCGTGAGAACATGCCGGGGAACAGGAGATTGCCGTGGTGACTGCCAGACGGCCGCTTCCGTCTCTGTGGGCGATCGGCCTGTGGCTGGCGGTCGTCATTTCGATCGGGTTCCTCCAGTTCTTCTACCATCACCTCGGAGTCCTGGTCGACCGCGGGAAGCAGCCGTTTCTGAACCCGCTGATCTGTGAGATGACCGGCGCCTTCACCGGTGGGGTGCTGTTTGTTTTCGTGCTCTGGTTCGCGCGGCGTTTCCCGCTCGACCGAACCAGATGGCCCCGGTTCCTTCCGGTTTATGTTGTGGCCTTGGCAGCCTTCGCCGCCGGGAGCACAACGATCATGTGGGGACTGCGCGAGGTTCTCTTCCCGCTCGCCGGACTGGGCGACTACGACTACGGCATCATGCCTCTGAGGTATTTCATGGAGCTGCCGATGGAGGTGATCGCGTTCTCGGTCATGATTGGTGCCATCCATGCGATCGACGCCTTTCGTACTGCCCGGGAGCGTGAAGTGCACGCGGCGCAACTCCAGAGCGGTCTGGCCCAGGCTCAGCTCCGAAACCTGCGCTTGCAGCTCCAGCCTCATTTCCTCTTCAACGCCCTCAATACGATCTCCTCCACGATGTACCGTGATCCTGCTGCTGCCGACGAGATGCTCGGCCAGCTCTCCGAGCTTCTCCGTGCCTCCCTCCGCACGGCCCAGACCGATGAAGTACCATTCCAAATCGAGCTCGACGTGCTGGACCAATACCTTGCCATCCAGCGCGCGCGCTTCGGCGACAACTTTCGTGTGACCATTCAGCTCGATCCGGATGTTTCGAGGGCCCTGGTTCCCTCGATGATCCTGCAGCCATTGGTGGAGAACGCAGTCCAACACGGCGCCGCTGCGCGCACGGGAGCCGGCACGATCGAGATCCGCGCCAGCAGGCTTGACGCTCGCCTCGTTCTGGAGATCGAGGATGACGGACCGGGGATGCCAAGCGGTCGCGGCACCGCCGGATCGGGGGTGGGGCTGTCTGCGACGGCCGAGCGTCTGCAGATCCTTTACGGCGCCGATCACACATTCACCGCGGGGAACGGAGCAACGCGCGGTTTCCTCGTGCGCGCGTCGTTCCCCTTCAGAACCGCGGCTGAGATGGCACCATGATCCGCACTTTGATCGTGGACGACGAGGCACCCGCGCGGCGGAAGATCCGGGATCTGCTGACCCACGAGGCGGACATCGAGGTCGTCGGCGAGGCCGCCGACGGCGCTGTAGCCGTGGACCTTATCCGCACGACGCGGCCCGAGCTAGTGTTCCTGGACATCCAGATGCCGCGCCTCGATGGGTTCGGTGTCATCGACGCGATTGGCGCAGAGATCATGCCTCTCGTAGTTTTCATCACCGCCTACGACGAACACGCCCTGCGCGCTTTTGATGTCCACGCTCTGGACTATCTGCTGAAACCGTTTGCTCCGAGTCGATTCCAGCAGGTCCTCCAACGCATTCGGAAGCGGCTTCATCATGCCGACACGCTCGAGCTGGCGAGCCGCCTCGGCCAGCTTCTGGAGACGCTGAGAGCCGAGCCCCGATACCTGCGTCACCTTTTCGTCGAGAAGGGGCATGAACGGGAGATCTTGCTGCAGTTGGAGACGGTGGATCTCATACAATCCGAGAAGAACTACATGCGTTTCATCGCGCGAGAGGGCGAGTACATCCGCCGGGGGACACTCAACGCCCTCGAAGCTCGCCTCGACCCGGAGAAGTTCATGCGAGTGAATCGCTCGGAGATCGTTCGCCTCGAAGCGGTCCGCGAATTCCAGCCGTGGTTTCATGGCGACTACCGCGTGATCATGAAGGACGGACGCATGCTGACCTGGAGCCGCCGGTACCGGGCCCGCGTGCGCGGCGATTTTGCGTAACGGTGCGCACCGGGATTCTTCGGCGCGTGGGCGCCCATAAAGAAGCATGTGGCGCATGCGGGCCAACACAGCAGGCGGGGGCGAGATCCGCCGTGATGCTACACTGCGCATCTCTCTTCTCGTGCCCCGCGGTCAATGCCGGTACATCCTCTACACCGGTGTACGGCCAATCCCGGATCACAAACGAACGGCGCTGGTGGAGACCATCTTCGATTTGATGTACGGGTGAGACAGGCGGGACGTGCCGGGAGGCTTGTTGACGTGAGGCCCATTGCAGACGGGCAGTAGTGTCATTTCGGGATGCCCGCGGAATCCCGGCACATGACCGATCCACGCAGAGTCCTCGCGATCGGGGACGCTCATTTGCTGCTTCCCGAACAGAGCGATCTGGCTGCTGCAAGCTCCTGGGCGCAGCGCGCCTGCAGGTTGGCATTCAGTCGATTCGCCTCCTGGATCTCCCGTGCCGCCTCCGCACCGGCGGCGCAACGCGGGCTTCCAGCAGGTCCTGCGTTTGCCTGCAGGAGCAAGAGGGCGCCTTTGACGGCGTGGGCGTCCGCCAGGCTGGGCGACAGAGATAGAGCCCGGTCCGCGTACACGATCCCCTGCTTGATGTCCGATGCGGCCGATTCCCGGCGCGATAGCCGCCATTCAGCCCTCCATCGGAATAGCTCACCGAGCGCCTCATTGGCTTCGGCGTCTTTCGCGCCGGCTTTCAGCATGAGGGTCCGGGCGGAGTCGAGGGCCGCCTCGGGAGACCGGTGTGCCTTGATGAGCCAGCGCGCATCGAGGAGCCTGACGCGCCCCAAAATCGTGTAGACATCAGGTTGGTTCGCGTCGATGCGAAGGCATCGATCCAGCGCTTCCAAAGAAGCATTGATATCGGCGGTCGGATCGATGCCGGTCTCCAGCTCGTACTGGGCCCGCTGATTCAGCGCCGCTCCGATTCCGAAGTATGGGGACGGCCAATTGGGGTTGATCGAATGCGCCCGTTCGTATGCCGCGATCGACTGGGCGAGCGATCCCCGGGGATCGCTGCCGTTCAACGATTCGTACATTCCGAGGACGAGGAAGGTCGAGCCGAGGTTCGAGCACGCGTAGGCATCGGTGGGATTGAGCGCGATGCCTTTCTGCAGCCTTTCCGCTGCGCTCCTGACAAATGGACGCACGTCTCCGCCGCCGTCGACCGCCAGCTCAGCCTTCTCGAGGTACACCAGTCCGAGATTGTTATGCGCCGGACCGTAGGCCGGGTTCAGCTCCAGGGCCTTCTCGAGACACTCAGCGGCTCGATCGAGCCACTCTGAAGAGCGTCGCCCTGCCCGCGACTCCTCGGACGCGCGATTCCAGTAAAGCCCGCCAAGGTTGGCATAGGTGAGGGCGGATGCTTCGATCCGGGCCGCTTTCCGATACGCATCGGCTGCCTTCGTGAACGACTCGGCCGGGTCGCCTCCCAGCTGCGCCTCGTAGCGCCCGTACCTCCACCACGCTGTCCCGATACCCGTCAGGGCGAGGACGTCTCCCGGCCTCTGGCGGACCGCAGCCTCAGCTGACTCGATCGATCTCAAGAATGTCGGGCGCGGATCTTCTCCCTGTTGCGCCTCGTACTCGCCCCACCGCACATACGCGGACGATCTGAGGCCGTATGCCCGCGGGTTATGCGGCTGTGCCGCCAGCGCGGACTCACAGGCCGCTAACGCCTTCTCGAAAGACCCGCGTGGCGATCTGGCGGTCTGGTAGATCTGCATCCGCATGACCTCCACCTGGAGGCTCGCCGCCGATTCGTACGCGGCGGGGTCGCTGGAGCCTCTGCTCAGAGCGTCGGCGTAGGCGGCCTCCGCTTTCTCATACAGCACGGCGGCTTCATCGTTCCTCCCTTCATCCCGCTTCTGATTCGCCATTGTCAGGTAGACGTCGCCTTCGAGTTGTCTGGCTTCGTAGAGCCACGGGACAGTCCTGTACGACATCTCCGCTTTCGCCAGAGCCGCTTCGTAGTTCTTGTCGAGCATCGCGACCAGCGCGTCCGCATACTCCCGTGACTCGAGATGTGCTCCAGCCGCACGAATGAAATTCTTGGCAGGGTCGCGGTACTCGCGATCGAGCGAGGCCAATCGGGCCTCCCGTTCCTGCTTCACCGTGATCCGTTGCACCTCCTTCAGCCGTTCCTGGTAGAGATTCGTCAACGTCAACCCGAGCGCGTAGGCCACCACCGGCGGCTGATACCCGTGCTCGTTCCAGGCCGATTCCAGATGCGACCGCGCATCCTCGTACTCACGCAGGGCCATGTATCCGCGACCGAGGGCATAGTGGCCGGGACCTTGAGCGATCCTGCCGATCTGTTCCATCCGTCCTTCGATCTCTCGCAACCGGGCACGCACAAGTGCGTCTTGCGGCGAGATATCGTGCAGAGGCAGCAGATACGCGAAGCGCATGATGGCTTCGACCTCCTTCACCTCCTGCCCGAACTCCTGCATGAGACGGCCCGCCTCTTTCGCCCGGTACGATGTCACCACCGCGATCCCGGTGAGCACAATGACGGCGAGCACGGCCGCGGCGATGATCGAGGAGAACACCGGATACTTGCGGATCCTCTTCCAGACGCGCTCGGGAACCGTCGCTCGCCTGGCCAGAATGGGATCACCCTGGAGAAAACGGTTGAGGTCATCGGCCAGGGCCTTCGCCGACTGATACCGCTTCTCTGGATTCTTTTCCAGACACTTCATGGTGATCGTCTCGGCGTCGATCGGGATTCGCGGATCGCGCAACCGGGGTCGTTTCGGATCCTTCTGCAGCACATCCACCAGGATGTCTGCGCCGCTGCCGCCGGAAAACGGTGGAGCGCCCGAGAGGATCTCGTACATCGTGGCGCCCAGCCCATAGACGTCCGTGCGTCGATCCAGGTGGCGGACCTCGCCTCGGGCCTGCTCAGGCGCCATATACGCGAAGGTCCCCATGACCATCCCGGAGGATGTGAGCCCATCGGACTGCAGCTCGCGCGCGAGCCCGAAGTCCATGACGTAAGGCTTCCACACCCCATCTTCGGTGCGCTGGACCAGGATGTTCCCAGGTTTCAAGTCACGGTGGATGAGACCCGTCGCATGCGCTGCATTCACGCCCTCGGCCACCTTCCTCATCACGTCCATCTTCTGATCCAGGTTCATCTCGAGAGCTGCGAATGTCAGGGTGCTTCCGGCGATATACTGCATGGCGATGTACGGCGTGCGGTCGATCTCGCCAGCCTCGTAGATCCTGCAGACGTACTCGTGATCGACCCGTGCCTGCGCCCGCGCCTCCTGGAAAAACCTCTCTGGCGTCGCGCCGTTCTCCACGAGCAGGAACTTGAGCGCTACTGATCTCTTCAGCACGGTGTCGTAGGCCATGTAGACACGCCCCATCCCGCCCTGGCCCAGCACAATGCCCAGCTCGTACTTCCCGAGACGCCTGGACGGGCTCCCGTCGTTCTCCCCCACGGCTCGGCTCGCCCCGCGCCCGCCACCCTCACCCGGTGCGACGTCCGTCGGCTGACTCGATAATGATGGCTGGATTCCAGGATCCTCCTGCGCCAACCACTCCACCGCGGATTCGCTCAACTTCCCCGTGCGCACAAGAGCCGATACTCGCGGGCCCCACGGGTAAACCGTATCGCGATCCTGGAGCGGGCCGGCCGCATCGACCTCGGCCGCCTCGATAAGCCCGGCCTCGATCGCGCGAAGCAGAATCCGATCTTCGAGATCCTTCCTCTTCGCGTCGGGAGTCGCCATTCCGTTGCCCCATTGTCTCTGGGTTTCGCCTGCGATGCAACCCGAGCCGAGTGTCCAGAATCCCGCGAGGAGGACTGCTCCGCTTCGTCGCTCTCGTCGCAGCACCGGCGCGATCGCGCTACTTTATCGCCCGTAGAGATCGTGCGAGCCAAGCCGATGACTGTTCGATCGGCGCCCTGAGCCGAGGCGACAGCTCGGGATTGTGTGCCACGGCAGCCCTGGCTTGGTCCACGAGGGGCTGCGCCTCGGCTCGCCGATCCAGCTCGATCAGACAGCTCGCCAGAGTTGCGCGGGACGCGGCGAGATATGGGCTGTACTCCCAATCGATCTCCTTCCGCAGATCGACGGCGCGGCGCAGTGGGGCGAGCGCAGACTGCGGGTCGCCGCTGTGATCGAGCGCTTCCCCCAGACGCAGCAGTGCCCGCGCTTCGAGATCTTTGAAGAGCTCTCGCTCCGCCAGCCCGCTCACTCTCTCCACAACCGTCCTTGCAATGGCTACCGCCTCCTCGGCCCGGCCCTGCTTTTCTCTGGCTTCGGAGAGCACGAGTCGCGAGCTGAGCTTTTCGGCGGGAACATCCTGGTGGAGCTCGCCGGCGACGGTGAGTGCTTCCTGGACAATCGTTTCACAGGCTGCGGTCTCGCCCTGCTGCAGCAGCACCTCGCCCTTCGCAGCGAGAACCTGCGATAGGAGAGCCTTGTTAGTTGCCAGCTCCTTGCGTGCCAACTGCTCCATTTCGTCCGCCATTGATCTCGCCTCGCCAAGCCGGCCTAGCGCCGCAAGCAGCGACACAGACGGTACCGAGAAGGTCACGAGCTCGCTCTTGCCGAGCTTTCCGTGAAACTCCGGCATGGCTCTCGCCAAGAGCTGCCGCGCCTCCTCCAGCCGGCCTTCGCGCACGTCAGCCTGTAGAATAGACCCGTAGGCAAACGCCTTCGCACGCGGATCCTTGGACCCATCGGGGGACTCGGCGCGGGCAAGCATCTCCGTGAGAATTTCTCGGCCTTCGGCCGTGCGTGAGGTTGCGTGGAGAAAGCGGCCGAGCATCAGCGTCTGATAGAAAAGATACGGGCGATCGCCTCCGACGACCCTGCCACTGATCTCGACCGCCCGCCGCAGATGCTCCTCGGCCTTGCGCACACGATTCTCGTACGTGTACGCCATGCCCGCGACCTGGTGGATGAAGCTCATGTCGCGATGCTCACTCCCGAGCACCTTCGCTCCCGCATCGAGCGCCCGCTCGATCGTCTTCTCGGCCGCTGCGTAATCGCCTCTTTCGATCTGCGAGAGCGCGAGCGCTCGCAGCGCGATCGGGTAGTCACGGCTTCCGGCATAGTGCGCCTGATAGATTGCCACGGCACGCTCGACCAACCCATATGCTTTCGGCGGGTCCTCGCGACGCGTGATGTAGTAGAGACCCATGAGCCCGAGTGCGCGCGGCTCGGAGCTCTCGTCGCGCAGACGCAGGAAGATCGCATCGGCCTCGCGCAGCGCCTTGCCGGAATCGGCGTAGTTGCCGACGAAAAGGAGTGTGCTGGCGGCGTTGACCAGCGCCTCGGCTGTGCGCGGATCGTCCTGCCCGTAGAGCGAGCGGGCCAGTTTCAGGCGTTCCTGCTCGAGCTTGAGCGCTTCGTCGTTGAGCTCGAGTTGATGGTACAACCGCCCGAAGACGCTCAGCAGCTCCTCCCGCACGGCCGGCTCCTCGTGCAGGCCGCCGGCGATGCGCTTCCTGCCGAGATCAAGGAGCTCCCGCGCGCTCGTCTCTCGCGCCTTCTCGGGGTCCGGCCGGTCGAAGCTGTTCATCTCGAAGATGCCAACCAGGTAGTCGGTGACCGCCTGTGCCTTGCTTGCCTCGATTCGGGCGACGCGCGCCTCCCATAGAACGCCGCCGGCACCTGCCACCAGGACGAGTGCCAGAACGGCGACACCAGCGACACCGGCCCTGTGCCGCCTCACGAACTTTCCGGTTCGGTACATGAGACTATCAGGCTGAGCGGACACCGGTCGTCCGTCGAGGTAGCAGGCGAGGTCGGCTTCGAGAGCGTCGACGGACGGATAGCGGTCGGATGGATTCTTCTTCAGCGCTTTGAGGACGATCGTGTCGAGGTCGCCGGCGAGCAGTCGCGAGAGTTTGGCGGGATTCGAGGACCGGGCGGCAGCAGCCACCGACGACGTGGCTGCGTGGCTGGGGCGACCCGGATCACCGGCCAGAATGGCCTCTTCCAAGGCCGCGCGCGACTCTCGTTTCACCCGATAGGGCCGCTCTCCGCACAGCAGCTCGTAGAGGACGACGCCGAGCGAATACACGTCGGAGGCCGTCGTGATTGCCGTACCTGCGATCTGCTCGGGCGAGGCATACTCCGGCGTGAAGGCTCGGCCGCCCACCTGGGTCAGTTGCGTCGGAGCCGCGTCTTTCCCCTCTTCCTCGATCAGCTTCGCGATTCCGAAATCCAGCAGCTTCACCTCACCGTCCCGCGTGACAAAGATGTTCGAAGGTTTGAGATCCCTGTGCACGACGAGGTGGGCGTGCGCGTGTGCGACCGCCTTGCACGCCGTGCTAGAGAGGCGTAGCCGCGCCGGGAGGTCGAGCCTGTTCTCGTCGCAATAGAGGGTGAGCGGTTTCCCGAGGATATATTCGAGCACCATGTAGCGCTGGCCATCGCCAGCAACGCCGGCATCGAGAAGTCGGGCGATGTTGGGATGCGCGAGTCGACTCAGAATCTGTCCTTCGCGCGCAAAACGATCCCGCTGCGCCTCCGACACGATCTGTTCGCGCAGCATCTTGATGGCGACGTCGCCTTCATAGAGTCCGTCGGCACGACGGGCGAGCCACACCGACCCCATACCGCCGAGCCCGATTTCGCGGACGAGCCGGTACGGACCGAGGACGAGGTCTTGCCGGCGATCGGCCCCGCTTGCGGGCGTTCCGGACACATCCCCGATCTCCGGCATTGTGACGAGAAAGCCGGCGGACTTGGCCTTCTCATGCGCAGCCAGGAGCTCCCGGATGGACGCCCGTCGGCCGGGGTCCAGGCCATCAAGCCCGGCCAGCCATTTCTCGCGCTCAGATTCCGGCAGATCGAGTGCTTCGTCCAGGAGCTTGGAAAGCTCCGGCCACTCCTGTGGCTCAATTCGCATGATGATCTATTGAGTGCCCAACGTCGTGTACAGGATGGCCCGCGCCTTTTCCCATTCGCGGCGGATTGTGCGCTCGGAAAGCTCCAACGACGCGGCCACTTCCTCAAAAGTCAGCCCGGCGAAGTAGCGCATCTCGATGATCCGAGCCATCCGCTCGTCGATCTGGCGGAGCTCATCGAGCGCGTCGTTCACTCGGACGATCTCTTCCTCGGCCGCGACGTTTTCAGGGACGTCGCTGTCGATGGCAATCTTGCTATCGGCCCCGCCGCGCCGGGCCGCCGATCGCTGTCGCGCGTAATCGACGATGACCGACCGCATCACCGTCGCAGCATATGCGAGAAAATGCGATCGATCGTCAATGTTGAACCTGCCGGCGTTCAACAAGCGGAGGAAGGTCTCGTGGACGAGGGAGGTCGTGTCGAGGAGAGTGAGGCGCCCGGAGCGCATGATGCGTGCGTGGGCCAACGCATGCAGCTCGGCGTAGGTCGCCGCGCACACACGTTCGATTGCGACGCGGTCCCCGCTGCGCGCCGCTTGCAGCCATTGAGTGAGCTCGCTCATCTCGAAATCGCAAGGAACAGGAGATCGCAGTCGGCGGTCGAGAGAAACGAACCCCCGCGCAAACTCATACCTGCTCCTGCCCTCGCCAGACCGCGCTCATCGCAGCCGGGCTCATCCTCATCAACATATACGCATCGCGCTCCCGGGATGTCAAGGATGACGTTATGTTTGAGCCCATGTGCTCTCTACTCCGAATCCCAATTCAGGACTGAAACGGCTGGAAGACAGCCGGGGTTGCCATCCTGTGGGATAGCAATGTCCGGTATCGGCCTCCATTTTCCGTTTGAGATAAATGGAGGGCAGGAATGGTCCCGGAACGGGGGTCATCCGGTCACTCGAGTAGAGAACGAGGTGAAGTGAGATGAGAAATATATTGAAGGTGGTTGGGCTCGGCGCTCTGACTCTGATGTCCCTGGCAGATGTAGTGTCGGCGGATAACCGTGAGGTGATGCACGCAGGTGCGACCGGGCTTTCGATCCCCTTTGTCGAGAATGTCGGCCAGACCGACCCCCGTGTTGCCTATTGCGCGATGACAGGAGCCGGGACGTGCTTTGTCACAATCGACGGGCAGCTCGTGTATTCGTTGCCATCGCGGAAGATGACACCGGATCGAGATCCGCATATCGATGCGGGCGTTCGAAGCCGATGGACGCTCGTCGAAACGCCGCTCGGCGGACGGCCGAACGTTGAGCCAGGCGAGGAGGCCGATAGCCGTGTGGCCGTCTTCCATGGCAGCGACTCAGCGCGGTGGCATTCGCGGCTGCGGGCGATCCGTGATGTCAGCCTCGGCGAGCTGTGGCCTGGGATCAGACTCGCCTTGAGTGCGCACGGCGACAACGTGGAGAAGATCTTCACGGTTGAGCCGGGCGCTTCAGCCGACGCCATCGCAATGCGGATCGACGGTGCGGAATGCGTGTATGTGGACGATTCGGGCCGGCTCATTGTGCAAACCGGTCTCGGAGAAGTGAGCCTCACGCGGCCCGTTGCGTACCAGGAGGTGCGAGACGAGTGCTTGCCCGTCCGCGTTGAATATCGTCTGATCGCGCACGATGCCTACGGGTTTGCGATCGGCCCGTACGACCCGAGTCAGCCCGTGGTGATCGATCCGCTGATCCAGGCGACCTATCTCGGCGGTTCCTCCGATGAGACGGCCTTCGTGGCCGCAGTGCACCCGACCAACGGTGACGTCTACGTGGCGGGAAACACGGACTCGCCTGACTTTCCTGGAGTGACGGGGGGAGCGCAGTCAATCAATGCCGGTGGCTCAGGAGGCGATATTTTCATTGTCCGCCTGAACCCCTCGCTGACAGCGCTGAAGCAGGCCACCTACATCGGTGGATCTTCCGGAGAACGCGGCTATGCGATGGCGATTCATCCGGCGACAGGTGATGTCTACGTGGCTGGCCTGACGTTTTCTACGAACTTCCCCGGTACAGCCGGTGGACTCCAGCCGGCTCTCGCTGGCGCTTACGACGCCGTCGTCGTGCGGTTGGATGCCAGTCTCACGTCCCTGGTCCAGGCGACCTACCTCGGTGGCGCTGGCGGAGACGATGCCTGGACGCTCGGCATCCACCCGATCAACGGGGAGGTATACGTTGGAGGGGAGACATACGCCTCCGGATTTCCGGGGACGAACGGCGGAGCACAGGGGAGTTTCGGGGGCACAGCCGACGCCTATGTCGCGCGCCTGAACCCGAGCCTGTCATCTCTCACGCAAGCCACTTATCTCGGCGGCAGCAGCGCAGACTACCTCAGCTCACTCGCGATCAATGGCTCTTCGGGCGATGTGTACATCTGCGGGCACACCCAGTCGACGAGTTTCCCGGGCACTCCCGGCGGGGCGCAGACACTCCTCGGCGGTGCATCAGACGCTTTCGTCGCGCGGCTCAACTCGACACTCACCTCCCTCACACAATCCACCTACTTCGGAGGCTCGTCCAACAACTTCGCCCGCGCGGTAGCACTGAATCCGGCAACCGGTGACGTCTTCATTGCAGGTACGAGTGCCGGGACGGATCTCCCGGGCACAGCCGGCGGCGCTCAGGCGGCTCCCGGGGGTGGCAGAGACGGTTTCCTCGCGCGATTCGGCGGAGACCTGACTTCGCTCAACCAAGCCACGTACTTCGGCGGGGCAGGAGACGACTTCGCCGACGGGTTGGCGGTTCGCCCCGGCACTGGAGAGGTCTTCATAGGCGGTGAGACCGGCTCATCGAACCTCCCCGGCACGACCGGCGGGAGCCAGCCGGCGTGGGGTGGAGCGACCGACGCTTTCGTGGCCCGATTCGTCTCGTCGCTGGCAGCGCTCTCACAATCGACCTACCTTGGCGGCGCCGGCGACGAAGGGGCCAACGCGTTGCTCCTTCACCCGACTCTCAGTGAGATCTACGTCGTCGGTTACACTGATTCGGTTGGCTTTCCGGGGACCGGCGGAGGAGCGCAGCCGCTCATGGATGGAACGTCGGATGCCTTCATCGCCAGGCTCGGCGTGGATCTGAAAAGCGGCCCATCGATCTCATCCATCAAGAGCAAGAGCAGCAAGCCCGGCAGCCGGGCTGTGATCTACGGCGCCGGCTTTTCGAAAATGGTCAGTCTGAACAAGGTCTACTTCGGTCGCAAAACGGCCGCAATCAAGAAGTCGACGGAGACGACATTGAAGGTGACGATACCGAGCTCTTTGAAGAAGGGGAAAGTGAATGTCCATGCTGAGGTAGACGGTGTCAGCAGCAACGTGGTGTCGTTCACGTTAAGATGATAGTGACGAATGGGGACGCCTTTCTTCTCGAAGTCCATTGTGAAAGGCGAATTTCGCTGAGGAGGCTTGAAATGTCCAAGAGAACACGCGCAGCTCAGGTCGGGCTTGCGCTACTTTCGATGATATCGGTTACAGTCCACGCGGGATCACCGGGGACCTGGACCAAGATTTCGAACGGGGCCGGGAGCAGCACCTACGATTCCGCGCTCCTGCGGACGCCCGACGGCAAAGTTCACGCGGTCTGGCCCACGGTGATCAACAAGAAGCAGGCTTACGGGCATACGGCGGTCACGGCGAACGGGACAGTGGGTCGCCCCACGACAGTCCTGAGCGGGTGGGGTGGTGTTCATTCCGGCCCGCTACTCCTGCCGGATGGATCGGGGCTTCGCATGATTTTCAGCGGATTGAAGAGCACGTCGACAAGCGACCCCTATTCGACGGGGGCAATGTTCACGGCGACGAGCAAGACCGGCAACTCGTGGGCTCTCGGAACAGGCGCGCTTTCGCAGAGCGGCTACGCATATGCCAGCGTCGGCACGGGCGCAACGCTCGATCTGACAGGGACTCCGATCGTGTCCTGGTCTTTCGGGATCGGTAGCACGATGTACTGGCATGCCGGTATAGATTCGTCGATCCCGGCCGCGAGCGCAGATCACACATTCACCCTGCCAGGCTGCTGCAACCAGCAGTCGGCGCTGGCCACGGATGCCGTGACCGGTACGGTGTGGCTCGCCTGGTACTCAAGTGCTTCCGGTTCCCCCAACGGATACTTCGCACGCGCGCTCCTACCGAGCCTCGGCCCGCGAAAGAAGGCGCCGAAATCCAGCGCGAGCGGCAGCTCGATCGATCCGTGGCAGAGTGTGGCGCTCTCGGCGAGGAAAGGTGCAGACGGCGCCTATCTGGCATACAGCAACCCCGGGTCCACGCGCCTGTACCTGTGGAAGCTGGGGACGACGAAAGTGCTGACCGTCCCGGACTCGGCCGGCGCCCGCTACGTCGTGCTCACCCCCGGAGCCGATGGCAGGCTGTGGATGCTGTGGTATGCCGACGGGACGTTCCATTCCGTGCTCACCGACGAGGACGTGACGACGTTCGGAGCGGCGCAGACCTTCCCGGCGCCTCCGAACGCGGTCGCGGTCTACCACGTGGCGGCCGAAGGCTCGACGGGCAATCTCGATGTCGTCGTCAACATCGTCACGAGCGACGCAGACTACGGTTTCTGGCACACGCAGGCGGTCGCGGAGTAGGCGGAGTCTCAAGCCGAAGCGCACTCTATCTCGGCCGGATGCACGACGGCAATGCCGCGCCACAATCCGGGGACTTCGGCTTCACGCCCAATCTTGAAGTGGTCCTCGTGTGCGGTTATACTCCTGGTATGAAAACAGCGGTTTCAATTCCGGATGACGTTTTCGAAAGAGTTGAGCGGTTGGCGCGCCGCGATCGGCGCTCTCGGAGCGAGGTGTTCAGCGCGGCTCTCAGAGAATATGTTGCGCGCCATGCTCCTGATGAACTGACGGAGGCCATGAATCGGGTGTGTGAGGTTGTGAGCGGGCAGGAAGACGCGTTCGTGCGCGAGGCCGGTCGTCGGGTTCTTGAGAGAACGGAGTGGTGATTTCTCAGGGCGAAGTCTGGTGGGCCGACCTTCCGCCGCCCGCCGGCTCAGGGCCGGGGTTTCGCAGGCCGGTTGTCGTAGTTCAATGTGACCCACTGAATCGGAGCCGGATCGCGACGGTCGTGTGCGTACCTCTGACGAGCAATCTGCGGTGGGCAGACGCGCCGGGCAACGTGCTCCTGCGGGATCGGGTGACGAGCCTCCCGAAGGACTCGGTCGCGAATGTTTCCCAGGTCGTCACGCTAGACAAGGCGCTGCTCAACGAGCGCGTCGGCAAGCTTCCTCGGGCGAAGTTGGAACTGCTGCTTTCCGGGATTGACGTCGTTCTCGGCCGGTAGGCCGAAGAGAAAGGGCCTTCAAGGAAGGGTCTTGCCAACTACTTCGCCATTTGATTGCGCGTAACTCCGTACTGATTCGGCCGGCTTTCCGAGGACCGTCGGAGGAGCACAGCCGCACCTCGCCGGACTGTCCGATGCCTTCGTCGGCAGGCTCAGCTCGGATCTGCATGTCCGCCAGCGGCCCCTGCGTTCGCCTCCGCAGAACCAAGCAGTCTCCGGTTGAGACGACTTCGACGTTCCCGTGCGCGTTGGCGTGACGAGTCTGGTCAAGGTAGAGGAATGCGCGATATGATCGATCCGTGTTTGAACGGCTCTCGGAATTGATAGACCCGAACGGTAAGGCATTCTGGAGACTGCGGCCCGATCCCCTCATCGCCACGGTACTCCTGCTTGCCTCATTCGTGCTCTTCGCCCTCCGTGACTCAGTCAGGTCCGCGCTGTGGTTTCTTGCCGGCGTGGACCTGATGATCCATGAAGCAGGACATCCCGTGTTCGGGGTTTTCGGAATCGAATTCATCGGATTCCTCGGTGGCACGCTCATGCAACTCATGATGCCGGTGGCCTTCTTCCTCTATTTCCTGCGCCACTCCCAGCCAAAGTCCGCTGACGCCGTCCTTTTCTGGATCGGCCAGAACCTCCTCGATGTGGGGCGATACATGGCCGACGCGCGGTCACAGGATCTCCCACTGCTCGGAGGCGGCGAGCACGATTGGGCCTATCTGCTCGGCGCCACCGGCCTGCTGAAGCACGACCGGACGCTCGGCGGTCTTGCTGATTTCATGGGATGCGCGCTGCTGACCCTGTCCGTCTACGGTCTCATCATCCACTATCGGGAGGGCGCAAGAAAGCGGCCCGGGCGCGACGCGTAGTGCGACCTGGTAATGCCTAACGCGGCATAGCCGCAACCAAGAGCCGCGGGTTCATGGGTATGCCATTTCACCGCAGAGGCGCTGAGAGCGCAGAGCGGGAATCTTTCTCCGCGACCTCTGCGTCTCTGCGGTGAACAGGTTTCTTGCCATTT
>JACPPM010000048.1 GCA_016191015.1 Acidobacteriota bacterium | reverse complement strand
GACCGCCCTGTCGGCTGCCGCGGAGGCTGCGCGCAACGCGGCGCAGCTCGCGCAGAGCCGCTACATCGCGGGGCTGACGAGCTACCAGCCCGTCCTGGACACCGAACGCTCGGTGCTGTCCATCGAGGACAACCTGAAGTCCACGGAAGCCGAAGGCACCTCGGCACTCATCCGGCTCTACAAGGCGCTCGGCGGAGGCTGGGCCCCGGATACAAACGAAGCGAACAGTGAGGAATCACGAGCGCGACACTTGTTCCACAGGATGACCAGTTGGCCAGAATCGTGGCCGAAGGTTTGACGGGCAGCCGCCGGATTCGCAAGGTGCGCCGCCTTGTGGCCGGCACCATGATCACAGCGGTCGGCGTCACCTTCATCGTGGCACGACCGGGGAGCCGTGGCGCCGTACCCCAGTTCCGCACAGAGGATGTGAGGCGAGGCGATTTCACCGTCACGGTCTCGGCCACCGGCAACCTCCAGCCCACCAACCAGGTCGACGTCGGCAGTGAGGTCTCGGGCCTGGTCAAGTGGGTCTTCGTCGACGACAACGACCGCGTGAAGACCAACCAAGTCCTGGCTCGCCTGGACGTTTCGATGCGCCAGGATCAGGTCGCCAACACGCGGGCCGCCCTGGCGTCGGCCGAGGCACGCGTGGTGCAGGCCGTCGCGAGCGTTCAGGAGTCCCGCGCCAACCTTACGCGGCTGCGCCAGGTTGCCGAGCTGTCGGGCGGCAAGGTTCCCTCCAAGGCCGAGCTCGAGACGCCCGAGGCGACGGCGGCGCGCGCCGCAGCCGACGAGTCGAGCGCGCGGGCGAACGTGCAGCAGTCCAGCGCCTCATTGAGCTCCGCCGAGATCAACCTGGCCAAAGCCTCGATCCGCTCGCCCATCGACGGCATCGTACTGGCGCGCAAGGTCGAGCCGGGCCAGACGGTGGCCGCCTCGTTTCAGGCGCCGGTGCTCTTCACGCTGGCCGAGGACCTCCCGCAGATGGAGCTTCAGGTCGACGTGGATGAAGCCGACGTGGGGCAGGTGCGCGAAGGGCAGCCCCTCGCAGTGCCGGTAGCGACAGGCCCGAGCGATGGCCGCCTCACGGAGATCACGGGCGGCGAGGTGCGGGCGGGCATGAAGGTGATCAGGGAAAGCGCCGGAGCGCAGTCGTGAGCCCGAACCGCGATCCCGCCGACTCGCGGCGCCCGCTACTCGAGCTTCGAGGCGTGACGAAAGTCTACGGTCAAGGACGGGCGGCCTTCCCAGCATTGCGCGGCATCGACGTGACCGTTCAGGAGGGTGAGTTCGTGGCCATCATGGGGCCGAGCGGCTCCGGCAAGTCTACTGTGATGAACATTCTCGGCTGCCTCGATACGCCTACGACCGGTTCGTATCTCTTCCGCGACACCCGAGTCGAGCTGCTCTCGCGCCGCCAGCGTGCGCTGCTGCGGCGGCACTACCTCGGTTTCGTCTTTCAGGGATTCAACCTGCTGGCCCGCACCTCCGCGATCGAGAACGTCGAGCTGCCGCTGCTGTATCGCGGCGAGCCCAGCCGCCAGCGGCGTTTCGCTGCGCGCGCCATCCCCATTCTGTCACCGACCAAGAACATCAATCTCTCGTCCGGGCAGAGGATGCCACCGGTAAACAATCAACAATCCGAATCTTGTGATAACCAACATATAGAAGTGCCGTCGGCAGATCGTAGGTGTGCTACCCCGGTCGCGTTCGGTCTCGGTTCAGATCTTCTTCGCCGAATCAATGACTCTGAATAGGGCACTTGCGAATGCCAGCCATTCAAAGGTTCTCTGTGGATCTGTTTCGTGGATGAGACGATGTGCGTTGGGATTTCGTAATCCCATCACCGCGCCAGCGAATAGCCACATCATCCCCTGTCGTTCGTCTGAATTGTCTGAGACCCTGAGAATCGGCGCCTTCTCAGAGAAAACCTTGTTCATCAAGGGGGAATTATCTAGGGAACAACCCGATCGAATCCTGACTTCGTGAACCAAGGCAATGAACGTATCAAGGACTGCTTGCCGAAAATGCTTGTCGCGAAACAGCGGCCAAGCGACTTCAACCACTTTGGGGTGAAGACGTAGGAAGAAATCTGGAGGAGCATTGTCTGAAGCGGGGAGCGGCCAGCCAAGTAATTGCTCATAAATCTGACGTTGCTGCGGACGCGTGTCAAAGTAGTTACCGTCCGCTTGAAGAGCCACCTCGAATAGTTTGGTTGCCAAATCCGTGGGTCCGATGGTTGCACAAAGACATGCTAGAACTGCAGCGCCTGCCGCCGCTCGTCGCGTTCCATTCTGGATCTGTTGGTACGCCTCCAGAGCGCCCTGACGGTTCTCGGCCATCAGGCATGCCAAGAGAAAAGCGTAACCGAGGTCCCAATGCATGGAGACGGAAAGATCCAAGAGTGCGGAATGATCATTGAGGCAAGTTCGCAGATCCTTGGCTACTTGATTGTACTCACCTTGTGCGAGGAGGAGCACCGCTTTTCGCAGTTGCGCGACGCGGGAGAGTTCGCGCAGGGCCCGAGTTCGAGAGGGCATGGCTTGGATATGGTCGATGCACGTCTGAAGTAGGTCTAGGGCCTCGGCACGTCTGCCTTCCTGTCTAGCAGCGACCGCGTCCGCAAAGTACCTCTCGGCGTAGTCGACGAAATATGGACTGTCTTTTCGTTCGGCAACTTTGGGAATTACGGAAAAAAGTTCTACGTCGAGAAGATCAATTGCTTCCGAAAGCCATCTTGTACCAATCATGTTGAATCACCGGAGCCCACATCACCTCGATCTCGTCGGCGGCGCGTGCTCCGCGCAGACCATTCCGCCGCGGTGCTCGTCGACGACGGTTGCCAGGCGCCGGCACACGGTGCCGTCCTCGCGGTACGCGATACACCAGGGCTCAATGTTCGAGGCCTTCGAGCGGGTTCCCCGCTCGAAGATGGAAGGATACACGTCGCTGATGAAGGCGGCCGGTCCCCTGCGTGGAAGCACGTTTCTCACCAGAAAGGCGTCAATCGTTCCCAGCGCGGCCTCGAGTTCAGGGGGCATTTGCGGAAGCTCACGCGTTGCCTTGACGATAAACTCAAGTGCGCTTGCCAAGCTCCCTGAGTACACAGAGGCTATCCGATCATGAACACCCTCCATCTGTTCACGAATTTCTGTGTCACTGAGGGAATCAATCCCGGTGAGCCAGTCGCGGAAATCTCGGCATTCGCGACTTTCGCGAATGGCTAGCAGACGTTGAACGTTCACGCGGGGAACGGAGGATTGCCGGTCGTCTGCGTGAGCCCCTGCAAGTGTGCGCACCCTCAGCAATCTGCGCTCCTGCGTGCCGGGATCAATCTCTTTTGCCAGATGTAGGAGCCTCTCGTCGAAAAAGGCAATCTCCTCTGCAACGGACCCCGAGAGGGCCTTGAAGAATTTCATCTCTTCCACAGCTTGGCTGAAGCCACCGAGCCCCAACAACGCTCTTTCGACACATCTGTGAACCTCTTCATCGGGGAAACCGCAAAGCGTTCCAATGTTCGTCTCCACGTGGAAATCGCGCTCCCGTATTTTCTCAATGCTCAGTTTCAGGCGAGGCGGAAGTTGTCAACGACATTGAGACAGCTCGGTTTCGTAATTAGGGAGGATTCTCTGTGTCGGGATGGGGTCCTCCGCCGTTGGTTTTGGTGGATTGATCCAGACGGCCTCAGGGAGGGGCGGCACGGTCGGATGTTTCCT
>JACPPM010000053.1 GCA_016191015.1 Acidobacteriota bacterium | reverse complement strand
CTGGCTGCCGCCATCGGCCTGCAGCCGAGTGAAACGGTCGAATGGGAGCTACTCAGCAGACGGGAACTGCACCTGGTGCGATCCAACGTCCCTCCCCCGCGGGCTAGGCGCTCCCTCAAGAAGTAGGGGGGTTTTGCAGCGAAAAGCACTTTTCATTTTTGTTGTTGTAGCCCGGACTGGGCGAGCGCGACGCCGCGTTCGACTGGTTCCGGAGAGGTTTCAGAGAGAGAGAATGCCCCGATACCTCGGCGCATGTTCATGCCTGGGTTCGACCGCCTGCACTCGGACCCGTATCTTCGGGATCTGCTTCGCACCATGGGGCTGCTGCGAGTCCCGCGCCGGCATCAAGCAGACCGCGATGGGCCTGCCACCGTATCACGGGATCGCCATCGAGCAACCAGCGCGTGACGCCGTCCACCGCTTTCGTAGGATCTCATCCTACCCGTTTGACGGTAGGGAGGAGTCCGCAGATTGAAGGCGTCGATCATCCGCAGCCGCTTCGGATATCGAGGACAATCGAATGATCTTCCTCGCGTGCGGTCTGCGGATGACCGAAACGACCCGTTCGAATCGCTATTCCTCGTCTTCGATGTTGATGACGATGGTTTTGCGCGCATCGTCATTGTCGTCGACATTGTCTTTCAGGTCGCGAATGGCCTCACGGATTTTTTCCTGCGCCTCCGGGTCCAGCTCGGAGAAGTGCTCCGACTTCTCGATGTTCCGGATGATGGCATCGACGTCGAGCCGTTCGTCGTTGCCTGTCTTGTACGCGTAGACGAATTGCTTTCCGTCTTTGCCCTTCGACCGAATGTTCGCGACAAAGCACTTCTTGCCGTCGTCACCATCGACTGTCACGAATTGACCGCCATCGCGCATGCTCAGCGAATTGATCCCGCTCTTGATGTGCGTCACTTTCCCGTCGAACTCGACTTTGAATCCATCTTCCTCGCGCGTGACCGTCGCCTGCTTTCCATCATCGCTGTAGTAGGTGCGGGATTCTCCCATTGCCAGCGCATGCATGTCGTTCAGCTCGATCGTGCTCGCGTTTCCATCCCGGTCGGATTTCAGGACCAGCTCGATCTGCTCATCCTTTTTCTGCGCATCCTCATCGGCCTTCGTCGAAGAAACCGAGAACGCAACCGCCAGGAACGCCATCGGAACCATCCACCAATTCTTCATTGCTCTTCCTCCTTCTGAAGTGGTGTTACGTTATCGAGGCCCCATGCCTCTTTGTTGTCACGCCTCGAAAGAGCAAAGTTGGTGCCAGGGAAACAGGGCATTCTGGCCATGCACTATTCCCGAATCGAGGAGCTCTATCCCGAAATCAGGAGTCACTCGCTCGGATGCCGTGCTTCTCCAAACGGTAGAGGAAGGCCTTGTACGGCAGATCGAGAAGGCGCGCGGCGCGCGCACGATTCCCCCCGGCAAGCTCCAACGCCTGCCGCAGGCAGCTCCGCTCGTGCTCGATCCAGCTCACGCCACCCGGCGGCAACTTGAACCCACCGTCCTCCTTCGGTCGTCCAGCCATTTCATCTGGCAGATCTCCCTCACTCACCCGGCCTTCGTCCGACAAGATCACGAGACGCTCGACAACGTTCGCCAACTCCCGGACATTGCCCGGCCACGGATAGTCGAAGAGCCGCTTCAGGAGAGCGGGTGAGAAGGCCGTGACTCTGAGCCCGTGGCGCCGCGCCGCGCGTGCGGCGAAGTGCTCGACGAGAAGCTGAATGTCCTCGCTCCGCTCACGGAGCGGGGGGAGGCGAAGTTGGATGACATTGATCCGGTAATATAGATCCTGGCGAAATCGCCCCGCCGCGATCTCCGCGGGGAGGTCCCGGTTGGTCGCGGCGATGAGCCGCACATCGGTTACTATCTCCGAGGCGCCGCCGACACGGGTCACCCGCGCCTCCTGTATTGCCCTCAAAAGCTTGGGCTGAATCGTGAACGGCAACTCGCCGATCTCGTCGAGAAAGAGCGTTCCGCCGCGGGCGAGCTCGAACTTGCCCTCGCGGCTGCGGTCAGCCCCCGTGAATGCGCCGCGTTCGACGCCGAAGAATTCCGATTCGAGCAGCCCGTCGGGGACCGCTGCCGAATTCACGGCGAGGAACGGGCCCGAGCGGCGCGGTGAAAGCTGGTGGAGCGCACGTGCGACGAGCTCCTTGCCTGTCCCGCTCTCACCGATCAGGAGCACCGTCGCGTCTCTTCCAGCCAGCTTCTCTACCCGTCGGAAAAGGTCCTGCATTGCGGGCGACCGGCCGATGATGTCGACAAGGCGGTCGCGCTCCTCGAGCTCCTCGGCGAGGCGGCGGTTCTCTTCGACGAGACGCCGAGTTCTGAGGGTTCTCTCGATCGCGAGCAGCAGCGCCCGTCGTTCGAACGGCTTTGTCAAGTAATCGTCGGCTCCGGTACGGATGGCCTCGACGGCCCTCTCGATCGTCCCGTACGCCGTGACCATGACGAATGGGGCTTCAATGCTCCTCCGGCGCACTTCGGCGAGAAGCGAGATGCCGTCGCCATCCGGGAGCTTCCAGTCCGAGAGGACGAGGTCGACAGGGGCGGTGCAGAGGGCGTCGATCGCCTGAGCGATGCCGCCGGCTTCGGTTACGATGTAACCTTCGGCGGCCAGAATCCCTGAAACGATTCGCCGTTGCGCCGCATCGTCCTCGACTAACAGGATGCGTTCCTCGCTCATCAAGCCCCCTGTTCCCGCGGCAGCTCGATGACGGCTCGCGTCCCGCGGGGCGATCTGTCCGCGATCGTAACTCGTCCTCCATATCGGCCCGAAACGATCCTTTCGGCCAGGTACAGCCCCATTCCGCAGCCGTTCGCTTTTGTGGTCACGTGAGGCTGGAAGAGCTTTGCCCGGACGTTGGCGGGTAGCCCAGCGCCCTCGTCTTCGACCCGTACGCGCACAGTACCCTCATCTGACTCAAGGCTCACGCGGACGCTGCCGCCATCATTCGTGGCCTCGACTGCATTGAGGATGACGGCTTGGATGGCCGCGCGCACCTCAGTCGAAACGGCTCGAATCGTTGGGTCATCGCCGGGCGATTCGTCGAGCTCGATCGAGACCCGCCCGCGGCTGTTCTGAAGCGCCTCGAGAACGACGTCCCTGCAAAGGGCGATCATGGAAACCGAAGCCGTGGCGGCCTCACGGCCGGTGCTGCTGAGGGCGAGGAAGGAGCGAAGCGAGCTGTCGATCCGCGATATCTCGCTTCGCGCAGTCGCGACGAGCTCTTCGGAACCCGTATCGGTCGCTCGCCGGCCGAGCTCCTCGACGGCCAACCCCACCGTATTCAGCGGATTGCGTAGCGCGTGGGCAAGGCCTCGGGCAACCTCCGACAGCTCGCCCAAGTGCCTCTCGTCCTGAAGCTTGCGGGCTTCACCCTCGAGGTGCTGCAGCTGTTTCGACATCCGGTTGAAGGCCTGGACGGTTTCGCCAACCTCGCTCGCCGAGGCTCCCGTGGCCTGCACGCCGAGCTCCCCGCGTTCGAGCTGCTGGGCAGCCCTTCGCAGATTCCTGAGAGGAGCGGTGACTTTGTGGGCGATGAGGGCGCTCATGAGAAGGCCGAACGAAAGCAGCCCGAGAGTCCCGCCGATGAGCTTCCGCGAGAAGGAGGTCACCCGCTGCTCTATCCGGCTCTTCGGAATCGGCACGACTCGCGCCTGATGCGGTCCCTGCAGCACCAGCTCATGATGGTCACCCTCGCGCGGCGTCCCACTCAGCACGACATGGTACTCGTAGAGGATCTTCTTTTGTGGCGGGGAGGAGCCGGCCGAGGTCTGCTCTTCGCTGCTCAAAACAATCACTCTGGGAGCACCTGACTGGAGCTTGCTTTCTCCAGATGACGACCGGACTGTCGACGTCACTTGCCCGTCGGTTCCGGTATGAATCTCAGACGTGACGCTCACCGTCGATCCCGGCGCCGCCTTCGGCAGAATGTGTCCGATCTCGCGCATCACTCCCTGGCCAACGGTGAGAGCCACGGAGTCCACCTCCTCGCCGAGCTCCGTCGAAAGCGCGCGCATGAACCACCACTGGGCCGTCACCAGAACCACGACAAGCGTCCCGATCAGAAGAAAAAGCCGAGCTCTGAGCGTCATCGCCAACAGCCTCCTGGTGGATACAGCCTAGCAAATTTCATGCCGTGAGGTATATGAGCTACCAGTACTGGAATCGCGGGGACCTCGTGAACCGCAGAGAACATCGAGAGCTCGCAGGAGAGGTTATCCGACCCGGCCGGTCTGCACATGGGGTGGCAGTGCTTTCTCGAGCGAAAGGATGCGGAGCGTCTGCTCTCGCCTGAATTCGCGGGCGCCGTCATGGGGGACCAATTTTCGCCAATCAGGACCATGATAGGAAACGGCGGATTCGCCACCGAGCTGGATCGGGAGCTCTATGTCGAGATGCGCTTCATGATGGCCGAGAACCCGCTCATGCGGACGGACAAGATGAGCATGGCGCATGCGCTCGAGGTGCGCGCTCCACTGCTCGACTATGAGCTCATCGATTTCGTCGGGCACGTCCCGAGCCGGCTCGAGCTCCAGGGCTGGACGACCAAAGCCATCCTCCAGTCAGCGCTCAAAGGAATCCTCCCCCCCGAGATCCTCCACCGCAAGAAGCAGGGCCATAGCTTCCCGATCAAACACAGGCTCCGCCACTATGTGCGGGACTACATGATGCAGACATTCCGCAAAAGCTCGTTCCTATCTGACTACATCTCGACAAGCGCCCTGAACGATCTGTACGAGAGCACGACGGCGGCACCCAGAATCACAGCCACATCCTCTGGGGATTGATGATCTTCGCCATCTGGCATCGCACGTTTCTTACCAACCGTTAGGCCGCTTTGCGGCCTAATCCTACCCACATATTGTCAGGGCCACCCGACCGCATTTCGTAATCGTAGTCGTAGACGTAGACGTGGACGACGGATTCCGATCGATTACGTCAACGACTACGTCTACGTCAACGACTACGTCCACGTGGTCTGCGAGCAACTGAACCAGCCGAACGCGACATTCCCGGGCACCATCCTGGCCTTGCGCTACGCCGTCAGGGCAGTTTCATGACGGCACACAGCCGACATTTCCGAACAGGCCTATGTCAGGGGATCTGGATTCGGGGCGATGATCCGATGCTGGCGTCAGGGCTGGGCATTGCCGGGCACGTCATTGGGACGGGTGAGACGGTGTTGGTGATGGATGTGGTGGTCGGAACTCGCGCTACGTCGAGGGGCGCGCGGGGACGCGACCGGAGATCAAGGTGCCGATCGTGGTCGAGGGGGACGTGATCCTCTCGGCTTCAGCTCGGTGAACACCGGACGATCATGAGGGGCCCATGATTGTCCCCGCTGGCCGAATTCCACGCTTTCATCTCTGGCAAGGAACTGCGAAGTGGACAGAGCAAGGAGACCTGAGGAGGAACGGGTGAGTCGGGGGCGTGGTCTTGACAAGTTCCGACCGCACGATGCTGTCGCATGGATAGCCCCACTCCGTTCAACTGGTAGATCCACGGGATGCGTGGACCATTCCGGATCACGTTGCGTCACGAAGGTAGCGCCGCTGGGCGTATCCCACGTGCACCCGGCGCAGCCTCAACTTGAATATTGCGGAGGACAGAACACCATGTACAGGCGTCTACGGACATTGTCAATCATTCTTACGTTGGGACTGCAGGCGACGGTGCAAGCGGATACGCGTCGTATCGATTGCCGTCGAGACTTGGACCCTCCCAACCAGGGAGCCCATATTACAGATGCGCTGCAGCTTGGTGGACACCTGATGGCCGTCTCACCCGAGGCGGACTATGTGGTCTTTGACGCTAGCATGGACAACCTAACTGACTCACCGGTGAAAGTGACTTTCCCTGCAGCGGTTCTCAACGTCTTTCTGTGGGAGCGGAAGACGGAGAAGACTGTATGCGTGAGTGCAAGAGCAATCAATGGTGTTTGGACGGCCAGTAGCGGGGGCGGGAATGGACATCAACACGGGGGGAGCGCACATCCCTGGATTGCCGTAGACGACGTTGGAGGAGGGAAGCGTATTCGCGTTGTTTACGAGACGGAATCTCTCGGGCACTTTTCGGAGAAGACTGATCAAATAACCGACATTGCCCTCTGGGAAGTGACGGTTCCTCCGAACAAATCCGTGACCGACGTCTACCAGTCAAGCACCCTCAGACTGATCAATCAGGTGATGGACGGCTTGAAACCCGTCCTGGATGGGAACGGCAAGGAGGTGAGAGGTAACAAGGAAAGTCGGCACGCCTGCATCAGTAAGAACGGCAGGTACGTAGTGTTCAACACTGAGGCCAATAACTACTTGGGATTCACCGACGGGCGGGGCAAGCCCGTTCGGGATTTTAACGAATTGCGGGACGACTTCAGGAAGGATCTTGAGACGGGCGCACTCGTACCGGTGAGCGCGGACAGTACTGGATATCAGGGCCTCAATGACCTTCCGGGCTTCACGCGTGAGCCACACCAGCCTTATGGGTTCTGGACCTGCATCAGCGCTGATGGCAGGTACGTTTCCTTCGTCAGTATCGCCGCCTTCATTACATTGGCAAACGTTGACGCCGGCCCGTTCTTTGCCCAAAGGCCGGAGGTGTCATTCAACATATTTCGTAAGGACATGATGACCCAGAACCTGGAGTTGGTCACTTTTGCGGGGCGCGACCGTACGAAAGCTCTGTTCAAAGATTGCTATCAGGGTAATGCGGCAAGTATGAGCGAGGACGGTTCGCGGATTACCTTTTCGTCGAACGATCCTAGCATAACCTCAGAAAACTGGGGTACCAGCCGATCCCAGGTCTACGTCCGTGACATGAACCAGCAGTATAACCAGGGGGCGGACTACGGTCTCATCCTCGCGAGCGCCCAGCTGGAGAAGCCCACGGTCCCAACGACGGGGAATTGCGACCTGGCCATTCCCTCCATCAGCTTGAATGGCCGGTACGTCTCTTTCATGTCCAACGCGCGCGACCTAGTTCGTGAACACAAAGGCAAGTCCATGTCCGATCCGCTGCTTCGCCAGCTCTTCGTGAGGGATCTCGACCGCAATGTCACATACTGTGGCGGTCTGAGCTCGTACGACGAGGAGGTGGATGTCGCAAGAGGTGCGACGGCTTGGGAAGCAGTGCTGAGTGGAGATGGTCGCGACATCGTCTTTATCGCACTGGGGGACCCGAGGATGGACCGGTCCGTGCCCATCACGGGCCCAAACTCGCGTCATTTCTATCTCAAGAATGGATATTTCGACTCGGCCTCACATTACGTAGATATTTTCGGTGGGCAGAGCGGGAGGGATATCGGCTTGAATGGGCTGCCGGGACATCGGAACAGCCCTTCGACGCTGGACAATAGTCCCTATCTTGCTCATGCCGCGGAGGATGTAGGTGCGCATGTCGATTCCACGGGACGCTACGTCGTTTTCGCGAGCAATACACAGTTGGACGGTCGAGTGGACTACCCGATCTCCAGGGACAGCGATCCTGGAGAGACACAGGTTTATCTTTACGATCGGGTGGCTCGCGATGTCATTTGCATCAGCGTCGTCAACCCCGGTCTGGCAGGTAGAAGGCAAGCGGCGTCTGGGAAAAGCTGGCAGCCCGTTATCGCAACCGTGGGTAAGTATTCCCCAGTCGGGGGCAAGAGAGAATGGCTGGAGAATCATGGTAGGAATCCCGAAATCGCCATGGAAGCTCCCTTGCTTCTGGAAGCCGAGCCCACTCAAGGCTACCGCACGATTCAAGTGGCGTTCACAACGAAGGCATCGAGCATCATCACCCAGGGAGCGGACTGGGGCCGCGGTACCAGCCAGGTGGTCCTCTGGACAGGCACCACCACCTATCGTGGAAAGATCGTCGAAAACGGGTCGGCAATCCAGGGCACGATCGCGTATGTGAGTGCAGACGAAAACGGGAATCCGGCCAAGGATGGGGTGAGCGACTCGCCAGCGATCGCTGCCGATGGCGATTTCGTGGCCTTCCGCAGCGATTCAGCACAACTCTGGATGGGCATGAATGGTGAGCGCGACGATGATGGGACATCGACAGTCTATATGAAAGAGATGCAGGCCGGCGCGCGAGGCAGGGTCACGCCGGTCAGCGTCCTCGGAAGAAACTTCCGCGACGCGCAGAACAAGAATGTAGATACCAATGGCAAGCTGTATGCAGGGCAGTTCGTCCGGAACGGGTATGCGGCGGAGCCGACCGTCAGTCGCGACGGGCGCTATGTGGCCTTCTCGGGGAATGGGGATTTCGTGGCGCCTCCACAGGCTCCTCCCAATCCGAACGCTCCTTCCGCCCAGCAGATCTACGTCAAGGACCTCGGCGCAAATCCCACTGACCCAATGGGCGCGCTCGAAACGGAAGTTGTCAACGACATTGAGACAGCTCGGTTTCGTAATTAGGGAGGATTCTCTGTGTCGGGATGGGGTCCTCCGCCGTTGGTTTTGGTGGATTGATCCAGACGGCCTCAGGGAGGGGCGGCACGGTCGGATGTTTCCT
>JACPPM010000052.1 GCA_016191015.1 Acidobacteriota bacterium | reverse complement strand
CAGATTTCCGCGCAGATTACGCAGATTCTTCCAGCATTCAACCGACGAGCAACTTGCTCCTCACTCTCGGGTCGGCGCGAAGCAATCGGCGACATCTGCGAGTCAATCTGTGAAATCTGCGGTTTCCGGGACTTTGCCGTACCCTTGGGCTACGCTTCCTCGACGCGTGGCCTCTTCCCGTACGCCGCGCGCATCGCCGGCCCGTATTCTGCCATCCGCGCGGCTTGTCCACACCCGCACCGTGGATCACACGCTGGGTGGCTCCATCCCGAAGGCGGACCATTCCTCGCGAGCCGGTCCGTAGACTCCGGGAACTCGCAAACCAGCTTGCCTCATCAGGACCGTCAACTGCCCGCGGTGATGGGTCTGATGGTTGAGCAGGACCGTGACGGTATAGCCGCGCTTCCAGTGTTCGCCATACATCTCGTCTTCAATGTCGAGGCTGGCGTCACTCCACCGTTCCCTGATCTGCTCCAGCAGCGATCGCGACGAAGTCTCGTAGGCGGAGCTGATTTCCTGGGATGTGGAGGGCACCGGCGCAGCGGGCTCCGGACCTGCCAGCTTGAGCCCCGTTCTTTGCATCATCTCCGGGATCGACGTGGTGATATGCCACGCGATGCGGCCAAGCGTACGATCAGCCGGGGTGACAGCCTGGCTCAGCGAAGCGTCGGTGAGCGCCCCGAGGAGCTTCAGAGTGGATTCGCTTTCGAACTTCCAGGCCTTCTCGAACTCGGCGATCGTACAGAACATTGCCCAACCCTCCAGCAATTCCGGCCACCATACTACCACGAGCGCGGGGGTTGCACGGACTCCCCTCCGGATCACGCCGATTGCCACACGCCCCACTCCACCGCGGCGCTACCTCCCCGTCAACCTTTTGGGCTTGGCTCGCGTCCTATAGGCCATAATGAGGTTGATGGCGAGAGATGAAGAGGCACTGGTCAGTGAGGCGGTGGTCGCCGGCTTCTCGACCTTCCGCGATGTTGTGGAGGCGCACAAAAAGCAGGTCTACTACCTGGCCCTCGACCTTACGGGAAATCATCATGATGCCGAGGACCTGTCGCAGGAGGTCTTCATCAAGGCCTACCAGTCAATGAAGGATTTTCGGGGAGACGCGAAATTGAGCTCATGGCTGCATCGGATCACTGTCAACGCCTTTCTTGATTCGAAGCGAAAGAGGTCGCTCAGGCTCCTGCCTTTCCCGGAGAGTCGGGAGCGGCCGGCCGAGCTGCCTTTCCGTGACGAGAGGCCCGATGCGAGTCCCGACCGGCGGCTCGAAACGGCCATGATCCAGCGTCATATCGACGAGGCGCTGGAGAAACTCACACCGCGTGAACGCGCTGTGTTCGTGCTCCGTCACTACAACGACCTCATTCTCAGGGATGTCGGTCAGATGCTGAACATCTCGGAGGGGACGGTCAAGACACTGCTCTTTCGGGCTCTGCGTCGGTTGCAGAAGGAGCTCAGGTCGTATCGACCGGAGGAGAGGGGCCAATGAGATGCACTGAATGCGAATCGCTGTTTCCTGTTGCGCTCTACGAGGAGATCGGCGGCGAGGAGCTGCAGCATTTCCAGGAACACCTCGCCGGCTGCCTCAAGTGCTCCGCCGACTATGCAGAGCTGCTTGCCGTGCGGCGCACGATGGACGAGCGGAGGCGCACAGAGCCTCCGGAAGCATTCTGGGATCAGTACTGGGAGCAGCTGGCCGGCAGATTGGAGTCGGCCGAGAGGGCGAGCGTTTCCTCCATGCCGCATCCGCGGTGGAGCTCCTGGCTATTCCGATCCGCGGCCGCCGCCTCCCTGATGGCAGCGGGGATCGTCGTCGGCCTGTACTACGCACGCCATCAGCCGATTCCGACGGCGGCGACTACGAGTGAGCAACAGCCGGTGGCACCAGCCCCGACACCCAGGGCCGCGTCCTCCGACGATCGGACGATGGACTACCTGCGCCGTTCGGAGGTACTGCTGCTCGGGATCGTCAACCACGGGGCGTCGGAAACGGCCTCGATCGGCATCGAGCTCGCTCGCGAGAAGAAAGTCTCGCGGGATCTTGTGGCCGAAGCGGCAGTGTTGAAGCACGATCTCGCTTCCCCTGAGCAGCGACGATTGAGGCAACTTGTCTCGGATCTCGAGATCATCCTCCTCCAGATCGCCAACCTGGAGACCCAGCAGGATCTCCCTCAGATCGAGCTCGTTCGCAGCGGGGTCGATCGCACAGGCATCCTTCTCAAGATCAACGTGGAACAGATGCGGATGGCGGATCGGAAAGACGCGCCGTCCGGTCAGGAGAGTCAACCTTTATGAACACAGCAATGATACGATCATTCGCCGCCGCGGTGCTCGCGTTTCAGCTCGGCCTTGCATGGGGCCACGCGCGTGGGAACGAAGTGCGACCCGAGGAGCGCACGGCGGCCGCTGCCGCCGCTGCGGCCGCCGCTGCGGCCGCCGATTCGTATCGCCGGGCCTACGACCTGGTCCTGGACGAGAAATGGGCTGAGGCGGTGAAGGCATTCGAGGGGTACGCGGCCAAGTACCCGAGGAACAAAGACGCTGCTGCGGCGCGCTTCTGGCTGTGCTACTCCATGGAGCGTGCGGTTACCGCGCCCGAAAAGGCGTTCCAGTGCTACCGCGATTTCGTCCAATCCTATCCACGCAGCTCATGGGCCGACGATGCGAGGTCGCAGATGGTCCGCCTGAGTCATGACCTCGCCCGATCCGGCCACCCCGAGTACGAAGCGATCGTCAGATCGATGCAGATCGGTGACAATGACGAAGTGACGCTGGCCGCCCTCTACGCGCTTCAGGACATGGGCGACAAGGAGGCCCTGGCCTCGATCATCTCCCTCTACGACCGGACACGATCGACATCGCTTCGCGCGAAGATCCTCTACGTGCTGGCCGAATTCGAATCGCCCGAAGCGACGGCAAAGCTTGCACAGATCGTCATCAAAGACCCCGATCCCGGTGTCCGTTCCAAGGCCGTCTCTGCACTCGGCGACGCGGGTACGGCGGAGGCCCGGGCCGCGCTGACGACGATCATCAAGTCCTCGACCGACCTCGAGGTGCGCCGGAACGCCCTGTACGCGCTCGGCGGTTGTGGCGAGGAGGGGGTGGTGGCGGTGCTGAGCGAAGTGGCGCGGACCGACAAGGAGGCAAAGCTTGCACAGGCGGCCGCCCAGGCCATCGCGGATGTCGACTCGCACGAGGCCTTCGAGGCGCTGATGGCCATCCTGCGCGATGCGCCGTCGGTCGATACGCGGAAAGCCGCGCTCTACGCCATCAGCGACCGAGACCCACGTGAGGCTCTGCCGGTCCTGCGCGACGTCGCGATGAAGGAAACGAACCAAGATCTGCGCCGCGCCGCGCTTTATGCCATCGCCGACGTCGGCGATGACGCGGCTGTCCAGGCGCTCGTTGACATATTCAACTCGACATCGGATCCGAAGATTCAAGAGGTGGCGCTCTACGCGGTCGCCGACCATGGCGGGAAGGGCGTCCGGGACATGCTCGTCAACACCGCCATCTCCCACCCCGACCCGCGCCTCGCCAAGGTGGCGGTCTACGCGCTGGTCGATGCGTTGGACGAGAATGATGCCCCGATCCTCCTGTCGGTCCAGCAGAAATCGAAGCACCCGGAGGTCAGGAAAGCGGCTCTCAGCGCGATGATGGATCTGGGCGACCCGGTGAGCGGCGTGAAGGCGCTGGCCGAGGTCATCAAGTCTGAAAAGGATCCCGAGACCCGCATTTGGGCCGTCTACGCGCTTGGGGAATCGGAGAGCGACGCGGCCGTGGCCGTGCTCCTCGAGGTTGCGGTGAAAGACCCGTTCGTGCGGGTCCGGACTGCGGCCACTCAGGCACTCGGCGAAATCGGTACGCCGAAGGCCAAGGATGCACTGCGGCAGATAGTCGAGGGCGGCGATGAGAGACCGGAGGAAAAATAGCTTGTTCACCCTGACGGACGGAACATGGGGCAGGGGGGGTTCGTAGGATTGAGTGGTGACGTGATGAGAATCGACAGGGACTCGTGCAGTGGCCCCTCGGTGGCCCGCACCGGGGACTCTTGGGCCGGCAGTATTTTGCGCAACCTGGTAGCAGATTTCGGAGTCAACATGAACATGAAAACAGTCGTTCTCGGGATATGTCTGCTGGCACGCCTGGCTCCCTGGGCCGGAGCCGGTGAATCGTCGACCCAGACAGCACCGGCATCCGTCAAGCAGGTCACGGCGATTCGGCTGGAGGGGAAGATCGATCTGGACGGACGATTGTCCGAGCCTGAATGGCGTGACGATGTGGCGGCGACGGACTTTGTCCAGAGGGAGCCGGTGGAGGGAGTCGCGCCGACTGAGCGAACACTCGTCGACATCGTCTACGACGATGAAGCGATCTACGTTGGAGCGCGGATGTACGACGCCGACTCCAAGGCAATTGTCGCCAGGCTCGGCCGCCGCGACGCCTCAGTGACGTCGGACAAATTCATCTTCTTCATCGACCCCTACCACGATCGTCGCACCGGCTTCTATTTCGGGCTCAATGCGGCCGGCACCCAGTACGACGGGACGCTCCTGAACGACACATGGGACGACAGCTCATGGGATGGCGTCTGGGAGGGCAGGGTGCGCCGTGATGATGAGGGGTGGACGGCTGAGATGCGAATTCCATACTCGCAGCTCAGATTCCAGCGCCGGGACACACACGTATGGGGTGTCAACTTCAAGCGTGAGATTGCGCGGAAGAATGAGGCCGATTATCTCGTGTATACGCCGCGGACCGAGAGCGGGTTCGTTTCGCGCTTCGCCGATCTGGTGGGAATCGGGAACATCGTGCCACCGCGGCGGATCGAGGTCACCCCGTACCTGACCGCGAAGGCCGAGTACGCGCAGGCGGAGGCGGGCGATCCGTTCAACGACGGTTCGCGTTTTGCACCGGGGGTAGGCCTGGATATCAAGGCTGGGCTCGGCTCAAACCTGACCCTCGACGCGACGGTGAATCCGGACTTCGGGCAGGTCGAAGTGGATCCGGCGGTCGTGAACCTCAGCGACGTCGAGAGCTTCTTTGAGGAGAAGAGGCCCTTCTTCATCGAAGGGTCGAGCATCTTCAACTTCGGGCGTGGCGGTGCGACGAGCTTTTGGAGCTTCAATTGGGGGTGGCCTGATTTCTTCTACACCCGTAGAATCGGACGGCGGCCACAGGGATCCACACCCGATGCGGATTGGGTCGACTCACCATCCGGCACGAATATTCTTGGGGCGGCCAAATTGACCGGGAAGTTTGGAGGGAATCTCAGCGTCGGAATCCTACAGGCTTTCACGGGGCGGGAAACCGCGCGGATCGATCTGGGAGGGGTGCGGAGCGAGGCGGAGGTTGAGCCGCCAGCGTATTATGGCCTGGTTCGCGTCGAGCGGGAGTTCAACGGAGGGCGGCAGGGGTTGGGGTTGATGTCCACAGTGACCGCGCGCAGCTTCGGCGAGGACCGGCTCCGGGACGAGATCAACAGCAGCTCGCTGGCCTTCGGTGTCGATGGGTGGGTGTTCATCGACGGTGAAAAGACGTGGGTCGTCAACGGGTGGACGGGGGTCTCGGATGTGCGTGGGAACGCCGCGAGGATCGCGTCGGTGCAGGAGAGCTCGTTGCATTACTTCCAGCGTCCGGACGCATCGCACGTGGAGCTCGATCCGGATGCGACATCCCTCAAGGGCGCGGCCGGCCGATTGACCCTCAACAAAGAAAAGGGCAATGTCATTTTCAACTCAGCCGTCGGCTTCATCACCCCGGGCTTTGACGTCAATGATCTCGGATATCAGTGGCGCGCGGATCAGATCAACGGCCACATCGCGGCAGGTTACAGATGGACCAACCCGGGAAGATTCACCCGTCGGGTGAACCATAAGCTCGCCGCGTTCCAGACCCGGGACTTCGAAAACAACGCTGTCTCTACGGGGCTGGGATACATGGGCTTTGCGCAGTTCCTCAACTACTACTCAGCCAACTGGTCAGTCTTCTACAATCCTCAGAGCACAAACAACACGCGGACACGCGGCGGCCCTTTGACCATCAACCCGCCCGGCTATGAGCTCTACCTGTACGTCAATTCCGACGATCGCAAACCCTGGGTCCTCGGCGCCGGGTCGGGCGCGTATACCTCCGATTCCTATCGCAGTCGATCGGTGGACGCGAGCATCGAGTGGAAGCCGGCGACCAATCTGGCCGTGATCGCCTCGCCCGCATACGCGGCCGAGTCTGCCCGCGCACAATGGGTGGACGCATTCGACGACCCTCTTGCCACGAACACCTACGCCAAGAGATACGTCTTTGCCACAATCGACCAGAAGACCTTTTCCGCCGGGCTCCGATTGAACTGGACCTTCACGCCAAAGCTCAGCCTCCAGCTCTACGCCCAGCCGCTCATCGCCTCGGGCGACTATCATGACTACAAGGAGCTGGCCCGAGCTCGCAGCTACGAGTTCAACCGCTACGCGGACGAGAACATCTCGGTCGAAGATGGGAGCTACACGATCGACCCCGATGGAAGCGGACCGGCACCCGCATTCAGCTTCAGTGAGCCGGACTTCAACTACAGATCTCTGCGAGGCAACGCTGTCGTCCGCTGGGAATACCGGCCCGGATCGACAATGTACCTGGTCTGGACTCAGTCGAGAAGCGACGTTGAGTCGATCGGAGACTTCCGATTCGGCCATTCAGTTGGCCGCCTGCTCGATGCGAAAGCTGATAACATTTTTCTGTTGAAATTCAGCTACTATTGGAATCCGTGAGCTGTCAGCCACGGGCCCTCACAATCGGTCACGAAACACCGGCCCCGCGCTCTGCTCCCTATCTCTCCTGTGCATCATCGCCAGGAATTCCATCAAGGACATGACAGTCACCTTACGTGAAAGCGGGTAGGACTCCTTCACTGGCGCAATGAGACAACTCGATCTGATGCCCAGATCCGAAAGCGCGCGATCTGCGGTTTCCGGGACTTTGCCGTAGCCTTGCCGATTTGGGTCCCGGATTTGACACTGGAGCCTCGCTTTGTCACGATGCCCCCGGGGGAGCATTTGGGGGGAGTGACGGAACAGGAGATCGGTCTGGGGGAGGCCATTGCGGCTCTGCGGCAGGATCTGAAGAAGCGCCTGGCGCCGCTGAACCGCGCCGTCCGAGCGCTCGATGCCCTCGCAGCGAACGGGGCCCTCGATAAGCTGGAGGTACTCGATGAGCACTCGGCGGCGGTACGGGATGCGGATCTCACGCCGTTCGGTCTGGGCGAGTCGCAGGCGGCCGTGGCGGAACAGCTCGTGCTTCTTCACGATCGTCTCAAAACACGCGCTCGTGTCGCGGTCCTCAGCGACCTCACCCGGCTCGGCGCCGGGATCGAGATCACGCAGCTCACCGAGCACCCTCTGACGGTGCTGATCTCCCCGATGGTGGCCGAGCTGGACGTGTCGGCCGGCCGGGCGCACATCCTGTATGCCCGCGAGATGGTGGACGATGTGGATCTCGACGCGCGCCTGATCCTTGAGTCACGCGAGAAGGCGATGGCGCACATACGCCAGCTCGCCGCCGATTCCGTGGACTTCTTCGACACGGCACTCCGCGCATACCGGACCGTCCTCGTTGCGAGGGGACTCGGCCTCGGAGATCGGATCGACATCGTCGACATGCTGGCACCTCTCGCCCTCCTGCGCGCGGACGTCTCGGTTTGGAGGAAGACTAATCTCCAGAAGGTCGCGCCCTATCCCCGATACCTCCTGGCCTTTCAGCTTCAGAAGTTGCAGCGCGATGGACTGCTTGTCAAGGATGGCCTCCGCATCGAGCTGGGTACGGCCACCGGGGGCAGCACACGCAACAAGCAGGACGTCATCTTCGTGCCGACGTCCCCAACCGAGGGGCAGTACTACCTGTCTGTGCGATTCCTAGCCCAGTAAACTGAAGCGAGTATTGGAGGGGAGCGACGGTGGAATCGAGCGAAGGCGCGGGACGAGTCGAAACGGTTGCCCTGGCCCAACACATCTTGCAGCGTCTCGGCGAGGGTGGCCAGCCGCCCGAGTTCGGGGTCGGCCGGATCAACGTCGGCAACGAGAGCTACCTGAACGTGCTCGAGGGGGAATACTTCGGAAACCTGCTCAAGTTCGGGTCGAGCTTCAAGCTCGTGCAAGGATACTTCGGCGCCGGCAAGACCCATTTTCTGTATTGTGTTCGTGAAAAGGCCTGGGAGCACGGGTTCCTCACCGCGGTCGTGGAGCTCTCACCCGCCGAGTGCCCGTATGACGACAGCCTCAAAGTGTATCGTGCCGTGACGCGGCGCGTCGGGATGCGGCCAGCACGCCTGCTGCAAGCCCCCAACTACGGAATCGGGGACCTGCTTCGCAACCACCTCGACGATCTTCTCGCGCGTTCCAGCGTCTCCCAGAAGGATGGAGGCGGACTGCCGGCCGTCGAGCAGTGGCTCACGCGCACGGTGGGCCGCGCTCCCTGTGAGAGCCATTCGTTCCGCCAGGCCGTCGTGGGACTCGGACTTGCCTATCTCAGAGATGACCGGCAGACCGAGCAGCGGCTCGAGGCCTGGCTTCGCGGTGAGCCCATCCCGCCAGGAGATCTTCGCGACACGGGCGTCTACGAGGCGCTCGACAGGAGCAACGGTTTCACCATGCTTCGATGCCTCACACAGATGGCCGTGGCTATGGGCTTTCCGGGCACCGTTCTGCTGTTCGACGAAGTCGACCGGAATCTCTCGGTCGGCGCTAAGCGCAGTCACACGATCGGCGACAACCTCCGCCAAGTGATCGATCTCTGCGGGCGGCACCAGCTTCCGAACACGCTCTTCATGTACGCGGTGCCTCCGGAATTCATGCGCACGATCGTCCCCGACTATCCGGCCCTGTATCAGCGCCTCAAGAGCCCCGTGACCCTGAGCGTGCGAAGCCCTCAGGCCGTGCTCATCGACCTCGAGCGCCTCGACCTCGAACCCGCCGATCTCCTCCAGCAGGTGGGGAACAAGGTCGTGGCCATTTTCGAGGAGGCGCGAGGAAGGCCGATGAAGCGAGATCTGCAGAACAGCAACGCGCGCCTGCTCGCGAACGCGGCTGTCGCTGCGTTCTTCGAAGTCAACCATCGGCGACTGTTCGTGAAATGCTGGGTGGATTTCCTCCATCGCCAGCTCGCCGATGGCGAAACCCAGCTCACCCCCGACGATGCCTCCGATCTCATCGCCTCGAGCAACGAGGCGCTGCAGGAGAGGCCGGTGGGTGGAGGCGGGGAGTTCAAGGATTTCTGAGCGGTGGAGGTGAGGCCGGGCGAGCCAGTTCGGGTGCTCCATCCCCAACACGGCGCCGGTTCTGTGCTAAGCTGGCGGAGAGGCGGACGCGTGGCTGTGGTCTGTTTCGATTCCTTGCCTCTGCCCATCGAGGTTTCCGTCGATGAGATTCACCCATGTGAGCCGGTGCCGGCCATCGTCGCGCCTCCGGTCCCGGCGGAGCGTTCGACAGCGCCGGTGCCGATGGAGGCTCCGGCCTCATCTGAGCCAACCACGATCGCGCAACCTCCCCCACCGCTCGCGGCGCCATCCGTCCACGCGTTGGAATCTGTTGTCGGGAGTCACGACCCGTGTCACGCGGCCTCCACGCTCGAAGCCATGCGTCTCGGTGTTGTCCCTGATGCAGACCTGAGCGCCTACACCGTCGGCCGGGCTCAGGAGATCGGGATCGTGGCCGGAGACCTCGAAAGCGTCACTGCCGGCAACGGAGCGGTCCGGGCGTTTATCGGGGACTACGGATCGGGGAAGACACATCTGCTGGAGCTCGTCCAGCAGCGAGCACTCGCCCGGGGCTATCTCACGGCTCTCGTCATGCTGAACCAGGAAGAGACATCGCCCAGCCACCCGAAGCGAGTCTATCGGGCACTAACCCGGGCGCTTCGCTACCCGGATCGGCCCTTCGAGGAGGGCGAAGGTCTTTCCCCACTCCTGGCAAAGGGCGCTGAGTCTCACGACGCACTCAGGGTGTTTGCGATCGAAGACGGCGGCCCCAAGAATTCGCTCGCCGACATCGAGGCGTCGTTGCAGCGCGGCTACCATCTGTACCTGTCGCCCGCCCTGAGCTACGCGAGGTCACTCCGCGGGCTCGATGTCGGCAAGGGAAGCCGCCGGTCCAGGTCCGCAGCCGATGATGCCTACGCCTCCGAATGCCTCGATCTTCTGGAGGACTGGATCGAGGGGCACCCGACGATCTCGAATCAAGACATCGACTCACAGCTTGCACGTGCCGTGGGGAGGCATCCGAAGATTTACAGCCTCCTTGATTATCGGCCCTGGGCGCGGATCTACGGATACCTCCTCTCCGGCCTCGCTGCGCTTGCGCGCGCCGTCGGCTATCGCGGGCTGGTCGTGCTCCTGGACGAAGCGGAGTTCTACTCGCTGCTCTCCCGGGAAAACCGCGCGTTCGCGGATCATCTGTTCAAATCCTGGACCTACGCGGCGATGGGCGGTGCCGAGGCAGACGCGACGGAGGAGCTGCCGTTCGATGCCGCCGACATCGAAATCGGTGGGTATGGGATCCAGCAACGCCTGCCGGGCCGATATGGCGGCGCCTCGGGTTTGTACGTCGTTTTCGCCATGACACCCAGTCCGGACGGGATGGCGGCGCTCGGAGGCGCCATCCCACAGGAGCGTGTGGCGACATTGACGCCGCTCGTGCACGCGGACTACATGGCTTTGGCAGCCAGGATTTGCGATTTCTACGCGAGCGCCTATTCCCAATGGCGCCTGCCGGGGAAGCTCGTCGAACCTCTCGGGAAGGTCCTCTCAGGGCTCATTCAAGCCGGATACGTATCGAACCCGAGACATGCCATGAAGTTCCTTGTCGAGTTCCTGGATGTCGTCCGCTTCCAGCCGGCGAAGGTCGGCCCGGTGGTGCGCGATCTCCAGACGCAGCTCACATGGTGAGCCGCGGGGAGCACGGGCACGATGAAGAGGACATCCGGCGCATCGTGCCGCACACCTGGCACGCGTTGCTCGGGCGGTTCGGTCGGCTGAGAGATATCCAGCGCGTCGCGATTCCTGAGATTGCGCGCGGGCGGTCCGTCCTTGTCACCGCGCCGACCGCATCGGGCAAGACCGAAGCGCTCGTCGCCCCGATCGGTGAGCGGATTCTCGCGGCGAGGGCCCGCGCCTGCGCCTCGCCCCCCGCGCTCCGCGCCGTCATCGTGACGCCGACGCGTGCGCTTGCAAACGATCTGCACAAACGCCTGCAGACCCCTCTCGGCGAGGCCGCCCTGGGCGTGGCGATCAAGACGGGCGACTCGCCGTCGTTTGATCTGGAGTCTCCACCCGATATTCTGATCACGACCCCCGAGTCGCTGGACTCGCTCGAGGCTCGACACCCGGCGGCGCTCCGGAGTGTCGTCGCCGTGATTCTGGATGAGGTGCAGCTGCTTCGAGGAACCGCTCGCGGTGACCAACTTCGCTGCCTCCTCACGCGGCTGGATCGCATCGCCTATGCGCCGCCGCAGCGATGTGCGGCCACAGCGACGGTCGTGGACCCGGAGACGCTCTCGCGGGAATTTCTCGGGCCGGATGCACTCTGCCTCAAGGCCGCTGGCGCGACCGGCGCTCAGCGTGCCATCGACGCTCATCTGGCTCCCGCTGCGATCCTGTCACAGGCAGCCGCCGCGGTAGCGCGCCTTTTCAATGAAGAGCCAGGAAGGAAGCTGCTGGTTTTCGCTAACACGCGCGGTGAAGTCGAGTCGTTGGCGGCGCTTCTCGGATCTCTCCCGGCGCTCGCCTCGCGCGTCTACGCGCACCACGGAAGCCTGGCGCGGGGTGAACGGCTCCGGGTGGAACGGCAGTTCAAGGGAGGCACGACCGGCGTCTGTGTTGCGACGATGACGCTCGAGCTCGGCATCGACATCGGCGATGTCGATCGGGTCGTGCTGCTGTCGCCACCCCCGGACGTCGCGTCGCTTCTGCAGCGGGTCGGGCGGAGCAATCGGCGCGAAGCCGTGACGAAGGTGCTTGGATTGTACGCCGGTGAGCTGGAGCGGCGCCGCTTCGAGCATCTGCTGGATTGCGCGGCGCGTGGGCGGCTCTTCGATGATCCGGTATCCTTCAGGCCCACGGTCATCGCTCAACAGTCGCTGAGCATGCTGATGCAGAACGCGAGCGGCTGGGTGTCGCCGGAGGTCGTGCATGGGCGGCTCCCGGAGGACGCGGCGCGTCTCTGGTCCAGGAGTGATTGCCGGGCCATTCTTGACGCTCTGGCCGAAGGCGGATACCTCCGCGCCGTATCACGCGATCGCTTTGTCGCCGATGCGGAATCGACGCATCTGTTCGAGAGAGGCCGGATCCATTCGATGATCGAGGACGTGCGTGAGACCGAGGTCGTGGATGCGCTGACTGGTCAGTCCGTTGGCCGCGTGCGTTTCGGTAAGGCGGATGAAGAGTTGGTGCGTGCGGGCGGTGGAGTGTCTCTAGCGCTCGGCGGCCGCAAACGCGCCGTCACGCATGTGCGGGAGAACAAGCTCTACGTAAGAACCGCGGATGGGAGCGAAGAGGCGCGGTTCATCGCTCGCGAAGCCCCGCGCTACTCGGCGGGGTTGGCAGCCGATCTCGCCGCCTTTCTCGGAATGCGGCGCGGCACGATGTCGATCGAGCAGCTGAAGGACGGCTCGTGGCGCCTCGCGCACTTCCTCGGTTCGGTCTGGGGTCAAATGCTCGGGTGGCTGCTGACGGCAGCAGGCCACAAGGCTCGGGACGCCGGGCCGTTCTTCGTCCGGCTCGATCAACCGCTCCCCGCCGGCCGGCTTGAGATCGGGAACGAGGAATCCGCGACCCACCTCGTCGATCGGCTCGTCACCGCGGAACAAAGGTCGCTCGCGCGCCGGCTCGGTGCCGGCCCCTTCCGCGACGTCGTCCCGAGGAGTATTATGGATCGCTGGGTGCGCGAGTCTGTGGACACGGATGGATTTGTGAGAAGGGCGCTCGAGGCGCGTGTCGTCGATGAGCGGCTTCTCTGTGGGGAGCGTGATGGGGAACACAGGTCGTAACGAGCCGTGTCCGTGCGGGAGCGGGAAGAAGTACAAGAAGTGCTGCCTGGAGACGAGCCGCGACCCCGCTGCCCATTCCTTCAGCGAGTCCCCCGCGCCTCCGGAGTCCCCGGATACCTATCTCTACGGGCTCAGGCGAATCATCACGGAAATCCTGGAGGCCGCCAACCGCGTCCTGCGCGGGGACGAAGGAGCTTGCTTGAGCAGCCTCACCTCACGGCTCATGCTTCGCTCGGCTGAAGGTTGTTCCAGAAAGGCGTCGGCAGTCCTGGATCTGTATTGCGCGCTCGGCAGCGAGATCCTGGCCCCGAATCAGACCGGGCTGAGGGATGCCGTTTGCCGTCGACTCCAAAGCGATGAATCCCGCGCGATGTACTCACAGCTGATCACCACACCACTGCGTGTCTGGGAGCTGCGGACGAACTGGTTGGAGCGGGTGGGTGCCAAGACGGTGTTTGGCCCGGGAAAGGATCGCAAGGAAGATCTCGCGACCATCTTGACGCTCGGGCGACTCAAGGCCGAGGATCGGTTGGTCGGCTGGGTGCTGACCCACAAGCAACGTCGCTTCCTTCTGGGGATATGGGACCTGAGCTTGGTAGGGGTGAAGAGATTGCGCGGCGAGGCCCAGGAGATCCGCGAGATGAGCTGCGATGAATACTGGAAGGCGCTCGCGCCCCCCCTCCTCCGCTCCATCGTTGACCCGACGGGTCAATTCAGGCTGAGTGGATCCAGAGCAGAATCCATCCGCCCTGACGTGAGCTCTCGAACGAGTCACGCTCCGACCATGCTCATGCAGACATGCGACACGATCCATTGGACCTATGCCCTCGACCTCGGCTCCGCCTGGCACTCGCCGATCCGCTTCCAGATGAAGGGGTGGGAGCAGAATCGGATTGGGTGGTTCCGCGAGCAGATCGCATCGGCGCTGGGGGCGGAGCAGCGAAGGGACCTCATGGAGATGGTCCGCCTCGGCCTGGAACACAAGTTCCGGAGAATGTTGCCAAGTATTCGACCGGCCGATCTCGCGACCTGGATCGTCCTCCAAGTAGCAATCGCTCCATTCGGATTGCGGCCAGATGGAGCCCTCGGGCATCTGGACGAGGATGCGCTACCGCGGCGCCCAGCGAGTTTGCTCTTCCTTCCGGACGATCATCCGCTCTGGGCAGATCTGCATCCATCGGCACCAATCCAGAGTGCGCTGGCGTGGGCCGGAGCCCGTGGTGGCACGAACACGGCCGCTCAGGTTCAGAAATCATACGAGAAATACCTGGCAGAGGAGAGGTGGCTCGCCACGAACCAGCCGATCGCGATCGGGAAGCCATCCCCCGTCATCGCGGTCGGGTACGAAGAAACACGACACGCCTTGACGGGTGTGTTCGATCGGGCGGCTGCGGACGCGCCGCTGAGCGCCCTGGAAATCGACGGAGGAAGTTTGAAGAGGCTGGGCGGCGCGATCGAGGAGATCCTGAAAGCGCCGCAACCTGATCCCGGGTGGCAGGTACGAGATCTCCCCCAGCAATCCTGGACGCTTCTCGATGCGTCCGGCTATGGTCGCGGCACGCATGAGCGTGTGGCGGCGGGACTGATTGCCTACGCGCGGACATGGCGCGCTCGCCGAGCCGGAATCGATCCCGCCGCGATCGATCGCATCGGGGTCTCGTCAGAGGCGCGCGTGACCCTACGCGAAGGGCTCGGCGAAATCGAATCGCTTTTCGAGCTATCCTGATGCATACGGACGCCGCGCCCTGATCTCCAGCTCAAACATGAATCTCCGTCCGATCGAGCAGCCCGCTGGTGCCCGGAGCCACGATCACTGGATGTCAACGAATCGCGGATCGAATTTCGGGCCGGTAGCCGCAGGCTTCAGCCTGCGCCCCCGGCCGAACGCGGGCTGAAGCCCGCGCCTATCAGTCCGGAATCGAAAAGGCACTGTGCCGATAAGCATCCTCGGCCAACGGCTAAGAGCTGGGTGTAAAATGTCCGTGCCAAGCTTGGCAAGGAGAATGGCATGGACGCAGCAACTTTCAGACTGCTCGGACATCAACTGGTGGATTGGATCGCGGACTACCGGGAGCAGGTGGAAACACGGTCCGTGATGAGCATGGCAAAGCCGGGCGAGGTCAGAGCCCGCTTTCCCCCGACCCCACCGGCCACGGGCGGCCATCTTGCGGAGGCACTGCGGACTCTCGAACGGGACCTCATGCCGGGCATCACGCACTGGAACCATCCGTCCTTCTTCGCATATTTCCCCAGCAACACCAGCTATGCGTCCATCCTTGCTGACATTGTGGCGTCGGGCTTGGGTGTGCAGGGCATGAGCTGGCAGACCAGCCCCGCGGCGACCGAGCTGGAGGAAGTCGTCATGGACTGGCTGCGCCAGATGGTAGGGCTCTCCACCGCCTGGACTGGAGTTATCCATGATACGGCCAGCACGGCGACACTCTGCGCTCTCCTCTGCGCTCGCGAACGAGCCTCCTCCTACGCCCAAAACGCGAAGGGCCTGCAGTCGGGAGAGGCACCGCTGGTGATCTACGCCTCGGACCAGGCGCACAGCTCCGTCGAAAAGGCCGCGCTCCTGGCCGGCCTGGGACGGGCGCATCTGAGGCTTCTCGACTCAGACGATCGCCACGCTCTCCGCGTCGATCGCCTGAAATCCGCGATCGAGGCGGATCGGGGCGCGGGGCTGCGCCCGTGCGCGGTCGTGGCCACTATCGGAACCACGGGCACAACGGCCATGGACCCGCTCGAGGACATCGCTGCCGTGGCGAAGCAGCATCGCCTTTGGCTCCATGTCGATGCCGCCATGGCAGGCACAGCTATGGTGCTCCCCGAGTGCCGCCAGATGTGGGAGGGGGTGGAAGCCGCCGACAGTCTTGTTTTCAACCCTCATAAGTGGATGGGGGTAGGATTCGATTTCAGCGCCTACTTCGTCCGCGACCCTGAGCATCTCATCCGCGTCATGAGCACGAACCCCAGCTACCTGCGCACGGCGCAGGATGGCGAGGTGAAGAACTTCCGCGACTGGCACATCCAGCTGGGCCGGCGTTTCCGCGCTCTGAAGCTGTGGTTTTTCCTGATGGATGTCGGTGTCGAGGGTTTGCAGGCGAGGATCCGTCGGGATCTGCAGAACGCGCGGTGGTTGGCTGATCGGGTGAAAGATGCGAAGGACTGGGTCCTGATGGCTCCTGTCAGTCTGCAGACAGTCTGTATCCGGCACGTTCCGGACGAGCTGCAAGGAGATGAGGAGGCGCTCACTTGCCACAACCTGGAGATCGCCCGCCGGATCAACGAAAGCGGGAAGGCCTACCTGACCCCCTCGATGCTCAAGGGCCGACAGATGCTGCGAGTGAGCATCGGTGCCGAATGCACCGAGAGGAGGCATGTTGAAGCCGTCTGGAGTGAGCTGCTATCTTCGGTTACCCATCAGCACTGACTCCGGAGGGGACGGAGAGACGGGGGTATCGACTGGAGGTTGACGATTGTCTACCTGCTCGCCGACGACGCCCCGCGGAAGCTCCTCTACGCCGGCGGCAACACCGGCGTCTACTCCATGCCCTTCAGCGCTTCGGAGCTGCTCGGCGTAAAGGCGGTCCCCGAGTGGTCGCACACCGCGATCTGTGACGGGCGTCACCGCCGCGTGGCCCGGCAGTCCTTCGCGACAATAAAGTCGCTGGGCAGTCGTTGTTGTCTGGTGAGAGGCGAGGAGCAGCCGGAATCAGCCGGCTCCCCGCTCTCCAGCCGGGAAGGAGGAGAAACAACCATGAAACCGGTATTTGGTATCGCTCATCCGGGCAGCATGTGGCGGCTTATCCCGCGCATGGCCCCGACGCTCGCCGTAACAGCTCTGGCGCTGCTCGGCTCGGAACGACTTTCGACCGCCGCCACAACCCTCATCGTCAACAACGCCCATCCATCCGCCAGCAACAGCAACCCTGGCACTGAAGCCCTGCCGCTTCTGACGATTCAGGCCGCCGCGAATCGTGCGACTCCAGGCACGACGATTCACGTGCGCGAGGGGGTCTACAACGAAATGGTGAGTGTATCGAAGCATGGCCACAGAGGCGCCATGATCAGCTTCGTCGTGGACGGCGATGACCATGTTGTGATCGACTCGCCCAGCTACGCCTGCTTCAACCTCGCGGGCGCATCGTACATCAAGATCCATGGCTTCGAGATGACAGGCGCATACGGGGGCGAAGGAACAGAGGTGGCCCATGGTGGTGGAATACGCGCGTACCCGAAAAACGAGAACGGCTACGGGGCGAAAGAATGCGTATTCGCGAACAACGTCATTCACGACAATGACGCGGGAATCTGGGTTGTCCTGAGTCACAAGAACTACATCACGAACAACGTGATCTTCAACAGCAACGAAGCGTCGATACGGATCAAGAGAGGCGACTACAACAGGATCAAGAACAACCTCACGTTCAACAACGGTCTTGGCGAAGCATGGGGCATCACGTTCTACGGATCTGTCGGCACGAAAGTCGTTCACAACACGGTTTACGAGCCCACAGGGGGAGGTGTCTACATCTACGAAGGCACGTCAAACCTCAACGGTGCCCTCCCGGGGACGCCGGGCTTTTGCGTGCCCAGCGAAGGGTCGGTCGTCAAGAACAACATCCTGGTCGTCGGCGGTGCCGGCTCAGGTAACAGCGCGCCTCTCGTCATCGGCAGCAGCACGACGACCGATCGTGCTCCGAAGCTGGATCAGATCTACGGCCCGATCAACAACGAGTACACTCACAATCTCTTTTTCAATCAGGGAGAGCCGGAGCTGGTTGTGAGCTGGGGCGATTTCAACGAGCAGTCCACTTTCCCGTACTACGGCATGCTGTGCCTCGCGGAGCTCCAGGCGAAGAGCCCGGGATATGGAGCCAGCTCGATCGCCGGCGATCCTATGTTCGTGGATCCGGAGGATGGCGACTTCCCGCTCGCCCCCGGAAGTCCGGCCCAGGGTACCGGCGTCGGCGGCAGGGACATGGGTGCGGATCTATCGAAGCTGCCCTCATTCGATCCGGCCGGCTCCTCGGACGCCGGCCGATAGCGGGGCAAGGCCATGAGACATTGGTGGGGAATCGCCGGTGCGATCCTAGTCACGGCGTGCGTGGCGACCGCGTTGGCCGCCACGACCCTCGACGCTGACCTGAACGCGTCCGATGCCGCGTCTACGACGCACTGCAGGCTCCGCTTCAAGCTGATCACAACGGCCCAGGCCGCCAGAATCACGTTCTCGAACGTGAGCAACTTCCTGAGTGCGCGCAAGGTTGCGACCGAAGGTGACGTGAAGAAGCAGCGCGTCTCTTTGAACCAGCTCGTCGCCGGCTCGCTCGTGAGCGGCACGCCGGTGAGCATGACGGCCGACTATGCCTCCAAGCCGCAGGTGGCGGATTCGCCTTTGAGCTGTACGTTCGATCAACTGGGTGCGGGCACGAGCACGCTCCGTGTCTACGCTGTCAGCGATAGCGGACCTCGGCTCCTGCAGTCGGTCACGAAGACCACGCCCGAGCCTGCTTCCTTCTCGCTGGATCTCTCGAATCTGTCGGATGACGACGTGACCTCGTGCAATGTTCCGCGAATCGCGGAGCAGCGGATGCTGTGGGCGTTCTACTATCCCTGGTACAACGCGCCATGGGATTCCTCGATCCTCCTGGACAGACCGTCGATCGGCTACTACAACTCGAGCAGCCCATCGGTAATCTCGTACCACGTGAACAAGGCGCTCTGGGCCGGCATCGACGGGTTCATTTCGTCGTGGTGGGGCCCCGGCGATCAGACGGACTCCAACTTGAGGCTGCTTTTGGACATCGCGAGCACCAAGGGATTCAAGGCCATGATCAACTTCGAGACGCTGGAGGACGCCAACCCAAGGAGCGCCTCGACAATCGTGAACTGGCTCTCGTATGCGCTCAGCACGTACGGAGGTCATCCGGCCTACATGAGAGTCGATGGGAAGCCGGTGATCGTTCTCTGGGCTTCGGACACGGTTCCGGCCCCGTCGTGGCAGGACATTTTTGCGAAGGTGCGCGCGCGCGGGTTTGATGCGATCTACATCGCGATGACTGCGGGTGATTGGCCGGCCACCGACAGCCTCGAGACAGCCGATGGCTGGCACTACTACAACATCCTCTTCGTCATCCAGGCCGCGGATGAAGTGCCCTCGATTCTCGCGCCTAGCTACGCAAGGGTCCGCAGAACCGTGCACAACTATCCACTCCTGACGCCCGCCGCGGCGCCGCGCATCTGGGCCGCCACCGCTCAACCGGGCTACGACGACCACCTGATTCCCGGGAGAGCGAACCCGGTGCTTGATCGCGACAATGGCGCGCTCTACCGCGCGACGCTCGATGCCGCGATCACCAGCAATCCTGACTGGATCTTCCTGACATCCTGGAATGAGTGGTGGGAACACACTCACATCGAGCCCAGTGTGAATCACGGCAACAAGTATCTGCAGATCACTCGCGAGTACGCGCAGGAGTGGAAGCAGCAATAGGCCTCCAAGGCGACGAGGAGGAGCCCACTCGCCACAATCTGGAGATCGCCCGTCGGATCAACGAAAGCGGGAAGGCCTAACGCGGCGGAGCCGCAACCAAACAGGTAGACTCGCGCACGCGGAAGACCCTTCCGGAGTCCTCTCAGGAAGGCAGGAAGTTGGGAATGCAGGAAGGGGTCTCATCGAAGCCACCCTGGGCACCGGAGATGACCACTCCGTTCCTGCATTCCTCCCTTCCTGCTTTCCTGGGAGGGGTTCGGAGGATCTCGCCCTCTCGAAAGTTTTGCCAGTTCGTGTCAACATTCAACTCCTGAGACACTATCTGACCCCCTCGATGCTAAGAGGCCGACAGATGCCGAGAGTGAGCATCGGTGCCGAATGCACCGAGTGGAGGGATGTTGAAGCCGGCTGGAGTGAGCTGCTATCATGGGTTACGCATCAGCACTGAGTGGGGAAGGCCGGGAGAGGAGGTTGCGTCGAAATGAACCGGAGGCGTCTGAAGGCGCTGGCGTGTGGGATCCTGGCGAGTTGTGCTATTGCGGTCGGTGCCGGAGGGCTGCCGTCTGCCGGCGCGGTCCACGGCGCGCCGGAAGCTGCGATGGAAGATCTGCAAAGCATCGATGAGTTGCGGGCGCACTTCAACAAAGACAAGGACGCGCCTCGATTGATCCTGCTTCTGTCTCCGACTTGACCGGTCTGCATCGCTGGCGCCCGGTGGGTGCAGGACGAAATCCTCGCGAAGGAACCCACAGCCACTCTCAAGGTCTACGCGATCTGGTTCAGTATGTATCCGGGCGATGCTCGCGCCAAGTGGCCCGGCGCGCTGTTGACTGACGCGCGCGTCTTGCACCTATGGGATGAGAAGCGAGTTGTCGGTTCGTGGTTTGGCAAGCACCCCGATTACACCAGTCTCAGCCAGGGGCGCCTGCTCTGGGACGCCTTTCTGCTCTTCGGCCCAGAAGCACATTGGGAGGACAAGCCAACGCACCTGATCAGCACCGGGCGGACGATCGTGGCCGCGCGCGAAGATATGCGCAAGAGCCTGCTTCCATTCCTGAAGAAATGATGCGAGAGTTGAAATGCTGTTCATCCCGGGAAAATGGCGAGGCGAGGCCTGTGACGCGGGGAGGCTGGGTGAGAGATGACGAGCGCCAAATCATCTTCCCCCGCCGGATCATCTGAAAGCGTGGAGACCCTACCGCCGCAGATCGCGCGGGCTTTCCGCACCGGCCGCTGTCCTGGAATTCGCCAAGGCTCCCGGCCTGCATCACGCCAGTTCAACGACAAGGGCCCGCTGGACGTCGGCTATTATGGTCTTACCCGCTTTTCCGTTCTGTTCGGGCGGGAGGGGGTGTCATGAGGGTGTTGCTGATCCAACCGCCAGCCAGCTTGAGGCTCCTCGACAAGGTGTTCATGCAGGAGCCCCTGGCCCTCGAGTACCTGGGGGCCGGCCTGAAGATCGACGGCCACGAGGTCGCACTCCTCGACACCCGGCTCAATCCGGACATCGAGGGATCGCTTTCCTGCTTCCGCCCTGACCTGGTCGGGCTGACAGGCTATACGTCCCAAGTCGGGATCATCCGAGGAATCGCGCGACGAGTGAAGGAGCTCCGCCCGGGCGTGACGGTGGTTGTCGGAGGGCACCACGCCACGGTGCGGCCGGTTGACTTCAATGATGCGGCGGTCGACTTCGTCGTCATCGGGGAGGGGGTCGGGGCGCTCCGGGAAATCGTAGCCTCGGTCGAGGGAGGCGGGGATCGCGATGAGATCCGGGGAATCGGCATGCACGGCCCCGACGACGGGATGATCTTTACCGAGCCACGTCCCTACACCGACCTGAACGAGCTCCCGGTCCCCGACCGTAGCCTGTCAGAACCGAACCGGCCACAGTATTTCATGGAGTGGATGAAGCCGATTGCTTCGATCCGCACATCCCTGGGGTGCTTCGCGCGCTGCACCTTTTGCGCACTCTGGGCCATCACCGGGGGCAGGTACCTGACGCGTGAGCCGGAGGCGGTGGCGAACGAGCTCGCCGGCATCGCTGAGGAGGATATCTTCCTCGCCGACGACGAGTCTATGTGTGACGCATCGCGAATGAACCGGCTTGCCGACTTGATCCGGACAGCGGGCATCAGAAAAAGGTACATCCTCTACGCGCGCGCCGACACAGTCATCCGACATCCCCAACTCTTCAGGAAATGGCGGGAGATAGGATTGGATGTGGTGTACATGGGCCTCGAGGCGTCGAGCGATCAACGCCTCCGCGCGCTGAAGAAGAATATCACCATCGAGCAGCAGGCCACTGCTGCGAAGCTCCTCGACGATCTCGGGATCCTCCTCTACGCTTCCTTCATGATCGACCCGGACTTCACCCGAGACGATTTCCGATCGCTTGCCGCCTACGTCGCGCAACTGGATCTCAAACACGCCTCCTTCGGCATCCTCACACCTCTGCCCGGGACCGAGCTCTATACGCAGAGAAAGCACGAGCTGATGACGGAGCAGCCGGAACAATTCGACTTCGTCCACAGCGTCCTTCCGACGAGGATGCCCCCGGAGGAGTTCTACGCTGAGTTCGCCTCGCTCTGCGAGAACGCGATTCCGTTCCGTTACCGCCTGCGAACCCTGCTCAAATACGCACCACGGCGGATCGGGCCACAGTCCGATCTGTCCGCGACCGTGCTGACGGAGATGCGGCAGATGCACACGAATCGGCGATCATGATGAATGCGACGGGAGCCCCGAGTGGCTGATGGCATATCGAAATCCGATCCGGGAAATCCAGAAATGTGGACACACATCCACGAGATTGGACAGATAGCCGAGGCAGTCATTCCATAACTCACAGAAAAAGCGACCTGCTGTCTCTGGCATGAAAGTGGCACGCACTACTTATGGAAGACACCTGTTACGCGAGGAGATATTTCTTTCATCCGTGGTGGGCGTTCGTGGCACGCATGCGGACTGTAAGGCGGAGGTCGAGGTGAAGAGCACACTATGTAGAGTTTTCGCAATCCTGCTTTTGTGGACAACCGTTGCCTGCACGGACCGCGTGGCGAACAAGGTCGATCCCATTCAGGTGCCCCCGGGCGGATTCCTCTATCGGGGCTACGACGAGTCCGGTAGGGAAGCTGTGACCGGGTGGCTGCTCTTCTCGTCCGAGACTGGGGAATCAGTTACCGGTACATGGGAGCTTCAGCAGGTGGGTGCTCCGGGCAACATCGGACCTCAGATTGGCCGGGGTAGTTTCGAAGGATCGAGGGGTGACCAAGGCACCGTCGGCGTGAATCTCAATCCGGATAGGTTCGACGACAATGTATTTTTGTCGGGTCGGCTTCAGGGTGATGTTTACTCAGGAAGATGGTCTCACTCGGGGTTCGAAGGCGTTCTCCGCGACGGCACGTTCGACGCCCGCCGGCAGTAGTGTCTTATAAGTTGCGTGTTGACACGAAATGGCAAGTATTCGAGGGGGCAAGATCTTCCGAACTCCTCTCAGGAACGCAGGAGGAGAGGAATGCAGGAACGGAGCAGTCATCTCCGGAGCTCAGGGTGGCATCGAACAGACCCCTTCCTGCCTTCCTAACTTCCTGCTTTCCTGAGAGGTGCTCGGAAGGGTCTTGCAGCGTGCCTGGATCTTGCCTGTTTGGTTG
>JACPPM010000003.1 GCA_016191015.1 Acidobacteriota bacterium | reverse complement strand
GTCTGTTCGATGCCACCCTGAGCTCCGGAGATGACTGCTCCGTTCCTGCATTCCTCCCTTCCTGCTTTCCTGAGAGGGGGTTCGGAGGATCTCGCCCTCTCGAGAGTCTTGCCATTTCGTGTCAACACGCAACTTGTAAGACACTAATGCAGAACCTTCTGTTGAGGTCGGCGGGTGACACCAAGAGCTGCCGCGTCGGCGACGGAATTCTCCATCAGCTCGACGTCCCCGATGAGTCCCTTGAGCTCCTCCCCCATCTGCTCATATCCGCCTTCGGTCGTCACCTCGGATGTCTTCAGCAGGATGATCTTGCCCTTGAGGGAGGAGAGGGTCGAGGAGATCTGCTCCAGCTGTCCGTCGATGCGCTGCAAAGCGATGAACATCGACCGGTACGTCTCGAGCTCCTGTTTCTTCAGCGTCAACGACTGCTGGAACTGCCTCTTCGCGATTGGATCCTGAATGAGCGACACATGCCTCTCGAGCTTCTGGCACTCCTTCTCCAGGCTCGCCGTATCAGCGTTGGATAGGTACTTCCTGATCAGCAATCGCTTTTCCATGAGGCTGGCACTCTTCTCCTGCAGCATCTCGAGCTGGCTGACGATCGGCGCCAGCCCCGTGGTCAGGAACGCCGAATCGCTCTCCTGGGTGAGTTGTTCGATCTCCTGCGCGCACCGCATGATCTCAACGTATCGCTCTCGGGTCTCCGGGTCACTCTGCTTGATCATCGAGTCCAGGCGCGTCCGCTTCTTCTGCTCCTGCTCCGCTTCAACTTGACCGAAAACCCGTCGCACGAACTTCTTGCTGCTGAGAAGCAGCATGACAGCGACCGTTTCGGCGGCAGCGCCGAGGAGGAGAATAAACGGATCCTGGAGGCCGACGCTCAAGGCGAGTGACCCGCCGATGATCGCCCACGAGGTGTTGCTCATGAACGCCGCTCGGATCAGCTTCTTGCGGATGCTTTTTTGGAACTCCATGACCTGTCAGCCTGAAATGTACTATACCCCAACTTCAAGCCCGAACAGCCAAAGTCGTGTGACACGCCGGACACTGGGTGCCTTTGGCTATTAGCCCTCAGCCCTTGAGCGAGTCGCGTGTAACGCCTGATTCACAGTCGAGATCCGCTTCGGCCCCGGCTCTTTCGCTCTCCCAAGGGCCCCGCGGGCGCACACGCCTCGTTACCCGAGCGATGTGCCACCTGCCCTCCTTCCGCCAGCTTTCACAGACCGTTGGCTAATTGCTAATAGCTAATGGCTAACGGCTCCTACCCGAACGAATCGAATATCTCCAGCAACTTGCGCTTGACGCCGATAAACTTGTCTTCGAGCTTGTCGGTGAGGTTGTTGGTCACTGGAGCGTCGAAGATGGCGACGATGTGTCCCGGGTTCTTCCCCATGACCACGATCTGCTCTCCCAGAAAAAGGGCCTCATCGAGATCGTGCGTCACAAACAGCACCGTCGTGTGCGTTTCGCGATCTACTTTGAGGAGCAGTTCCTGCATCTTCTCACGGGTCTGCGCGTCGAGGGCGCCGAACGGTTCGTCCATGAGCAGAAGCTGAGGTTCGTTGGCGAGCGCGCGCGCGATGGCGACGCGCTGGAGCATTCCGCCGGAGAGCTCGCGCGGGTACGCGTCCTCGAACCCCTCGAGGCCCATCAACTTCACGTAGCGCCGAGCGGTCTCGCGCGCCGCGGCGCGGCGGACTTTCTTGAGCTCCAGCCCGAAGGTGATGTTGTCCAGCACTGTGCGCCAGGCGAAGGGCGTGTATGCCTGGAATACCATCCCGCGATCGGCGCCCGGGCCACGAATCTCATCTCCATCGAGGAGGACGCTGCCCGAGGTTGGCGTGTCGAGCCCGGCCACAATGCGCAACAGTGTGCTCTTGCCGCACCCAGACGGGCCGACCAGCACGGTGAACGTGTTTTGCGTGATCTCGAGGTCGACGTTTTTCAGGGCCACGACCGGCGGGCCCTTCAGAGTCTCGTAGACCTTGTTGACGCTGCGGATTTCGAGCTTCATCAGATCACGTGCGGGTCTTCTTCGCGTTCCAGGGAAAGAACCAGATCGAGGTGTACTTGAAGAAGGTGTCGAAGATCAGCCCGAGCACTCCGATTACGAGAATCCCGGCGATCACGTTGGCTGTTGCGAGGAATCGCTGGCTCTGAATGATGAAGTGCCCCACGCCACTGTTGGCCGCCACGATCTCGGCGACGACAAGATACGACCACGCCCATCCCATCGAGACGCGCAATCCGTCGTAGATCTGCGGAAGGCTGGCCGGCAGGACCACCTTGAGGATCGCGTGATTCTGCCGTGCTCCCAGCGTGTAGGCGGTGTTCAAGAGGTCCTGGGGGACTGCGCGCGCCGCGTCGGCCACGAGCACCAGAAGCTGAAAAAAGGTGCCAAGAAAGATGATCGCGATCTTCTCCTCGTCCTCGATCCCAATCCACAGTATGCAGAGCGGGATGAAGGAGACGACCGGAAGATAGCGAATCAGGTTGTTGATCGGTTCAGTGAACGCTTCGAACGGTTGATAGCAGCCGACAAGCAGACCGATGGGGAGGGCGAGGACTGCAGAGAGCAGAAACCCCATCACCACGCGATACGTCGAAACCCAAATGTCGCCAAAAATCTGCCCGCTCTTCACCACCTCGTAGAGACCGCTCACAACCGACGTCGGCGTCGGAAGAAAGAAAGGCTGGATGAAACCGGTGTAAGTCAGGGCAGACCACAGCCCGATCGCCAGCAGGAACGGGACAACCGACAGGAAAACGTACCTCCCGTGAGGAATAGGTTCCCGGATCTTCATCCAGTCGTCCTCATCCCGGGCCACCACGGCAACTCGCAACGACTGAGGAAATGCAGATGGCAAAACTCCCGTCTCGCGTTTTCATTTTGTGTTTTGCACTTGCCGCGACAGGATGTCATGCCACCTCTTGCAGACAGTTGCCCTCCCGAACACCACGCTCCGCGGAACTTTGGTCCTTGAATCCTCGGGCCCTCTTCTAAGGGTTCGGTCCAAGCTGATTGACCAAGGTGCCGTCGACGATCGGCTTCGTGTCCACCGCCTGTTTCATCTGCCCGGCCTTGAGCCACACATCGCTTGCCTTTGCAACGACCTTGTAGATCATTCCCGGCGCAGCGGATGTGCCGAAGTACTCGATATTACCCTTGGCGTCGAAGAAGCTGACTCCCGACAGCATGTCCGCCGTCTCGTCGGTCTTGAGACCGAACGCCTTTGCGATGATCGCCGTGCCTTCGCCAGGGTTCTTCTGGAGATAGTCCACGCCCATGTACCACGCCTTGATCAGCTTCTTCACGTCGGCCGCGCGGTTCTTGATGATGTCATCGCGCATGGCCAGCACGTCGACTATTAGCCCCGGCTTCTCCTTGCTCGTCACGATGACGTGGCCGTCCTTCCGCTCACGCGCCTTCGACAACCATGGCTCCCAGGTCACAGCGGCATCCACCCGTCCCGCTACGAACGCGGCACCGGCATCTCCTGTTTCGAACGGCTGGACCGTGATGTCCGCGGGCTTCAACCCGACCTCATCCAGCAGGTAGAGCAGGAAAAAGTGGCTGACGAATCCGGGCTGCACCGCAACGGCCTTCCCCTTCAGGTCCTTCACGCTCGCGATCGTGTTGACGGCGACGATCCCATCAGCACCGGCCGACTGGTCCATCGCCAGACAGATCACGCCGGGAATCCCCTGCGAGGCCGAGATTACCTGTGAATCGGCCGTGGTCCCGATACCATCGAGGCGATGCGCCATCAGCGCTGACCCTTTGCTGGCCGTGTCTTCGAGGATCTTCATGCTGACTTCGATGCCGTTCTGCCTGAAGAACCCCTTTTCCTGAGCGATGTAAAGCGGTCCGTATCCGACCCATGTGTTGAACGCGATCTTGAGCGCCGGCAAATCCTGCGCCGCAAGCGGCATGGCCGCGAGGGCGGCCAGAACGGCCACTGCAAATACTCGTTTCATCGAGACCTCCTGTTTGCTGAGAGTTTCGAGCTCAAAGTTCAAGGTTCAAAGTTGAAAACAGGGCCCGCGGTGCTGGGACGCGCGTAGCGAAGAGCCCATCCGCCCCATGATAGAAACACGCTCTGACATAACGCCGACACGCTCAAAGCCTCAGGAACACAGTTGCCACTCCTTGAACTTTGAACTTTGAACTCCTACGCCGCCCCCTGGCGCGCCAGACGGAACTCGGTGCGGCGATTGCGTGCCCGCCCCTCATCCGTGGCATTGTCGCCGATCGGGCGATCTTCACCGAACCCTCGCGGGACCAGACGGTTGCGGTCGAATCGGAACTTGGTCGCCAGAAAATTGGCGACCGAATCGGCGCGGGCCTGGGAGAGCCTTCGGTTTCCGTTGAGATCGCCGACGTCATCAGTATGACCGTCAATGATCAAGTAGAGATGTGGGAAGTTCCGGAGCGTCTCACCAACACCATCGAGGATGGCTTCGGCGTTCGGGTCCAGCCTCGAGCTGCCGCTCGGGAAGTAGATCTTATCCACCCGCAGTTGCACGATCTTTTCGCTCTGCTCGGCCTGCTGAAATGACATCGGAGCCACCGGCTTGGGGGCCTCGGCGACGGGCGCGATCTTTTCTTTCTCGGCCGTGGATGTCACCCCCGCAAAAAGGTCATCGGCCTTGGGTGGCGCCGCCTTTTCTACGTATGTAGTGTTTATGAGCCTGGCCGGCTCGACCGGGTTCGAAAGCTTGTCTTCGCTCATCCAGACCCTCTCGGCCATCTTCACGACCGTGCTGGCCTGCTCCACCTTCCCTTCCGAAAGCCCCAGCCAGTCCTTGTTCTCTTCCAGGTTCGTGAAATGAATGCCCGAGTAGATTTCGGCCAGCACATCCGGCGGGTCCTTCACGTAATGGCCCTCGTACATTTTCGCGTACGCTTCCTTCGGGTTCGCCTGCATATACCGCAGGGCGCGAAACCATGCGTCGGTGTAGTTCGAGAGGAGATCGGATTTCTCGAGAACAGCCTTGCGGCTGGCACACATGATATCCATGATCAGGTTCTTCGCGTCCTTCGTCGTCAGGAGCTTGTAGCCGAACGGGAGGCTGGCAGCCTGCGTGGCATACGGTTCCCAGGTCACGATGGCATCGACGTCCCGGGACTTGAACTTCTCGAACGCCTCCGGCACGGGCATCGGCCTGGGCTCGATCTCCCGGCTGCTGATGCCGCCGATGTGCAGGAGGTAGAGCAGGAAATACTGCGAGGGCGACCCCTCTTCGAACGACACCTTCTTCCCGATCAGATCGTTGAGGGTCTTGATCTTGTCGTGATTCACGACCAGCGCGTCGCCACCGTCGGAGTCGTCGACTTTGAAAAGAAGCACGCCGGGATCCCGCTTGCCCGCCTGCCCGACGAACATATCGATCGTGGTGCCGTTCAAGTCGATGTCGCCACCCTCCAGCATCGCGTAGGCCTTTTCGGGATCGTTCTCGACCTGCACCTCGAGGCTGAATTTGTTCTGCTGATCGTACCCAAGCGCCTTGATCAGGTAGTTGATGTTGTATCCGGACCACTCGTTGTGGGCGACGCGGAGCGTCTCGGCTTCAGAAAACTTTGATGTCTTGAGGAGCTTGCTGAGCCCTTCCTTGCTCTTGAGGCGCGGTTGTATATACCGCGTGTAGACCGCGTAGCCGCTTGCGGCCAGGACGAGCAGGACGATGACAAGCTTGATCCTGCTGACCTTGAACTCTCCGTCAGCCACTGTGCGCCTCCATTGAAAAAACTCGCGTCAGCGTAACATAGCGGTCCGGAGAGGGTCAATCTCGTGGAGCCGAAGCCCAAGGCTACGGCAAAGTCCCGGAAACCGCAGATTTCACAGATTGACTCGCAGATGTCGCCGATTGCTTCGCGCCGACCCGAGAGTCGATCGCGTTGGGCCTCGTCAGTCTATTTCGCCCCCGCCCTTTGCAGGATCTGCACGATCTCGGTGCGACCGAGGACATTCGCCATCATGAGGGGCGTAGCGCCGCCCTTGGCTCTCGCGTTCACGTTTGCGCCGTGCTCGATCAAAAGGCTTACCATCGCGGCGTCACACGATTGTGCTGCCCAGAGGAGCGGTGTCGAGTTGTTTTGATCGACCGCATGCACGTCTCCTTTGGCCTCCAGCAGCGCTCTCATGATTTCGGTCCGATCATCCTCGGATGGGCGCGTGCACATGGTCGCCGCCAGGATCATCACGTGGTTTCCCATGGAATCATGCGCGTTCGCTGACATCCCGATCTTCAGGAACAGCTTCACAGCATCAAGGCTTCCATCTTTCACGGCATTCGAGAAAGACTCTTCGCTGTATTCGTATCCGAGGCGGCCGAGTTGGGTCTTGAGCTGTGTTGCATCGCCGGTCATGGTCGCCGGGGATGGCTGGCCCTCAGCCGGCACCTCGACAAGCTCGGGCTCGATCTCGACCGATCCGCCCGGCCTGATGGCGGCTTTGATGTGAGCGCTGAAGAACCAGTCCTGGCCAAGCATCTTCGATTTCACCGTGGCATCGAGGTTCTTCTCATCGTATGCCTTGATGTCGATGGTCGGACGCGCCCGGGAAGTGAGCCCGCAGTCGATGAGGCCCCGGTGATACGGTGCGACCGTAAGCTGATCGAAGCCCTCCGACCAGACGATTCGCAGCCCGTGCACCTTGCCGCTCAGAGCCAGATCCCGAAGTCCTTTCACGCTGCGGCTCGATTCGGCGACTTCCACGTCGCTCAACAGCAGCACCAGATACTTCCTGGCGGGGCTATCGGCCGCGTGGTCGAGCGACGCATAGCCGTGCCGGAGCACGATCGATTTCCCCTTCACCGTCAAGGTGCCGGTCACCTCGTCGCCCCCTGCCACTGCAAGGGACGCTGCGAACAACAGCAGGACGTACGATCGGAACGAACGAAGAATCATCGTCACCTCCTCACAGGGCACTCGACTCGAAGTTCTTCTGAGTCCAGGCACTAAAGCAGCCCTTTGATCGAGAAGGAAGGGTCCTGCAACTGGGCAATCATGTTGCTCAGGTCCTTCCTCTGCCGGATCAGCCGCTGCATCGGTTGGAGCTCCTTGGCATTTCCGTTTACGGAGAAGTAGGCGGTCAGAGCGTTCTGCTTGAGATACAGAACCGTGAAAACACGCTCCTCGACGCTGCCTCTCAAGAGCACCCGGTCCCGCTCGCTCTCGTCGCCGGCGAACTCGAGGTGCAGATCGAAGATGTCGGACCAAACGTAAGTGACCAGGTCGTAGGCGTCGTGACCGCCGGCCATGTTCTGCCCTGCGAGCTGGCCCGTGTACTCCGCATGCCCCCAGTGCTCGACCCGCCGCCTCTTCTGAAATATCGGGTCGAGATAGTTCGCGACGTCGCCCGCAGCGTAGATGTCCGGATCAGAGGTCTGAAGGAGATCGTTGACGACGATGCCGTTGTCGACGGCAAGGCCCGCATCGCGCGCCAGCTCCACATTCGGGAGAATCCCGACCCCGATGCAGACGAAATCGCAGGGAAGCTCGGCGCCGGATTTCGTTACAACTGCCGACGCGCGCCCCGTCCCTCGAATCTCCGTGACCTGTTCGCCGGTGCGGAACACGATGTCCTTTTCCGCGCAATAGGACTGGAAAAAGCCGGCGATGGTCGCATCCGCGAATCGGGCCCAGATGTGAGCCATCGTTTCGACGACGGTCACCTGCACTCCTCGTTGCGCCAGTGTCGCCGCGACCTCCAACCCGATGAATCCAGCCCCGATAATGACCACGCGTTTTCCGGGCGCGGCTTCTGCTGCGATGCGGATCGAGTCGTCCACCGTCCTCAGATAGAACACGCCGTTTAGATCGGTGCCGGGAAGCCGGAGGCGAATGGGCCGTCCGCCGGTGGCGATCAACGCTTTCTCGAACGAGATCGTGTCGCCGCTGGCGAGCTCCACTCGCTTCTGAGCCGGAACCAGGCTCTTCACCGGATTCCCGAGTACGAGATCCATGTTCCGTTCCTGAAAGAAGTCGGGCGGGTCGAAAAACAACGCATCTTTCGATTTCTCGCCCCGAAGGAATTCCTTCGAAAGCGGGGGGCGATCGTAGGGAACATAAGGCTCTTCGCCGGCGATCGTGATGGAGCCGTCGGGATCGCGTTCACGAATCTTCTTGGCGGCCTGACCGGAAGCAAGGCCGCCCCCGATGAGCAGATATTTCGTCGTCTTCATGGATGGTACTCCCAGTTGCAGAGTTTGGATTGGATCGGTCCCACTTTCCGTCCGGCCGGACACGCGATCGACCCGCGCATCACGAGGTCCGTGACTGACGGATGCGTTGCAAGACGGTTGTCACGACACGATCGCATCGGGACAGATGAAACTCGAAGGCAGAAGTGGAGGACGCGCCGGCGCGTTCAAAGAGCGCTCTCTGCAGCTGCCCACGGGCACGATGCAGGCGCGTCTTCACGACCTCTTCGGACACGCCGGGACACTCGGCTGTCTCCTCGGTCCCCAGTCCTTCGACTTCCCGCAGGACGAAAACCGATCGATAGGATTCGGGCAGAGCGTCGATGGTTCCTTCCAGCATGGCCTTCATCTCACGGTCGAATGTCTGCCGCTCCGGATCGCGCATCGTCGATGCGAACGCCCCCATGTCTTCTCCCTCCTCTTTCCGCAGGACCTCCAACGATTCGACGCGCCGCTGGCGCCGGCTCCGCGCCCAGGCTTCATGCACGGCGATCTTGGTCAGCCAGGTGGAGAACTGAGCCCGGTGAGCGTACTGGTGGAGACACGCGTACGCCCTGACATAGGCGTCCTGCATCACATCCTCGGCCTCGCCGTCGTTGCCCAGGATCGCACGCGCGACCCGATACAAGCGCTGGTTGTGGCGACGCATGATGATTTCAAAAAGCGCGGTCTCGCCGGCCAGCACGCGAGTCACAACCTCGTCGTCGGATAGTCCTGCTCGCTTCGCTCGATCCGTGTCGGGTACGACGTTGTTCGGCGTCATCTGTCACTCCAATCTGCCCGCTCACCTCTACAGAGTCACATCTCAACAAAAGGTTACAGCATTTTGCCCGGATGTCACCTTTTGGCCGCTGCTCGCTCTGTATGGGTGGAGCACAGAGAGCGCTCCTGAGGAGGGAAAATGACGACGATGAAGTTGGGGCGCGGACTTGATTCCGCGTGGTGGGCGCTGCGGATCGGTCTCGGATTGGGTCCGTTCCTGGCAGGGCTCGACAAGTTTTTCAACATTCTCACCGATTGGGGAATGTACCTGAGCCCCCTGGCGGAACGGCTGCTGCCGGTGAGCCCGGTGGTGTTCATAAGGACGGTCGGAGTTGTTGAGATGATTGTCGGGCTCGCCATCCTGACACGATGGACCCGGATCGGCTCCTACGTCGCGATGGTCTGGCTCGTCAGCATCGCCGGCAACCTGGTGTCTACTGGGATGTTCTACGACCTCGCTGTGCGCGACCTGGAGATCGCCCTCGCGGCCTACACCCTGGCGCGCCTGACGGGGGCGCGTGACGCGGCCCAGGGCTCGCGACTCGAGAGGTCCGTGGAGCGGAATGACGCGCTGCGCATCCACGCTGCCTGAACCGTGCTCTCAGATCAATTCACGAAACAAAGGAGAAGAACCGTCATGAACAAGTTTGCGTTGGCCCTTTTCGTCCTGCTGACCGCTCTGCCCGGAGCGGCGGCCACAGAGACGTGGAAGAAGGTCTCAATCGTAGATTCGAACTGCGCCGCCAAGGTGAAAGACGATCCGGACGAGCATACGACGAAGTGCGCACTGCAGTGTGAGAAAAGCGGCTACGGAATTCTCACGGCTGATGGATCGTTCATCAAGTTCGACCACTCGGGGAATCAGAAGGTCGTGGCCGCACTGAATGCCACAAAGAAGACGGACCACCTCCGCGCCACCGTCGTGGGCGAGAAGACGGAAAATCAGATCAACCTGCAAAGCCTCACGTTGGACTGAGCAGGGCGTCACCCCCGCCGGATACAATGCCCCCGGGGTTCTCTCCCCGGGGGTGATGGCCATGCAGACCTGAGCAACCGTCTGAGCTGTCTCCTGCGCGAGGCGACCGGCGCCGACGGGTCCGCCCCCGCTCTAGTGCGCCAGGCGGTAGCCGAAGCCGTAGACGGTCTCGATGATGCGCGGTTTCTCGACGTCGTCTCCCAGCTTGCGACGATAGTGACGGCGCTTGACTTCATCCGGTTGCCTGTCTTCAAGGAGGAGCTCGTTGAAGAGCCGAATTCGGGCGAGGGGCGTCCTGAGCTCGTGGCTCACGTTCGAGATCAGGTTCTGCCGAAGGCGAGAAAGCTCGGAATCGCGCCTCTGTGATCTGATCGCCAAGAGGGAGGAGCCCACCACGATGCCAGAGAGAAGAGCGAGAATCGGCCAGGAAGACCCGCGCAATCCGTATGGGAACATCGGCCGAATCACCTCCGGATTCATCGCCACCTCGAGGGTCCACCCAACGAAAGGGATGTCTGATGGAAGCTCCGCCGTTATGCTTCCGCCCGAATCGTGCGGCTCCGTTCGAAACATGACATCCTCTCTTCCGTCCCGGAGCACGATGGATGCGACCTGTCGCACGTCGGAAGTGGAGGTGAGGCTATCCGGGAGAAGGGTTTCGTAACTGCACGATGGCACGTCGCCGAGCAAGAAGGGCATGACGTATTCCGCCGCGGCGCGTTCATCGAATGCGATCCCGTAAAGGCGCTTGATCCGTCCCTCCGCATCGGTCTCGAGCAGGCCCGGCCAATCCACCGGCTCCACCGGCCCCAAGTCGAGGAGCGAGCCCAGGCGGTCAAACGTGCGGACCGTGTTCGGCCCGCACAACGGCGACGCGGTCGCCAGCTCCAGGTGATGCTGGAGCAGGGAACGCTCCCAGGCATCTGGTGCCTCCCCGGAGAACACGAGTGTTCGCCGCTCCGGTTCGAATAGGAACAGATAACGGATCACGGGGTCCTTCGTTTCCGGAAGGGCCATGGCGTATCCTGCATTCACGGCCTGCCTGTGGTTAGGGATAAGTGCGCCGGGTGTTCCCGACGTCGGCGCGGACGTGTCATCGAGCCCCTCATACGCACGAAGCGTTCTGACGGATTCCTCGCTGAGCGGGTGGACCACGAACGATGCGTAATCTCTGAGCAGCATCTCAGCGGACTGATGGGCGCGACGGGACTGCGAGCGCAAAGGCTGATGAGTCGGCCGAGCGCCGGGCGATCCTTGGAGGCACTGTCAGGGCGCTCGCTATCTTCGTACAGTTCTCCGGAGATCTGTTCGATTCGCCTGACTCCGAATGGCCTCTCGGGCAGCTTCCGAGCTGGGCGGACAGATGGTCCAGTGACATCGGGCACCTTTACGATCAGGTCTCCACGGGCCGGCATCATCTCGTCATCGACCTCTACCCGAAGCTGGTGCAGACTGAGCAGTCCGACCGGTGGTACCTGGACAACGAGAAGTCCGTGCGCGATATCACTCCGGAGGTGCTCAGAGGCGTGGACCACGATGTTGACTTCTCCCGTTACGACAACTGGACCGGGGATGGAAGCCAGTTCAATCTCTTCGTGGAACCGAGGCCGGATGGGTATGTCGACATGGTCTTCGTGGTCTACCGCCGGGTTGCCGTCCCATCCCCGTACGAGCTGAAGTTTTTCGGCGCAGGGAATGCCGCGCTCTATGTCGAACCCCTCTACACGGATGATGGGGTCGCGATCGTGAGCGAATCGGGGGTGCAACAGCACCAAAGCGCAGACCACGTCTACGAATGGAGCAAGACCGTTTCGGTTCACGAGTACGCTCATCACCTGTTCGGAGGCCACGACGATTTCCCCAAGTGGGTCCCTCAGCCAGGGCAGGAAGACGAAGCACGCATGCGACTGAAGTAGGAGGGCTCGGAGCCCCATACTTAGCTTTCGTCAGGGGGGCTGACGCCGTCCCATCATCCCCCATGGCACCGCCGCGGTCCTGTCCATTCGAAGCCGCCATCGCTGCCCACTCCGCTGGCGTCGCAGTTCCTATGGAGATGCGTTCTTCTGCGAGCGCTTCAGTATCCTGTGATGGCCCTGGCGAGAGATGCCGCTCCTGGGCGCGGCCTCGCTCCGGTTCTGCCACGTCTCAACGCGCTTCGTCTGGATGTGCAGTTTCAGAAACGCCTTGACAGCCTGTTGGTACGGCAGGTCGTGGAGGCTTGCTTACTGAGAAGTCTGTGTGTCACATGCCACCGTGTGTCCCCCTGCAGGCTCCTTTGTCGAGATAATGTTTGGAAGAAGAGAGGAGCTTGCTCATGAAGATTCTGATTGCGCCGCCGCACCGCGTCACCCTGATCGCCGTAGCCATCGCCACCACGATCGGCTGCGGCACCCCCAAGCCCGCCGCAGACGTCGAGACGCCCGTCGCCCGTGAAGCGGCATCGGCGCCCCTTCCCTATGTCTATCCGCCGCCGGTCAAGGGGCACTTCGAGGATCCCGACCGCGGCGTTTTCGAGTGCGTCGACGGCATCGCCTACAGTGCGCCCGGCGGCACAGGCACGATTATCTACGTGACGAGCAAGCCGATCGCCTCGCCTGTCCTCGCCGGCTCGCCCTGCCCGGTGACGATGTCACGGGCGCTCGTGCAGTTACGCGGGGCTTCCTACCTGGAAGTCCCTTACAACGCCGAGGGGAAATCGTCATACTTCGCTTCCGGCACGCCCGGCGGCGGAACCGGCCGGGAATCGGAAACTCCCGGGCGGCCCTACTGGAGCGTTGAGCCTCGCACGGCCGGCGACGGCCGTGTCGCCGGCAGCGTGAGCTATCCGGGCAAGGGTCGCTTCGAGTTCGACCTCCCGCTCTTGAAGGCCGCCGCCCACGAGGTCGGCGAAGGAGACCGCTCCCAGGGGCGGCGCGCCGGCGAAGGGGCTCCGACGCCCACCGAACAGCAGGTCCTGGACGCCTACTCCGCCATACACAAGGCTGCGCGCGCACGCGATCTTGCGGCGCTGCTTGCGGCGCAGGGGTTCGATGCCGCGCAGATCGCGGCGATTCGCGGTCTCGCCTCAATCGACGAGGACTTCGCCCTCTTCGCCGACCGCTTTCTCGATCCCGGCACCACCGAAGGGCTGACTCTGGAAACGGGCTATGCGGGAGTCGGAGGCCGGGGCACGAATTCGAAGGGGAAGAGCTTCTTCAACTTCTACGAATTCGCCACTTGCGGCGACGGGTTTCTGCTGATCAGCCTTTACGAGAACCCGCAATAGGCCTCGCCCGGCTCAATCACGGACGCCATGCTCGGGCGTTCTGGGCCCGGATTCGCTCGCCGTCGGCGCTGTTCCTCTCCCCTTTTTCTGAATCAGGAGCAGCGTCTCGGCGAGCCGATCCCGCGCATCGGCGGTCTCCGCGCTCTCGGATCCTGTGAGCACCTCGATGCGTTCGAGCACCTCTCGCTGAGCGGCGAGGGCTTCGTCCAGACGACCCTGGAGAGCGATCTGTCGCGCCAGATTCCCTTTCGCCTGCCAGTAGAATGGATGCTGTTCACCTAGCACCTTGTGAAAGAGGGCCAGGACATCGCGCAGCGTCAGCTCCGCTGCCGCGTAGTCACCTCGGCGCGAGGCAATCAGACCGAGGCCGTTCAGACACTTCCCGACTTCAAAATGCTCCGGATCGATGTGGCGGAACAGGGCCAACGCCTCGCGATAGTGCGCCTCGGCCTCCTCCAGACGCCCCTGGTGGAGAAAGAACAGGGCGATGAGTTGAAGCGACTGGCCGGTACCTGGATGAGCCGAACCCAGCCGGTTGCGACGCACCTCGAGCGATCGCATGTATCGTGGCTCGGCCTCCGACACACGGCCCCGGCGATCGAGGAGCACGGCATAGTTCAGGTAGCTCTGCGCAAGGCTGACGTGATCCGCACCGAGCCGCCGCTCCAACACCGCCTGCGATTTCCGGTACGCCTGCTCGGCCTCGTCCAGCCGGTCCATGTCTTCGAGCAGGACGCCGAGGTTGCGCATATGCACCGCCGTCTCGACATGCTCCTCGCCCAGCACCATGCGAATGGTTTCGTAAACTTCGCGCTCGAGCTTCTCGGCGCCCGCGAGGTCACCTTTCCAGAAAAGCACCTGCGCATAGTCGCTGCGAGCTCGCGCGAGTGCCAGACTGCCCGGCGGCTCGGACGCCTGCAAAACCACGATAGCCTCGCCCAGGCGTTTCTCGGCCTCCTCCAACTTCCCCTGTGACATCCGGACCGCACCCAGGGCGGCGAGGCTGCGCCCGATCGCAGCGTCGCCGGATGGGAGCAGCCGCCGGCGCAAGTCGAGAGAGCGTTGCGCGAGGGTCGCGGCGGGATCGAGGAGCCCGAGGCTGCGGTCGATGCGAGCGACAGTCTCGAGCAGATCCGCCTGCGTTTCCGGCTCACCGGCGAGCTCGGTCTCCAGCCGCCGTCCGCCTTGTTCGACCAGATCGCGCGCGCTCACCGTGACTCCGCCCGACTGCTCCGGGTCCGCCACCTCGAACAATCCGACCAGGAATTCCTTCACAAGCTCGGCCCGGCGCGCGTTCGCCTGGGCGGCGCGCGCGTTGTTCCCGGCGCGCCGGGCCTGCCAGATTGTCCCGGCCAGCCCCGCGATCATCGAAATGAGAATCAGGGCTGTCGCGGCCACACCGAACACGTGGCGCCCGGCCATCTTCCGCGCACGATACCAGAGCGTGTCCCGCTGAGCAGCGACGGGGTGCCCAGCGAGGTGACGCCGCAGGTCATCGGCGAACGTGGCGGCGGATGCGTACCGTCGCTCGGGCTCGCGGTAGAGCGCCTTCAGCAGGACCGTGTCGAGATCTCCAGCCACACGCCGCGCGAGGCGCCGGCGATCGCGGGTCAGGCCTGTCATGCTGCTCCGCACGACACTGCTCGGCCGATCGACTGTCTCCCGAGACACGCGCATGGCGAGATCGACGACCGAGGGGGCGTGCCGGTCGTGTGGGAGACGGCCGGTCAGAAGCTCGAACAACACGACGCCGATCGCATAGACGTCGGTCGCGGTCGTCACGGGTCCGCCGAGGATCTGCTCGGGTGCAGCGTATGCCGGGGTCAGCATGAGCAGGGCGGCGCCTGTCAGCTTCGTCTCCCCGCCATCCTCATCCAGGAGTTTCGCGATGCCGAAATCGAGGAGCTTCACCTGGCCGCCGTCTGTCACGAGAATATTGGACGGCTTGAGGTCGCGGTGGACGATCAGACGCCGATGGGCGGCCGCCACGGCGTCGCAGCAGGTGATGACAAGCCTCAAACGCTCATCGACGCCGAGCCACGAGTGGCGCAGTATTCGGTGATCGTGGTCCCCGCCACGTGCTCCAACACGAAATACGGCCGGTGGTCTGGGGCGACGCCGCCGTCGAGCAGACGCGCGATGTTGGGGTGATCGAGCCTCGCCAGAATCTGCCGCTCGCGCAGGAAACGCCGCAGGATCTCATCCGAGTCCATCCCGCGTTTCAAGAGCTTGAGCGCGACCTGTTGCTCAAACTGCCCGTCCGTGCGATCGGCGAGGTAGACTTCGCCCATGCCACCGCGGCCCAGAAGAGCGACCAGGCGATACGGGCCGACCAGCTCGCCGATCGAGTCCGGCAGGGTCTCGTTCTCATCGGCCATCCCATCGCCCGTCGCCTCCCGCGCGAGCTCAGAGGCCGGCCTCTCGAGAAACCCATCCTCTCTGGCATCGGCCCGGAGCAGCTCCTCGACGAGGCGCGTCAAAGCGGGATCCTCGATGGTGAGAGCGGCGAGGCGCTCAGCTCGCTCAGCGGCAGAAGCCTCCACCAGCTGCTCGAACTGTTCGCGCGCGCGAGTGAAGACGCCGGGATCCCAACTCACAACCCGAGCCCTTGTGCCGACAGCTCACGGTAGAGGAATGCCCGCGCAGTCCGCCACCGGCGCTTGATTGTCCGATCGGAAACGGCGAGCGTCTCGGCGATCTCCGCCACCGACAACCCGCCGAAGAAGCGCCATTCGACGACCCGTGCCAGATCGGCGTCATCGGCTTCGAGGCGTCGGAGCGCGTCGTCGAGGGCGATCATCTCTTCGCCGCGCACTGGAGCTGGCAACGCGTCCGCGTCGAGCGATGGGGCTGCATCGCGGCCGCCCCGCTTCTTCCGAGTTCGGCGCCGTACATGGTCGATCAGGATCTGGCGCATCGCTCTGGCCGTCAGCGAAAAGAAATGATAGCGGTCGCGAGTCGACCAGTCCGCGTCAGCCGAGAGCTTCAGGTAGGCCTCGTGGACCAAGGCCGTGGTGCTGAGTGTCTGTTGGGATGGAGCAGAGCGAAGTTGGCGGCGTGCCAGCCGGTGCAGCTCATCGTACACGACAGCGAAAAGGCGGTCGACGGCTGCGTGGTCGCCGTGTTCGATCTCGCGCAGCATACCGGTGATCGCGCCTCTGTCGAGACCCGGTTCCTTCGCGATGTCACGCTCGTGCGTCATGAGCCTTCCTAGCCCCGCTCCGATTACCGAACGCAGGTAGACACGCTGACCCGCCCATTCGTGAACTGCCTACGTCGCGGAGTGTAGCACGCGAGATCCGAAGGCACAATATCCGACTACTGTTTCTTGGGCGGAGAGAGACCGGCGGACTCCGACACGCCTCACCATGTCGCCACTCCCGGGGGGTCTGTCCCCTTCGAGACGGCGTTGTCGAGTACACAGATGAGGTCGCGATTTGAGTCCGCTGTGGGGTGGGACGACGCGACCGATAAGGAGAATACCTGATGAAAATGATACCGGCATGGATAGGCGTAGTAGGTGCGCTCGTGGTCTGCGGCCTTGTGGATCGGCGGGCTGAGGCGGCAGGCGGATGGGCCAGGGCGATCGGAGGATCGGATCAGGAGTACGGCTATTCTTGCCAAGCGACGAGCGATGACGGCCATATCCTGGCCGGCTCCACCAAGTCGTTTGGGGCTGGCAACTACGATGCGTGGTGCCTGAAGGTCGACAGCTCAGGCAACATCACCTGGCAGAAAACATATGGCGGGAGCCTTATCGACGCCGCGTTCACGATCCAGCAGACCCTCGATGGCGGCTACATCCTGGCGGGTTACACCACGTCTTTCGGCGCTGGGTCATACGATGCCTGGTGCCTGAAGCTAGACGGGTCAGGCAATGTCACCTGGCAGAAAACGTACGGCGGGAGCAACATTGAAAGCGTGGAATCGATCCAGCAGACCACGGATGGCGGCTACATCCTGGCCGGCTACACCGCTTCATTCGGGGCTGGCGGCAGCGATGCGTGGTGCCTGAAGCTCGACAACTCAGGCAACGTCACCTGGCAGAAAACGTACGGCGGCAGCAGCAACGAGAGGGCCCAGTCGATCCAGCAGACAACGGATGGCGGCTACGTCCTGGCCGGCGACACCACTTCGTTCGGTGCTGGCGGCTACGACGCGTGGTGCCTGAAACTCGACAACTCAGGCAACGTCACCTGGCAGAAAACGTACGGCGGCAGCAGCCATGAGACGGCCCAGTCGATCCAGCAGACAACGGATGGCGGCTACGTCCTGGCCTGCTACACTCACTCATTCGGGGCTGGCTCCTACGACGCGTGGTGCCTGAAGCTCGACAGCTCAGGCAATGCCACCTGGCAGAAAACGTACGGCGGCAGCAGCAGTGACACGGCCCAATCGATCCAGCAGACAACGGATGGCGGCTACATCCTGGCCGGCGAGACCGCTTCGTTCGGGGCTGGCAGCTACGACGCGTGGTGCCTGAAGCTGGACAGCTTGGGCAGCATCACATGGCAGAAGACTTACGGTGGCAGCGGCAGTGAGGATGCATCATGTGCGCGGCAGACGAGCGGGGGTGGGTACGCGATAGTGGGTCGCACAGGCTCGTTCGGTGCCGGGAACAATGATCTTCTCGCCCTCCGAGTTTCCTCGAGCGGTGACATCGACTCGAGCTGCGGAGCGCTCGTTCTGGGCTCGGCTGCAACCGTGACGAATACTCCCTCCGGCGGCTCGTCGACCGGCGGCGCAGTCTCTGACACAGCGATCGCAGGGATGCCTTCCTCGAGCAGCGCGTCACCCTCTCCGGCATCGAACGCCGCGATTTGCAGCTCACCAGCAGCACCTGATCTCACCGGCAACTGGTCCAAGTTGAGCGTGAAGGGAGGACGGATCAGGGGCACGTTGGATTGCACGAACGCCGGCGACGCAGGGAGCGGACAGTCCGTTGTCAAAGTCTACCTTTCCAAGGGCGTCGCGGTCGGCAAACGATCCACTCTCGTGACGACAGTGACGATCGGGGCGCTCTCACCAGGGCAAATTTCTGCAATCAAGGTGAGGGCGACCAAAGGGAGCAGGCACAAGTACCTGCTGGGCGTGATTGACGCGCTTGGCGCGGTGGCCGAGGACGACGAGACCAACAACGCTGTAGCCGGCAAGCTGTAGGGGCAACGACGGATTGCGGGAATCCGCGCGTAGGGCATGCGGGCGCCACGCCGGATCATGTTGGGAAGCATGGGGTGACGGCTCGGCAGGAGCCTCGCCCTCCCGGCGCCTCGCGCGGCGGCTGTCCTCGCTCGAGCGTTCGTAGATCTTTAGATCCCTCGGCGCCGTCTCGGATAATCCTCGGATGTCATCGAGTTCCTGCAGGTAGAGAGCGCCGAATGCGCGCCCGAGCCTCAGGTCAACCGCCGACGTTTGCCAATCCGCGGACGTTCCCCGGCCATAGATGGCGTCGCAGCACTTGAATCGACTCTGGGGGAAACACGCAGATGCACGGGAGGGTCGCACTCTCAAGTACAGGCAATAGGCTATCTCCCAACGCGGCGGGGCACAACCATGACGGTTGAGTCTCCGAGACGCTTCAGTGGAGTGGGGCGTGTGTCTATCCTTGAACCAGATGGAGGCAATTCTTGTTGCGGTCCAACGCAAAGCCGCAAAGCCGCAAGATCGGTTCAGAGCTTCATTGCGGCTTAATGTTTGGAAGACCCTCGGTGAGAGCCGATGTCCCCTCTTCGTCACAGCCTAACCGATCAAGCCCGTAAGACTGACGCATTACGATGACAAGAGGATTGCCCTTGACGTTGTTGGTCCTCCTCCCTACAATCCGCTGAGATTCGGCGATCAGTGTCTCGTGTTCCGTACCGCGTCAGCTCTCAAAGACGGAGTCACCGTGCTACCAAGCCTCTGGGAAGATCGCAGTCCCTCCAAGCGCTGCGAGTGGATCGATCAGCTCCGGGGCTGGGCCGTGATCGTGATGATCGAGGTGCATGTTGTCAACGCCTGGCTCTACAAGGGATGGGTTCCGGGTTGGTTGAGCTTCGTCAACGGGTTGGTCGCACCCAGCTTCATTCTCTGCGCAGGTTACAGCCTGGTGCTCAGCACCTTCAAACCGGACGGGACCCTGCGACGGTTCTGGCCGGAGACCGCGCGACGTCTCGGCTTCGTCCTTCTCTGCGCCTACATCCTGCATGCGCCCGGAGTCAATCTGGCCTCGTGGTCCGTGCTCTCGACGCCCCAGAAGCTGCATGAGGTTTTCAAGATCGACGTCCTGCAGTGCATTGTTTTCAGTCTTCTCATCCTCCAGCTCCTGGCCCGGCTGGTACGCCGGCCCGCCGCGTTCGCATTCGCGGCGCTCGCCTGTGCCGTCGGCGTCGCATGGGTCAGTCCGTATTTGTGGCGCCGTGGCGTGGCCGACGGTTGGTGGCTGCCCATCCGCGGCCTCGTCAACGGTAATGCCGACCGGGGTGTGCAGGCGCTCTTTCCACTATTTCCGTGGCTCGCCTTTGCCGCATTCGGATCCGTCCTCGGGGTGCTCTACCGGTACTGGCGAGTGGTGCCTATGAGAGACGGCCGGGCGCGATGGAGCGAAGGGCGATGGTTGTTCCTTCTCTCGGTCCTGGGTGTCACGCTGACGATCTGGGGGACTTTGATGTCCCATAGCTGGCTGCCGGGTGGCGCGTGGGCACTCGAAGACCTGGGCAGACTGCACAACACGACCCTGCCGAGTGTGGCGCAGCGCGCAGGGATCGTCTGTCTGGCCGGCGCGCTGATGGGTGCGCTGGAGGCGTTCAGGCCCAGGTTGCCTGGACCAAACCCCGTCCTAGCCGCAAGCCGCGAATCACTGCTGGTGTACATGTTCCACCTGATCCTGGTTTTCGGCGTTCTTCTTTCCGAGCGAGTCAGCAGCGCGACGGGGCTTGTGCGCCACAGCTTGGGATGGGCGGGCAGCGTTCTCATGACCGCCCTTGTCATGGGGATGAGCCTCGGGGTCGCACTCCTCTGGCAGAGCGTCCGCCGTCAGCCGACAGCAATGCGAACGTGGCAGCGCCGCGGACTCGCTATCCTGGCCGTCTGGTTCGTCGTCGGGGGCTGGTGGTCCTTCCAGCACTTCATCCGAAGTCCCGAGCTGGCTGAGGAACCCTATCCCTTCCTGAACGCCGCCAGAGTCCACAAGGGATTGGCGCCGACGCCCGACGGCCTCTGCCGGAATCCTGACGAGTACTTCCGCGAAGCCGCGCGCCGTCGCATCCCGCTCAGCGATGATGCACGCGAAAGGATCCGCGGACGGATCCAGGCGAGAACGGAAGTCGGGGCTCGCTGATATCGAGCCGCCTGTACGTTTCGCTCTACCACCAGGAGAGCTTTCCGGCGATCTATGTCAAGAGCCGCAGTCTCACCTGAATCCGCGCTTAAGACGCGCGGATTCAGGAATTAAGAATGCAAAATTAAAAACGCAAAAGCGGGAAAAGCCTGAGTGACGGGCCCAGCGCAGATGCGACGCTCATCGTGGCACCGAAGGGGTCGAGATTTCTTTCTGTCAAGAGATGCTTGAGCTTGTTGACTCGTGTGTGGGACGGCTGTCATAAGCGACCCGAGCACGCCGCGCCCGGCGATTGACCGAGCAG
>JACPPM010000041.1 GCA_016191015.1 Acidobacteriota bacterium | reverse complement strand
CCTCTAAGGAAAGCAGGAAGGGAGGAATGCAGGAACGGAGCAGTCATCTCCGGAGCTCAGGTTGGCATCGAACAGACCCCTTCCTGCCTTCCTAATTTCCTGCTTTCCTGAGAGGAGTCGGGAAGGGCCATCCCGCGTGCCCGCGTCTACCTGCTTGGTTGCGGCTCCGCCGCGTTAGGAAGGACTGCTGATGGGCGGATGACTCGGTATTCTCGGCCTTCTTGGACTGTGCAGCCATTACCGTGGCCCAATCCACCCACTGTTGACGGAGTGAGAGGGAAGTGATGAAGTGTGTGGCCTCGATTTTCTGCTGGATCCGCGTTGGATGTGAACTGCGATTGAAGGCTCACAAGCAGGGCTGCAACACGTTCGCGTGGCGTTTCGAACGAGTTGACCTGAATAACGGCAGGACAGCCTTTGCTTGCGGGGAAACGTTCAGCGAGCCTGCCGTTTATGAGGCCAGTGACGCAGTCGGAGATGCGCCTCGTAAGGGCGAGAAGCTTGACGTCGACATCGGGTGGATCCCATGGACCTTCCTCGATCAGCGCGAAAACGAAGCCACCGTCCTTGGCCCGGGTGACGAGATCTGACGGCTGATGGTGACCTCGGTCATGCTGATGCTCCTTAGGCGCCCAACACCCGGGATAAGCGGCGAAGCGGTGCACACGTCAGAAATGGGACGGCGCGGGCATCAGCCGGCACTTCCGCCGCGTGACGGTGCCGGCGAAAGCTTCGTCAGCTTCATCGCTTTGTTGGGCTGCCCCGCCGCTCCCGAACCATGCCTACCTTCCAAGCGTCACGTCGACTGGTGCCGCTGCGATCATCGTGTCGTAACAGCCATACAGCGGTTCGCAGTCTCTCGGATAGACGACCGACACGGAAGCCTGCACCTCAGCTGCTCCGCTGCCGACATCAGTGACCCGCACCTTCTCCGTCCATGACAACTCCTCGCCAGGGCCAAGACTGAACGGCTTGTCGCAGTACGGATGATCGACCACGAGGCCGGAGTCCGCTACTGGCGGCCTTCGGTCTCGTACCTCGAACGGCACGGCCGTGAACCGATAGCGTCGCGTCACGCCCACGCACGCGGCGATCGCCTTTTCGGCCCTACGGTTTCGCAGAGTCAGGTGAAGCACGATCTCTTGGCCGATGGTGAGTTCGGGAGACTCGACAGAGCACACGAGCGTGAGACTGGAGTCGTATTCTCTGATCGCACGGTTCACTCGCCCCATGTGCGTCGAGCATGCCACCGCGATCAGCCCGAGGCTGATGATCCCCACTCTCCGGGTGTAGAGCCAAGTCTTCATTTTTCACTTTACGTGATCAAGCGTCGACCCAACTGTCGAAGTCTCTCAGCTGACCTCGGATCCTTCTCAGATTCCCTCGAGATTGCCTTCACCGCCATTGAGACAGCGGACGAGCCTTTCCCGTATCGTTCAGCGATCTCTCGTACGGTCATCCGAGAATACAGCCTCTGGGCGCAGAGGAACATCCGTGCCCGGCGCCTGGGATGCTCGTTGCGAAACACCTCTTCAACCGCCTGCTCGATCTGTTGAGGGCTCCTTCTCTTTTCGTGGAGCCGCAGAAGCTGCCGGGCAGATGGTTCTTCTCTCCCCACCGCAGCCTTCATGCGGTGCACGAGGCGCCGAGTGAATTCCTCTCCGCCCAGCGCCAATCCTGCAACGGCTCGTTCGAACGGATCAACTGGCTTCTCACCCCTGCCGGCCTCAACCCAAGCCTCGTAACGTCGGCGATCCCCCCCGAACTCCGTTAGAGTCCTCCCCGTCGTCACCCATTCCACGCACACCGGAGCGCCAACGTAGTTGCGATAGCTCGACCACCGGTAGCGCTCGGCTGGCCTCGTCAAACCTGACCGGTTCGGATTGAGGTGGATGTGGCGCGAACATTCAAGGAAGTACTCCCCTTCCTGGACGAGGATCGCCTTGTAGCGAGCCTGCCAGAGATGTCCCACGCGCCGGTGGCGTCGATTGAAACCCTGGGCATACTGGCCGTTGAGGTCCCGCATCATCCGGCCAAGGTCTCCTCCGGGCGTCTCACAGAGCATGTGATAGTGATTCGGCATGAGACAGAACGCGTGCACAATGAGATGACCATCACCGACCAACGCGGAAAGAATGTCGAGGAACTCTATCCGGTCGGAATCGCCGACGAATGCCGGCATGCGCGCAACTCCGCGGGACGTCACATGATACAGCGCCCCGTCAAACTCAATTCTTGTGGGCCGAGCCATACGTCCATCCTAGCCCACCGCTCCCCCAACAAAACAGTGAAGACCTGGCCCTATCGACGAAATGACGAAATGCGGTCGCGGCATGATACGATGGTCTTCACATAGAGGCCGCCTAGCGGTCTCATTCGGACAACCTGTTGCCGGGAGCATCGGGACGGAAATCGTAGACGTGGTCGTAGAGGTGGTCGTGGCCGGGCTTCCTTGCTCGTCTCCGTCCGCGTCTACGTTTACGTCCACGTTGGCTGCGAGCGTCAGCGAGCCACTCATTCGAGGCGCTGCCGACGAATGAGCCGAGGATGGCTGCTCTGAGGCGCGGTGCATGTACCCTGAGCTGATCCGCGTTGGCGGCATCACAATCGGCAGCTATCGATTCATGGCCGCGCTCGCGTTCGCAGTCGGTGCCACACTCGCGTACCGGCGCGCGCTGCGCGAGGGGCTCGACTTGCGGAGCCTCTTCTGGCTGGCTCCTCTCGTCCTCGTCTCGGCCTTCGCCGGAGGAAGGCTCCTTTTCATCGCCGTGAATGCGCGCATGTACATGGGCGACCCGGCCGAGGCTGTCCAGTTTTGGCGAGGTGGGTTCGTAGGATACGGAGGTCTCCTCGGCATCGCCGTCATCGTCCTCTATGTCAAGTACGTCGCCAAGATGCCGGTATGGCCGATTGCCGATGCCATCGCCCCAGCCATCCCCGCAGGCATCGCTATCTACCGGATCGGCTGCTTCATGGCCGGCTGTTGCTACGGAGCGGCGACGAGCCTCCCGTGGGGTGTGCGCTTCCCGGTCGGATTACCGGCCGAGGGGCCTCACCTGCCGCTCATCGCAGGCACGCCGGGCGTGCCGGAAGCGGTCCCTCGCCATCCGACCCAGCTTTACGAGGCCCTGTTCGGCGTGGTGCTCTTCGCGGCGATCTGGTGGATCGCGAACCGCACTCGTCGCCGGGACGGCGTCATCCTCTGCATCGTGCTCGGAGCCTATGCCCAGTGGCGATTCCTCGTCGAGACGATCCGAGACGACCCGCGCGGGCAGCTCCTTCTCCAGCTCGGGCCCCAGGTCCGAAGCCGGCTCGTGTGGGTGGAAACGAGCCTGAGTGAGTACCTGGCGTCGCACCCGGCGGACCACTATGTCTGGCTCTCGACGAGTCAGATCGTCAGTGGCGTCCTCGTGCTCGGCTCACTGCTCTTCATTCACCGCCGCTTGAGCGCAGCGCGGAGGCACAGCTAGCGGAGAGTAGCCGCGAGCCGTTCGATCTCGGACAACGCGCCGAATCCCTTGGGCACTGCCTGAATGTCGTACGTGCCGGGCGGTACGCTGAGTCGGTAGACGCCGGTTTTCGAATCAGCCTTCGCAGTCAGCGGGAGCGATGTGAGATCCTCAGGGTCCGCGCCTGATGGGAACGCAGTGATCGACGCGGTGGACACAACCTTGCCCTTCGCATTCGTGATCTTCCCCGAGAGAATCACACCGTTGTCGGCCGTGATCGACAGCGTGCTCGCGCTCGTCCCGATCGTGAAGGAAGTGCCAGTCTTCGTGGCGAGCCCCGTGTAGGCGTCGTTGAACATCGGGATGAACATCGCGTCGTATTGGCCCTTAGGCAGGTAGCCGATGAACGCCCCGTTCGTAACAAGCATCACCGTTGTTCCCCCGTCGACGAGCGGGCTGCTCCCCCGCTTCTTGATCACCAGAGCGCCGTTGACGATGTTCCCGGACTTGTCCTTCACGCTTCCGGTGAATTTTGCGCCGCTGGGGATCTTCATGTTGGCGGTCATGTCCTTGGACACCGTCACCTTGTTCGTTCCATAGGACGTCATCGGAACCATATCCCATTTCGACGTGAACCCTTGCACGGCGATCAGAGAGAGGTTGTAGCGGCCGGCAGGAAGCGCCACGAAGAACGTTCTCGCCTGCGCGCCCGTCCCGAAAACCGCCGGGGTCACCCCCCACGGCGATAGCCCTCCGGTGGGGATGGCGAACAACCAGCCGGCAACGTTCGTCGCGCTGCCCGACGCGGAAGAGACGATGCCCGTGACGATGTAGCCGTCGGGGATCATCACACTCCCGACCGGGAGATCCTTGTTGACCGTGTACGTGTCCGTAGTCGTCGGAACCAGTCTTGGGAAATCCGCAAGATCATCGGTCGTCGCGAACGGTGGACGAACCTCAAGACGATGAGTCCCCGGACGGACCGGAAGCTGGAAGGTCCCGGTAACGCCAGCAGCGGCGAACGGGCTGGCGAAACCGTCCGACGAGATCGCTTCGACGAGTGCGCCGGCAACCGCCCCTCCCGAAGAGTCTTGAACAGTCCCAGAGACAATCTTGCCGTTCGGCAAGGTGACGTTGAGAGTGGTGTTGGCCGAGATATCCAGACCGGTCTGGACGTAGTCAGCGGTACGCGAAACGCTGAATACGTTCGATAGTGCCATCCCGGCCAGCAGGAGCGAGAAAACGATCAGCGGCGCCGGCCGCGGAAACCGCGGAGATCGAACGAGAGCATTCAGGTTCATCTTCCCTCCCTCGCTTCCATCGAGGTCATCTGTGTCGGACGTCCCGCCGGGTCAATTCATTATTCGCACTGGGTTGGATGCCGTGAGCTCAAGGGATGAAATAGCCAAGGCATCCGTACTCCTCCAGCCATTCTTCAAGCTCAGCAATTTCCTCGCCCCAGTCGATGTAGGTATCGACCGTCTTACCCTCGCACTCGATGACGATCTCATCCTTCCCCGAGTACACTCCATCGGCGCAGAACTCGCAGCAGACGATGCCATTGGAGGGGGTGACACCCGTGCAGGTCCTGCCACTGTGCGGGCCAGAGGTCACTTTGAAGTTGACCTTCATGCCGGGCCATGTCTGTCCATCGGATTTGACCTGGACGCAAATTCGTATGCAGAAGGGCAGAGTCGGCCCTTCGGAAACGATCTTGATCTCCACGTTCTGAGGGGCAAGCCCATCAGAACCCCACGAAGCGGACACATCTCTCATGCCGCCTCCGGGCCCGGGAGCGGCAAGCGAGCGAGACCAGCCAGACGACTGGTGCCACAGGCACAGAACCACCGCGGCGAGCGACAGCCCGAGCATCAAGACGAGTCGGCTCTTGGCAGACATTCGGCACCTCCTGTGCAGCTGATGACGTGCACCAAATATAGGACGCGCGGCTTGATTTGTAAACCAGGTTCTCGATGGAAGGGAGGCTGTAAGCAGCACAGGTGATGGTCAATCCGGAGATAATGTGTTCGGCGAGGGGGGCTGCGCGGGGCGTGGAGACAGACTCTCCCCGCTTTGGCGTTCCGAGCGGGATCAGATGTAGTAGGAGTCGGTGGCAACGCCGGCGGGTTCCTCGGAGTAGGCAAGCGGAGGCGGGCGAGCCGGGAGAAGCAAGACATCGAAGCGCCACTTGATGTGGCCGAGGATTGCCGCCACCACATCTGGGGTGGTCTTTCGCATCAATGAAGGCGATGATCTTCGTCTGACCGCCGCATTTCCCGCAGATCAGGGGGTTCGTTTGCCAGACTCTCTGGATCAGGCGGGCCGACGATCGGCGGGGTGCATCGCGCCAAGCACTCGCGGAGATCGGCTCGGAGCCGCCAACTGGAGTGCATGCTGATTCCGCGGCGCCCGCCAGCTCACATGCCCTGTGTTAATTGCTGTAGGCGCCCAAGTAGTGGACGAGGTAGCTGCACGATGCGGATGCCCCCCGTGACTGTCTCCTCCAGGCTGGGGATGGGAGGGCCGAACATTCATCTCACCGCAGAGACGCAGAGGACGCGGAGACGTCCTTTTTGATTGCGTCCTTCAGAACGAGCACATCCAAATTGAGCAACAAACGTCGGCCGTCCATTGGCCATTTCTTCCCTCCTGTGCATGCTCTGCACCTCCGCGGTAAATTTCACTTCAGTTTCTACGCCACCCGAGTAGCTACTTAGCTTTTTCAAATATCCGTCAACATCCCAGGTGCCTATCGTTGAAGCTAAGCCGCCGCACCAGGCCGAAACGACCGCGCGACGCTGGGAACGTTGCTCACCACCAATCATGATAGCAGCGAAACCTTTCTGTGGCACAAGAGAGCTCTTAGCGCCCAGCCAAGGGGTGTGACTGAGTGAGGCTAGAAATCGTCACGCCATCGGAATCATGTGGGTGGGCCGCGGGCGGTCGAGTGGGTGGGGACTCGAGCGGCACTTGAACGATCCAGTCGGGACCGGGACAAGTGCAAGCACGACGTCGAGGCTGTCTCCTGCTCTACGCGCAGCGCATGCACTCAAGACTCCGGCCGGTGGAAATCGGACGGAGATACGGCCGACGGCATTCGACAGTGGCCATGGCGGTCCGAGCAATCGAAGCCGAGGCACGAACCAACACTGAGCTGGCCGAGCGTCTCTCCAATTGACGTCGATGTTGCAAGAAAAGCGACGAGTGACGACATGGTCCGCGCGCCGATGTTGAGCCCAAGGATAACGGGTGAGCTGGAGCGGACCGGCGGTCACAAGCTCCGGTAGTGGGCAGCCCCTGCTTGCTCTTGCCATTTCGGAACGTCGACCCCCCTTACGAGCAACCACAGGGTCAGTGCCAGGGCGGCGAGCGCCGCGGGCATGAGAAGGATGGGGGACGCGTATCCAGGCGCCAGGATCCCCACGAATGTACTGGTAACAAATCCGACACCACTGATCGCCAGCAGAACGCCCAGAACCCTGGGAAGGTACCCCGAACGGAAGATCAGGTACCCGAGGAGAACGGAACCGGCTCCGTAGAACATCATGAATATCCCCGCGCCATATCCACTCATCTTGAGCGACAGCAGCGCGAGGGTATTCAGCTGATCGGGCGAAAAGGTCTTCAGATAATCAGCCCCCCCCACGATGGGGGACGCTGCAAAGTAGAAGAGCTCGGCGACGGCGAAGCCGGAGGTGCCCACAAGCCGGAAGAACGCCGTGAGCAGGGCAAGATCCCTGTGGACCGGCCGGAGCAATGCGTAAAGGACCAGCGTGAGCGTGACATCACACAGCCCCTCGACGAGGTAGCTCGCGAACCCCACGCGAAACAGAGAGTTGGAAGCGATGATGTTGTTCGCTGTGGCCGTGGCATCGGCCGACACAATGAGTACGGACGGAACGAAGGCCTCACCGAAGCCTCCCGCCACGAGCGAGATGAGGGCCAGGATTCCACCGATCCTCGCGTACGTCTGTACCGGCGCGCTCGTCTGTGCGAGCCGATTAGCTTCGCTTGAGACCGGGGTAGCAGTCATTGTGGCATTCCTCCTTGTTGCACGGTGGCATGGGGATGCGCTCGTTGGCGGGGTGCGGCAGGCGAAGGAGGTGGCAGTCCGCTGCGTTGACGGACGCCGCGCGCACCCTTACTAGTACACGGTCGACACCGACGACTGGCCGGTCGATCTCCCGAAGTTGCAGAACGTCAGGTGACCCGTAGCCCTCCTGGACGATTGCTCTCATGGTCGCTTTTGGGTGAGCCATAGGATCTGCTTCTCGGGATACCCCCTAGCCGAACCTGTGAGCCGACAGGCTAGCACCGGGAAACACGCGAGTCAGCCCGAGAGCTTGAATCGAAAGCACAGGGAAAGATAGGACGTAGGGGCCGAGGCGTCAAGTTGGTGCTGCAACTGGGGCAAGAGCCTCTTGTCTTGCTACTCAGCGCGACGAGCTTTTCAGCGCCGTAGTCCGGGGTGTTCCGGGGGGCAAAGCCCCCCAGGAAGACTCCGCATTGGAAGTACTTCCCCACGACGTTGTCGAGGACACCGCGCCGACGGGCCTCCGTCCACGGCACCACAGATCTTCAATTGGGTCCGAGACTCTACGCCGCCACGACGACGCGACCGTCGAAAAGGTGAATCACGCGTCCGGCGCGTTGGGCCAGCTCTGTGTTGTAGGTCACCAGGACGATCGTGAGGCCGTCGTGGTTGAGGTCGAGGAAGATCTGCATGATCATCTCGGCATTGCGAGAGTCCAGGTCGCAGGTCGGCTCGTCGGCGAGCAGGATCTTCGGGCCGTTGATCAGCGCCCGGGGCGATGGCCACGCGCTGCATTTCACCGCCAGAGAGCTGCTTGGGGTGGTGGTGCGCTCGCGCGCCGAGATGCACCCGATCCAGCAATTCGGCGGCATGTTTTTCGCGATCGTTATGGCGGAGGAAGATGGCTGGTAGCTGAACGTTTTCCAGCACGGTCAACGTCGGGAGGAGGAGGAACTGCTGGAAGACGAAGTCGATCTTGAGCGAGCGGATCTTCGTCAGCTCCCGCTCACCAAGGCCCCCGGTTTCCTGCCCCTCTAGGCGCACCACGCCGGCATCCGGCGTGTCCAGGCAGCCGATCAGGTTGAGCAGAGTCGTCTTGCCAGATCCGGAGGGGCCGACCAGAGCGACGAAATCGCCCTCTGGCACCGTTAGTTTCTTACAAGTTGCGTGTTGACACGAAGTGGCAAGACTCTCGAGAGCGCGCGATCCTCCGAACCCCCTCTCAGGAAAGCAGGAAGGGAGGAATGCAGGAACGGATAGAGGCGATGGAGTATGTGAAGAGCCTGG